>CAXTRY010000043.1:0-21785 GCA_964246805.1 uncultured Acidobacteriaceae bacterium
AAGCCCAACCCGCATCCCCGCTCCGTCGCAAACCACCGCAACGCGCGACCACGGGAGAAAGGCAGTCAACAAAACAAAGGAAGCACGGCCCGCCAGCCCCACACCCTCCGGGCAAGCATGACCATCCGTAACAAGGGTGACCTCCGCAGACTACCCCACCCGTCCCACAATGGGAAGCACCAAAGCAGAATCCCGAAAAGAAAGGGCAGCAGCCGAAGCCACCGCCCTCTTTCAATCAGCTAACCAGCTTAGAACTGAAAGCGCGCACCAAGCTGCAATTGGCGGGGGCTGTACACCAAGCTGCTGTTCGCGTTCGTCCGCGTGCCGAACGGCGAGTTGTAGGTCAGCACATTAGGTGCCGCCGCCACAGCTGGTGTCGTCGCCGTGGCTGGTGCCGCCAACACTCCCGGCGTATATGAATACGCGGTGGTGTTGACTGCCGTCTCATTCACGTGGTTTGCCAGATTGAACGACTCGCCCAGCAACTCCGCGGTTCCGAACTTGCCGAGCTTGAAGCGCTTAGAGAGCCGCAAATCAAGCACCTGCGTCCGCGTCTGGGTAAACGTGTTCCTACCGAGCGTGGGCAAACGGTTTGTTCCACCCGAACCATTGATCGAGTTGGCAATACCCGCTTCCTTCATGAGCGCCCCGCCAGCGGCCGGGGTAACCACCTCGCTCGCGCCGCCTGTTCCAGAAGAGATTCCCGCTGTAAACGGCAGACCATTCTGGAATGCGTAGCTTGGCGAAATTTCGAAGTCACTCAGAAGTGAACTCCAAATGCCGCGGAACACCGTCGGCGTGTTGTAGACCGCGTACGCGACGAGACGATTCGGCACATTCTGGTTTGAATTTCCGTACTCCGCACGCTGATTGTACGGATCAAGAAGAGAATCCGTGTTGGTGAATGTCGTGTTGTTCTCGCCATAATCCAGCGCGTGAGACCACGTGTAGTTGGCGCTGAAACTCAGTCCATGCGACAGCCGGTGATTGATTTGCGCGACGAGGGCCTCGTAATTCGAATTGACGCCGCTAAAGATGTCGGTCGTCGACCCATAGTTTCCATCAAGCCGTCCATTTGGATTCTGACTCGGATTCGGCGTACCAACTTTTAAACCGTACGTGTTGCTGTAATAGGGCAGCTGAACCACCGCGCCGGAAGCCACCGGACCCAGGCCCGTGCTGTCTGTAACCGTGTAGGCGACTGTACCCGTCGCCGTTGACAGATTGCTGTCGACGAAGTTCGGCAGTCTCCGCCCGAACGCGGCCAGCCACGTAATCGACATGGAGGTGTTCCAACCGAGGTCCTGTTCAACCGTCAAGTCTGCCTGCTGAACCTCCGGAAGCTTGAAGTTTTTGTCGAAGTAGTACACCGCCGACAAGCTCTTAGGCTGAAGGGCCGGATTAAGGATCTGCGGGAAGAGGGGACCGGTCGTCGAGCCTGAAGGGTTGAGAGTGGTCGATTGACTGCTGCTCGAAAACGTCGCCGAAAGCTGTCCATTCACGTTGCCGGTCTGCGCGATAGCGTTGTAGATGGTCGAGTTGATCACCCGCGCAAAAAACTCACCTGCACCCCCACGCAGTACTGTCTTCCCGGTGCCGAAAATGTCCCACGCGAAACCAACGCGAGGTCCGATGTTTGCTTTGTTGCTGGGAAACACGCTCGTCGCTCCGCGTATCTGGCTGTTGCTATCGGCCACGGGGTTGGGCAATTGCGGGTTCGGCAACTGCTCAAAATCGTAGCGCAGGCCCAGTGTTAAGCTCAAGCGCGGATTCACCTTCCACTCGTCCTGAGCGAACCCAGCGTACTCCAACGTCTGAAACTCAAAACCTAGCGGACCAAAGCCCTGTGTGTATCCGGTGTAACACTCCTGTGTAAAGTTCGTTCCACATCCATTTACCGTCAACAGGTCGGCCAGATATTCCGCAAAAGGCTGCTGGTTCGATCCACCGTAGCTATACCCGCCAAACACCGCCGTAAGGTTTTGGCTTAGATCGTTCGTATGAAGAAAGTCCACGCCGAACTTCAGGTTATGGTTGCCGCGCACCAGGTTCACCGTGTCGGAAATTTGATAACGCCGTTCATCCGGGTATGCTGGACGGTTCAGAAACGTCGCCGTGCCGAACTGAAAGGCGTTTGTAATGTTCACGCTTGGCGGTATGCCGAAGGGGTTGGTGTAGCCCGAGGGATTGAGCAGATTTGCCTGCTCATAAGAGGTGGGTGTCTCGTTGAACTCGTACTCGAAGTCACGTCCGTACTGATAACGCACCTCGTTGCTCAGGGTGGGTGTGATCGAAGTATCGAGTTTGGCGATACCGAACGTAGATTTTACAAAGTCGTTGCCAGGGCTGGCCGCGCCATAATTAACAGCCGACGTTCCCGTCTGAATGCCCGAGGGTGACGTCCAGCGTAGCCGGTTAGCTTCAAACGTGGCATGATTTTTCCCCGTGATCTGCCAGTCTAGCTTGGGGAAGAAGATGTATTGATCGCCTGTGCGGGGAGCCACTCCTAAGAGGTTGTTAAGTCCCGCTATACCCTGAGCATAGGTACTCGCCGCCGACGTGTACTGCGCCACTGTCAGCGCGCCGGGAGCGGTCTTACTCAGGCTCGATGCCAACGAACATACCGCCGCATCAACGGAACTAGGCGCGGCCGCATTCGGCTTTTGAACCGTGCTTACCTGTCCGCACACTTTGCCCGCTGGCAACACATTGTCTTGAGGCGCGTAAAACAACGCTGGCTGGCTTGGCGCAAGCGTGATCGGAAAATTGCGGTTGAACCGGTCGAACGCCAGAAAAAAGAACAGCTTGTCGTGGAGTATGGGTCCGCCCACGCCAATGCCGTACTGCTTCCGCCAATCCTTCGGCTTGAACACCTGGCTGGTAAAGACAGGAGCGGCAGCCGTTCCGACGTTTACGGCCTTGGTCGTGTACTGGTTTTTTGATCCCCACTCTGCATCACGGTCGAAGAAGTACGCCTCGCCATGGAACTGGTTCGTGCCGCTCTTCGTTACCGCGTTCACGACGCCACCGGCCGACCGGCCATACTCCACCGAATAGTTCGACGTGTTTACCTGGAACTCCTGGATCGACGCCTTCGCTGTCGAGTAACCCACTCGCGTCCGTCCGCGCTCCTCAGAGAAGAACGCCTGGTTGTCATCAGCGCCATCAAACGTTACGTTATTCAGCAGGGTGCTCTGGCCGCGAAAGCTCAGCAGCCCGAAGCCGTTTCCGTCCGACACCACACCCGGCGTCAGCAACGCATAGCTCGACCAACGATAGTTGTTTACCGGCAGATCTTCGAGGATCTTCTCGCTAATGGTGTTTGAGAAGTCCGGTGAGGTGGTGTTGATCAGCGGATTGTCGCTGGAGACATTCACCGTGGTCGACTCAGTACCAACCCCCAACGCTGGGTGCGGATCGGTCAATGAACCGACCGTCACCGTCACATTGTCCGACCGGAACGTGTCGAATCCCGGTGCCGACACCGTCACTGTATACAGACCGGGCTGCAAGTGGATCGCCCGGAAAAAGCCAGATCCATCTGCCGTCAACGTCTGCTCCGCGTTGGTGCCGTTCGATCGAACAATCACCTTCGCGTTCGGGACCACCGCTCCGCTTTTATCCTCGACCGTGCCGCCGATCGCGCCGTCCACCGCCGACTGACCATAACCCGCCGCGCCGCCAGCAACCAACGTACACGCCACGGCCCACTGCATTCTCCACTTCCGCATCATCCAGCTCTCCCTAAGAATGGCTGCCGACCGCCGGGACACACGTCATCGTCCGTGTCCAATGTGCGGTCTGTTTCAGGCAATACTGGAAGCGTCTCACAGCCCCATGAATGCTCCGTTAACGCTTCACCCGCGCCGCAAATCCGCTCCCGTGGGACAAACATCCAACAGTGGACAGCCCCCACAACTCGGCGGACCCTTTGGACACAGCTGTTGCCCGTGCAGCTTGACGAGGCTGTGGTGCTCATCGAGCGTCTCAGCCGTCCATTCAGCCGGAGCCATCTCCATCAGCCGCTCCTCCGTCTCGCGGGCGTCCGCCGATTGCGGCACAAAGCCCAGCCGCTTCGCGATTCGCAGATGATGACTGTCGACGCACATCGCTCGCCGCCGCAGCGTGCTGAAGTTCACTACCGCCGCGCTCGTCTTCACGCCGACGCCGTCGAACCGCTCCAGCCAGGCCCGTATCTTCTCCGTCTTATAGTTAGCAAGGAACTCCAGCGACAGCGACCCGCACCGTGCAGTGATTTGCTCCAGCGCCACCTTCAGGTTAACCGCCTTCGGCACAGGGAACGTAGCCCCCCGGATCGCCTCCTCGATCTCCTCCACCGGTGCATCCCGCACCCCCTCCCACGTCCCAAACACGCGCCGCAAATTCGCCAGCACCTCATGCGACACCTCCGTCTTGGTACGCGACGACAACATGGAGTAGATCATCTGCGTCAGCGGGTCCCACACGTCGCGCTCGGGAAAGTGCCCATAGAACGCCACCAGCCGGTCGTGCACCTCTTCCAGGCGATGATCCTCAAACAGGCCCATCCATAAAGTCTACCCAGTACACTGAGAGAAGATGTTCATCGACGAAGCACGAATCCGCATCAAGGCCGGCGACGGCGGCAACGGCTGCATGGCTTTCCGGCGCGAAAAGTTCGTCCCCCGCGGCGGCCCCTCCGGCGGCGACGGCGGCCATGGCGGCGACATCCTCATGTCCTCCTCGCTCTCCCACAACACGCTCGTCCACTTCCGCTTCAATCCCGAACACAAGGCCCAGCGCGGCGGGCATGGACTAGGCTCCAACTGCTCCGGCCAGGCTGGCGAGCACACCACCCTCAACGTCCCCGTCGGCACCCTGCTCTTCGACGACCAGACCGGCGAGCTCGTCCACGACTTCTCCCGCCCCAACGAAACCCTCGTCATCGCCCGCGGCGGCAGAGGAGGGCGCGGCAACCAGCACTTCGCCACCTCCACCCACCAGGCACCCCGCGAGCACGAGCTCGGCCGCGCCGGCGAAGAGCGCAACTACCGCCTCGAACTTCGCCTGCTCGCCGACGCCGGCCTCGTGGGCTTCCCCAACGTCGGCAAGTCGACCCTCATCTCCCGCCTCTCCGCCGCCAAGCCCAAGATCGCCGACTACGCCTTCACCACGCTTGAGCCCAACCTCGGCGTCGTCCAGGTCGGCGACTTCCCCCACACTGCCTCCTTCACCATCGCCGACCTCCCCGGCCTCATCGAAGGCGCGCACCTCGGCCACGGCCTCGGTATCCAGTTCCTCAAACACATCGAGCGCACCTCCGTCATCGTCCACCTGGTCGACGTCTCCGACGGCTCCGGCCGCGATAACCCCGTCGAAGACTTCAAAGTCATCACCGCCGAGCTCAAGTCCTTCGACCCCGCCCTCGCCGCCAAGCCGACTGTATTGGTAGCCGCTAAAGCCGACGTCGCCAACCCCGCCAAGCTCAAAAAGCTCGCCGCCATGGCCAAACGCCGCAAGCTCCCGTTCCACGTCATCTCCGCCGTCACCGGAGAAGGCATCGACCCCCTCAAGTTCGCCATCGCCGAGCTGGTCTCCGCACACCGCCCGACCCCCATCGATCTCGACGGTCCCGCCGAAATCTCCACCAAAGCCAAGCCCCACTATCCCCCACCCGCCGCCTCCGCAAGGGGCAGGGCGTAGGCTGTCATGAGCTTTCCCCTCAAGTCGACGCACAAGCCCGTTAAGGCCTACTTCGACGCCCTCGCCACGTTCGAGAAGCACGGGCACACCACCGAGGGCAACACTCGCTCCGCCTTCGCCGACCTCCTCAAGAAATGCGCCTCCGCCTATCACTGGCACCTCGTCGAGGAATATCAGTTCAAAGGCACCGCCAAACAGCCCCTCCGTGCCGACGGTGCTATGGTCGACGACCTTACCCTCGTCCACGGCCTATGGGAAGCCAAAGACTCCGCCGACGACCTCCAGCGCGAGATCAAGGCTAAAGTCGCCAAGGGCTATCCCCTTACCAATATCCTCTTTCAGTCGCCCAGCCGCGCCGTCCTCTATCAGGACAATCGCATCGCTTTCGACGCCGACATCACCGCGCCTGAGAAGCTCATCGAAGTTCTCCAGCTCTTTTGCGAGCACAAGCAGGCCCACGAGGTCGATTGGGAGACCGCCGTCACCAAATTCGCCGAGAAGATCCCCGAACTGGCCGGTGGCGTCACAAAGATCCTCGTCGACGAAGACCTGAAGAATCCAGCCTTCCGGCAGAACTTCCAATCCTTCGCCGAGCTCTGCCGCCAGTCCATCAACCCCGACCTCACCGATGACAGCATTCGCAAGATGCTCGTCCAGCACCTCCTCACCGCGCGCATCTTTATCAAGGTCTTCAAAAACGAAGAGTTCCTCCGCCGCAATGTCATCGCCGCCGAGATCGAGAAGGTCATCGACTCCATCACCTCGCGCTACTTCTCCCGCAACGAGTTCCTCAAGCCCCTCGACCGCTTCTACACCGCCATCGAAAAGGCGGCCGAGTCGCAGGAGGGCTACACCGAAAAGCAGCACTTCCTCAATGCCGTCTACGAGAAGTTCTTCCAGCGCTTCGACACCAAACAGGCCGACACTCACGGCATCGTCTACACCCCGCAGCCCATTGTCGACTTCATGGTCCGCTCCGTCGATGAAATCCTCCGGCAGGAGTTCGGCAAGACCCTCTCCGACTCCGGCGTCCACATCCTCGACCCCTTTACCGGCACTGGCAACTTCATCACCCGCGTCATCCGGCAGATCAGGCGTTCAGCCCTTCCACAGAAGTACGCTGAAGAGCTTCACTGCAACGAGATCATGCTGCTGCCTTACTACATTGCCAGTATGAACATTGAGCAGGCGTATATGGAGAAAGTTGGTAACTACAGTCCCTTTGAGGGCCTTTGTCTTGTCGATACGTTTGAGCTATCCGAGCTTGGTCAACAGTCTTTTGCGTTTACACACACGAATACAGAGCGCGTTCTGCGTCAGAAGAAACAGCCGATTTTCGTAATAATTGGCAATCCCCCATATAATATGGGGCAAGTCAACGAAAACGATCAGAACAAAAACCGCAAGTATAAACATTGGGACGCACGCATTCAGGAGACGTACACCAAGTCTTCTAAAGCCACTCTGCGCAATAAATTGTCTGATCCATATGTCAAAGCCTTTCGATGGGCCTCGGATCGCATCCGCAATGGGGGTATCGTTGCCTATGTCACAAACAACAGCTATATCGACCAAATTGCCTTCGATGGGATGCGCTATCACCTAGCGCGTGATTTCTCAAAGCTTTATATCCTCGATCTAAATGGCAATGTTCGTCAAAATCCCAAAATCTCGGGCACAACGCACAATGTCTTTGGCATTCAGGTCGGTGTAGCCATCAGCCTCTTGGTAAAATTGCCGACCCACAAGGGCCAAGGGCAAGTTCTCTATGCTCGTATGCAAGAAGAATGGAAGCGGGGGCAGAAATACAATCAATTGAATGAGTGGGTCAATACAAGCGGACTTGCATGGAAGACGCTTGTACCAGATATTCAGAACACCTGGCTCTCTTACGGACAAAGAGCAGATTTTGACGGACTGATTAGCCTGGGGAGCAAGGCCGCGAAGGGCGATTTAGAAGTTGAGGCAATCTTTCGGCAATTTAGCTTGGGCATTGTTTCAGCAAGAGACTCATACGTGTTTAATGAAAATAAACTTACGTTGAGCAATGCGATGCGTGCATCTGTTGCGTCTTACGATAACGCCCTCGCCAGATACAAGCACGCTAAACAGCCAAGGGCGAAAGCATCTAGATTTGTTGATGTCGAGGACATTACAATAAAGTGGTCCCGTCAAACGATCGCCTCGCTTGGTAAAGCGCAGAAGACGCGGTTCAATGATCGCTATGTTAGACGGTCTCTTTACCGGCCTTACAGGAAGCTGTTTCACTATTTCGATAACTTCTGGAACGAGGAACTCTATCAACTTGCACTTCTCTTTCCGATCAGTGTAGAGCCTACGCAGCAAAATAAGGCGTTTTGCGTATCTCAGAATGCCGTTGAGGGTAGATTTCAGGTTCTTGCCACTGAACTTGCGCCCGACTTTCATGTCACCGGCGATTCGCAGGTTTACTCTTTTTATGTCTACGACAAAGACGGAACCAATCGCCGCGAGAATGTCACCGATTGGGCACTTGCCAAATTCAAAACCCACTACGCCGACGACACCATCATCAAGTGGGACATCTTCCACGCCACCTACGCCGTCCTCCACCACCCGGAGTACCGCACCCGTTACGCCGCCAACCTCAAGCGCGAACTCCCCCGCATTCCCTTCCCGCCCGACCTCCACGCCTTCGCCGCCGCAGGCAAGCGTCTGATGGAACTCCACATCGAGTACGAGCAGCAGGACGAGTACCCGCTCGAACAGATCGAACATTCCACCAACGAAGTCAACTACCGGGTCGAGCGCATGAAGCTCTCAAAGGACAAGACCGAGCTCCGCTACAACGAGTTCCTCACCCTGCGCGGCATCCCCGCCGGCGCCTTCGACTATCGGCTCGGCAATCGCTCCGCCCTCGAATGGGTCGTCGACCAGTACCGCGTCTCCACAGACGCCCGTTCCGGCATCGTCAACGACCCCAACCGCGACGACGATCCCAAGTACATCCTCCGCCTCATCGGCCAGGTCATCACCGTCTCACTTGAAACTCAGAAGACAATCGCCGCCTTGCCCTCGCTCAAACTACCTTTGACATAGGCCGCTGTCCTACTGAGAAAGTGGCTGCACCATTTCCGCTGCATCTGTAAAATGAGTCGATCTACCCCTAAGACCTTTGTTTTGTTAGATCATTGCCAAATAACAACAAAAAGCCATCGCCCAGGGAACGTCTCCAGGCGATGGCTCACATACCCGATTCTGTAGGATTAGACCGTCGTGATTGCGCCGTTTACGCCCCGCGGGAAGAACCCGCCGTAGTTCGCGCCCGGTGTCGCATTTGCATATACGATCGATAGCACCTGGCTCGTAGTCCGCACGATCGCCAGACCCTGGCTATCGACCGTAAAGTTGTGCGTACCGACGGGAGGAGGCGGCACATCGAGCGCATCGACCGCCGGTGACATCACGCCATTCTCTTCGACCAGCAGCCGTAGGGTACTTGCGTGGTAAGCCTCGGTCAGCGCAATGCGCGCGCCGTAGCTTAACCCGGCGGTGCTCAGCAAACCGGCCGCGCCGCCGTAAGCCGAGACGCCTACATCCTCGAAGTCGCGCGCCAAGTTCAGGAACGCCTTAAAGCTCGAGTAGCCATCCATCGCATCGAGGTTGATCGCGGGCTTCGCGATCGCCAGGGGACCAAGCAGGCTTTGAAGCAGCTTGACATGGGTCTGCTCATCCTTCGTGATCTGCATCACGATGTTGCGCAGCTTGCCCGAGAAGTCCCCCGAGAAGTCGACCTGCTTGCCGCCGATCGTCGGGCCCGCGTTGCCGACGCCCTTTACCTTGATGCCGGACTCGCTCAGCGTCAAACCCGTCAGCGACCGCGTGTAGAACTCAGCTTCCAAATACTCGAGGTTCAACGCGAAGTTGAAGACCTCGACGTCCGTCGCCGTAAAGCTGGCCGTCGCCGCCGCTTCCGTTTGTCCAAAGGCCTTCTCACCCAGCACCGCCGTGCCCGCAAGCGCGAGACCGCTCAGACCCGCGCCGCGCAAAAAGCTCCGGCGATCCGTGCTCGCCAACGTACCACCAACCTGTTGCTGCATGTTCTTCATCTCAATCTCCTGTGTCACTACCATTCCCGCTTCCCGCTTCCCTTGTCATGCGCCTTGCCGGAACTCTCCGCGTACCCGTCCAACGCCGCGCGTCCTCTACTGCCGCCAAAACAAATGTCGATCTTCCTCATATACGCGCAGCTTGCGCTTTCGGATGGAACGCGAGCGGGTCATCGCTGGAAAATCCCTTGTCCTCGCCTTGGACTTCTACATGCCTACTCTGCGCGTTGGCTGTTCGGATGCAGCCTTACGATTCCTAGATGGCTGTTTTGTTTGAAACGTAACAAAGATCGTTCATCCGGAAATATGGCTCGCAGTCACTTCGCCGCACAACCGCTCATCCTACAATCAACCGATGCGCCTCGCCTTCTTCGGCGGAACCTTCGATCCTATCCATCGCGGACATCTGGCCGTTGCTACCGCGGCCGCTGCCCACCTCGCGCTGGATACCGTCCTCTTCGCCCCAACCGGTCGTCAGCCCCTCAAGCCTGCTCGCTCGACCGCGCCCTTCCACCATCGGCTCGCCATGACCGCCCTGGGCTGTGCCGCCGCGTCCTCGCCTCCCGAACATGGGAACGGCGCGCGCCTGCTCGCCTCCGATCTCGACGCCCCCCGGCCGGACGGCTCGCCCAACTACACCGTCGATGTCCTCGACCAACTCAACGCCCAGATTTCTGGCACCCCCCTCTTCTCGATCGTCGGCCTGGACTCCTTCCTTACTCTACCCCGCTGGCGCCATCCAGACCGCCTCATCGAGCTTGCCGAGTGGATCGTCGTCAGCCGCCCGGGCTATCGCTTCGATCGCTCCGCCCTCGCCACCTTTACCACGGAGCAGCAAGGCCGTATCCACCTGCTCCACTCCGTCCACGAAGATGTCTCCGCTACCGAACTGCGTCATCGCCTCCTTGAAGGCGATCCCTGCGTTGACCTCATCCCGGATCTAGTCGCTGCTTACATCGTGCAGCATAAGCTCTATCGCAAACCCGCCTGATTCCTTATTGCACTACACATTCAAAGCTGGCAGCCGCGTCGGCACTTCCCATTCCCTTATATTTTGGCCACGCCGGATACTGACAGAGCGGTCTCGTTCGGCCAGCCGTTTTGCTGTTTCCATCCTCGACGATCAAGTCGGCGGGAGCTCTTCCCGTGTCCAGCCACCGGTCTAGAACGCCCAAAGCGTCGAATCGCGCACTAAAGACTCCTTGCCCATGTCCAAATCCGGGAATCAGATAGAACCGCAGGAACTCGTCCATCCGGTCACGTCCCATTGCTCGCTCCACCATCTCGTAATACAGAACGGATGAGTTCGTAGGGATCGTTGCATCCGCCGTGCCATGTACCACTAGGAACTTGCCGCCATGACCCGCAAACCGGCTTAAATCCGCGTCGCTTGCATCGGATGCCTCCGACTGCGGCAACAGATCCGACGCATACCGACCTCCAGTTGTCGTATCGAACGTCAACGAATTAAAGTGACGATCGCCCGTCAAGAAGAAGCGCAATACCTGATCCCCAATCACGTAGTAAAAGGAGTTCAGCGGAAACAGAGGCGGATGCTCCGCGTGATGCAACAATCCCATCGCTCCCGTCAGATCAGCGCCCGCCAGTACGTTATACCCCGGCATCGTCTGCACTCCGTGCCACAGCGGCGTGGCCGTCCGTTGCTCTGTCGCAAACGTATCTACCGTATGCAGTTGCTGCGATGTCAGACAATGAGAACTCCTAACTCCGGCCGGGCAGAGAAGCGTCTTTGGATCAAAGTGACAGGCCGTTACATTCGCAATGATGCCGTCCGTTACGCCATCCAAACCATCGCACGTGCTCATCACCGCCTTCGCCAGCAGCTTCGTCTGTGCCGAACCCAGGAAACCGCCTTTGGCGTACATAGCCTGCGATACTCGAACGAACTGTAAATCCAACTCAACCTGATCCCACCCGGCGAACGCTCCCATGACACCGTCATAATCCTCAGGCCAGCGCTGCACGACGAAATACGCCTCGCGTCCACCTGTCGATCCGCCCAGAAAGAACATGCGTCCCGGCCGCTTGCCGTAACGCCGTTCCATGATCGCTACAGCCGCATCGTGCGTCTTTTTTAGTCCATCCTTAGCATAATTCCGTCGCTCTTCCGTATTAAGAGCAAACGATGCATTGACGGCGTTCAATGCGTCCGGCAGCAGCAAATAGTGCTTATGATGTCCTGAATCGCCGCCGAAGGTCGCAAAACCCCTAGCCAATGCACCGGGTGCGCTCGCACGGCTCACCATGGATGAGTCCAGGCCGCTTGTCGCCGCAAGCCAGCCATCGAATCCGCCGCCGCCGAATTGCACAGCTTTCCCATTCCAGGCGCTCGGCAGGTTTACCTCAAACCGTATCTCCTGCGCCGCCGGGTCCACGGGCCGGATGCCCCCGAATACTTTACAAAACTCGCTCTGCTGTTCCCACACCAGCTTGGTCGACCGGACATAAGCTCCAGTCGTGGGTAATCCAATCGATACGGCTTCAATCGTCATTCCTTGTAGCGCATGGCATGCCGCTTTGGAGGAAAGGCCTTGTCCGGCCAAGGAAGACGTCTGCCCCCGGCCGATCAGGCAAGCGCCCGCAATACAAAGGATAAGACCGAAATTGACCAAGGAAGCGTCCTCGAAATAAGAACAAGCAGTTCGCGATAGCTGACCCATTTCCTCTGTGATGCGACACCGCCTCAACTTCGTTCGTTCCATTTGCCGTATTCATCTAACTGCCTCTCACGCTGTACCATAAAGGATGAAGGAGTCAAATGCCGTCCCTACAATCCAGCCAACTCCTCGCCGCCGCCGTCGCTGCCTGCGAAGATAAAAAGGCCGAAGATATCCGCATACTTGCCCTCGACCCGGCCGAAAGCGGCCTTACAGATTTTTTTCTCATCTGCAACGGCACCAACGACCGCCAGAACGTCGCCATCACCGACGAGATTGAACTACGCCTCAAAAGAGACTTCGCCACCTACCCGAACTCCGTCGAAGGCCGCCGTCAGGGTGAATGGATACTGATGGATTACGTCGACTTTATCGTCCACGTCTTCTCTCCTGAAAAGCGTGCTTTTTACGGTCTTGAACGTCTCCGAAAAACTGCCACCACGCTTTCCATCGCCGACCTAGACGCGGATATAAAAATTCGCATCGCCGAGACACGCACCAATAGAAAATCCGTCACAGCCAAGAAGGTAGCTGGATAGAAATCTGTTCGACCATTTGGAGCGCGTTTTCCATGCGATTACAAAGAATAGCTTAAACGACAGAAGAGCCGCCTTCGGCTCTTCTGATCGTGTAGCAACAGCTAGAAGTAGATTTTTCCGCTGAGTTGTGTCGCTCGTCCCGCTGCGGCGGTTGTAATAACTCCGAAACTTGAAGTGCCGTTGTCCGGATTACCGCCTGGATTATTGAAGTTCGTATGGTTGAAGACATTGTAACTTTCTAAACGAAGCTCGATAATCCGAGCCGCGTTATCGGCACTGTAACGAATATTTTTGGAAATCTGCATGTTGGTGTTATCAATTCCGGGACCATGATATTTGTTCCGGCCGATATTGCCGAACTGGCCAGGTGTTTCATCCGTGAAGCTGGCACCCGCGGTTGCGGCCGTTCCGTCGGAAAGCGTTCCATCGAAGAGTTGGCCCTTGATGGCGCTTGTCGCATTATGAGGATTCAGCAGCTTGAGTGGAGCGATTTGATTGGGAACGTCTGGACATGTGTAATAGAAGTAGTCATACGAGCAGTAAGCGGAGTACGACTCACCGCCTTGATATGAGATATCGTATGGATGGCCCGTGGCAAAGGTCACAATGCCAGAGACCTCCCATCCCGACAACAACAGATTTCGGAGCGAATAAGTGCTTCCGCCGTTACGAAAGGGAACTTGATATATTGGCGAAATGACCAGCCGGTGACGGGCGTCATAATCCGAGTTTCCATAGTTCAAACTGGTCTGGTACTGGTTATACCCGCGCTCCGTGCCGAAGCCCGCGCCTTCGTAACTCGAAGCGTCGTCCAGCGCATGCCCGAAAGTGTAGCTGATCTGGCCGGCAAGGCCATGAGTCAGGCCTTTCCGTAGACTCAACTCAAGCGCATTGAAGTTCGAACTCCCTTCCGTGGCAATTTCGGATGCACTGCCGAAATGCGTAAGCCCGGTAGCCGGATTTACAGCTTGAGGATACAGTGTGTGACTTGGATAATTCACTTCCTGATCCGCGGCGTTGGCAAGGCACCCGTTTGTGTCCGCCACGCAGGCGGCATGACCCGCGGCCGTAATCGGATTGCCCTCAATGGTGATTTGGTTATGGCGCGCAAGCGATCCCGCGTATGTGGCGATCGCAACGATTCTTCCAGGCAGCTCACGCTCCACACTTAGCTGAAAATTCTCAGCATAGGGTGCGCGATAACCCGGCGCATACTGGCTTAGCTCGAGAGGAGTGCCGGGAAAAACGACAGAGGTACTGCCTGGCTTGGGAAAGCTTGCCGGAAACGGATTCGCAATGGTAGTTCCAGTACGAATGTCCTGATAGGGGTTTCCGAAACTCGGGCGGTACTGGGTACCCGCATCGCGAATACCCGTCGAGTTGATCCCAAACGGGACCTGGCTGAGGTTCTGAAGCGAACCTTCCTCTTCGGTGCGGTTGTAATAGATGCCAAATCCGCCTCTGATTGAAAGCTTGTGGGCGTTACCGCCAGTCAACACACCCAACTCGGGCGAGTAAGCGAAACCGATGCGAGGACCAAAGTCTTTATAGGGTGTAGTGGCTCCCTGGGCGTCGTTGCAACCAGGATCGCCGGGAAAGTTCAGGCTCAAAGGAGCTGTCGGGAAAACCGTGGACTGCTGCCCAGGTACAAAGCAGTTCACGCCCTGTCCGCCATACTGCCGGTTATGAATGGCCGTGTCGATCTGGTAGCCAAGACCGTAGTTGATTGTTAAGTCGTTCGTGGCTCGCCACGTGTCTTGCGCGAATGCGTAGTTCTCGTAAGAGACGGCGCTGATGCGTCCGCCCGCTCCTTGAGCATAAGTATTGGGTATCCCAAGCAGAAAGTCGAGCACGACATTCCCCGAGGTGTTTGGATTGCTGGAGGTCGCGAGAAAGGAATAGGAGCCATTGTTGCTTCCCGAAAATTCGTTATCCACGTTGAACCGGCGCCCGTCATACCCAAACTTGAATGAGTGACGGCCGATCGTCTTCGATAAACTGTCGTCTACCTGATATGTCTGATCGACTCGCGGCTGTGGCCCGTTGGTCGTGAAGCCGACGGCGAAGTTACCCGACAAGCTGACCAAGGGTAGGCTTTCACCTGCGATGTTCTGCGGATTGATCGCAAAACCCGCGGTTGAAGGAGCAACTACTTGCTGGGGAACGACGATCCCAAGATTAAACCGGGTGTAGTGCGCGGCAAACTGGTTGACAGCATTCGAACTGAGTTGTCGAGTATATGATCCGGTTATCTGCCGAATCTCACTGGTACCCTGATCGCCAAAGCCGGGAAGATTGGGTCCGCTAAACGGCACCGTGTCGATAGATGGAGCATGTTGGTAGATTCCCACAAAGCTGATCTGGTCTTTCGTCGTGGGATCGAAATCGATCCGTAGAATCCCCTGGTCCTGGATAAGGGTGGTCGATGGGTTGTAGACAAATTTATTTGTCCCGGAGTTAGGCGCTGGGACATACTTGCTTAGAAGCGCGGCGGAGATGGAATTGACGGCGTTAGCAGGAAGCTGTCCGCCGAGTTTCGTTAGGCAGGACTGGAAGGTATCGGCTCCGGCAGTCACGCCGCCGGCCGCGGAGACGCACCCGGGAATGTTCACCGTGCCGGGAAGGAAGTGCGTTCCCGACAGACTTGCCGGCGTGAAAATACCATTTCGTTGGCTGACCGTTGGCACGGTTACATTGCCGGCAATACCCGCCTCAGGCTGACGCGCGCGATTTCCCTGGTAAGATCCGAAGAAAAAAAGCTTGTTTTTGAGGATCGGCCCTCCCAGTGTTCCCCCAAACAAATTCTGGTGAAACACGGGGTTCGTCTGCTGAAAGAAGTTCTTATTATTGAGAAATGTATCGCGATAAAACTCGAACACGTCGCCGTGAAAACTGTTTGTTCCACTCTTCACCACGGTACTGACCACCGCGCCTGAGTTGCGCGAATATTCCGCATTAAGCGGGCCGGTAATCACGTTGAATTGATCGAGCGCATCGACGTTAGGCAAAACGCCGATCGTGTTGAGTACGAAGTCGTTCGTGTCGGCGCCATTGATAAGGTAGCTCGACTGTTGACTCTGAGATCCATTGATGGAAAAGTTACTCGTGAAGCGGTCGCTTGGTGCTTGGACGCCCGGGAGAATAAGCTCCAGCTGAACGAAAGAGCGACCCAGAAGTGGATACGCTACGATCTGGTCCGCGTCCACCACATTGTTGAGCTGCATGTCGGTGGTGTTGACTTGCACGGCGTCAGCTTCAACGGCTACCGTGTCCGAAGAACTGCCCAAGGCAAGCTTAATCGGTTCAACATATTCCTGATCGATGTTCAAAACAATGCCGGTAGCCGTAAACCCTTTGAATCCGGGAGTCGCGACACTGATCGAATATGTGCCGATCGGGAGAGCGGGAAAGAGATAGTCACCACTCTCGGCTGAAATCGTCGTATTTACCACGCCTGTCTTGGTGTTCGTGACCGTCACCGTTGCCTTTGGAATCACGGCGCCGGATGGATCGGTAACGGTTCCCTTGATGCGGGCGGTAACATCTGCGCCATGTGCGGCATGTGCGAAACTGAACAGCATTGCGATGAAAGTTCCGGAAACCAATCGCCGCAAAACGGAAAGCTGACCCATTAACTGCTCCTGTACTTCTGCAATGACCTGAACACGTGCACGTCACGGGCCATCTAGGTTTTGTCTTGCTTCCTTTTATACGCACGGCTTTGCTTGCTCGATAAGGCTTTAATCTATGAAAAACCGTATGCAATTTGGTGGTTTCAAGAAGATAAGACGACGCCTCTATCGATGAAGATCACTCTTGCCTCTATAAACGTGCGCACATCCGCGGGCCATGTGGCCAAACTTGTGCACGAATACATGGAACGTAGTCTTCAATACGCGGCTTGCGATATGAAGTTATCGCCTTCCGAGTCCTCGTTTCTGCAATCCCTTGACAAACAGCAGGCCCGCACCCCAAGCCACCTCATTCTTCTGGAACCCAAAGGCAGGCTTCTTTCATCGGAGTCCTTTGCCACCCATTTAGGTCATGTACGCGACACAGGCACACAGCGAGCCATCCTAGCCATCGGGCCCGCTGACGGCTGGTCGTCCGCCGCCATTGCGCGAGCCGATCTCTTGCTCTCGCTCGGCCCCATGACGTTTCCGCACGAACTTGCCCGCGTTATTGTTGCCGAACAGATCTATCGCGCACTTACCATCCTGGCCGGACACCCGTATCATACCGGCCATTGAAGATGGTGTTGGCAAATCACTTCCGGCTAATTTTACTTGACTAGAAACTTTACGCCGGCTGATGTGTTTCAAGTCTCCGTTTAACATGTTCGTTTGTTACGTACTCGCCCACGTTTCTTCTTGCATCGCAGCGCTCCCTCCTGTAAACAACACATGAACACCAAGCAATTTCAATCTGCTAACCGCTTTCGATTAGCTCCTGCTATTCACCGGCTCGTTCCGGTGGCTTCGCCGTCTTCGGAGGACTGCTTTGACTATCCGCGCCCTGGGCCTTGCCTGCATCTTCTTACTCCTGCCTGTGTTTGGTTCCGCTCAAAGCGCCAACACCTCCCTGCGCGGGGTCGTCAAAGACCCGCAAGGCGCTGTTATCTCCGGCGCGGCCCTCGCCCTTACGGACGCCGCCTCCGGCCAGACCTTCACCGCCACCTCAAAATCGAGCGGCGATTACCAACTGCTCCAAATCCCGCCCGCGAAATACGCCATCACCGTCAGTTCGCCCGGGTTCAGTTCGCAGACGAAGACCGCCGAGCTCCTCGTCAACCAGCCCGCCACCATCGATTTCACCCTCACCATCCAGGCCTCGAACGAAGTCGTCGACGTCTCCGCCGCCACGCAGAGCCTCAACGTCACCGACGCCTCGCTGGGCAACGCTCGCGACAATCAGCTGATCCAGGCCATTCCCAGTGAGACCCGCAACGTCCCGGACCTGCTTTCGCTACAGCCGGGGGTCTTCTTTCTCCCGCAGCCCACTAATCCCGCGCTCCAGGATAGCCGCTCAGGCTCCGTCAACGGTGGCCGCTCCGATCAGGGCAACATTACCCTCGACGGCGTCGACGATAACGACCAGGTCCGCGGTCTCGCTTTTACCGGCGTCCTTCGCGAAACCCAGGACTCCATCGAGGAGTTCCGCGTCACCACCGGCAATGCCAACGCCGACGCCGGCCGATCTTCAGGTGCCCAGGTTTCGCTGGTCACCAAATCCGGCACCAACAAGCTCCATGGCGCGGCCTACGAGTACTTTCGCCCCTCCAATACGGTCTCAAACGATTACTTCAACAAGCAGGCCCAGCTCTCCAGCGGACTTTCGAATCGTCCGCCTAAACTCATCCGCAACATCTTCGGCGGCGATCTCGGCGGCCCAATCAAGAAGGACAAGCTCTTTTTCTTCGCCAACTATGAGGGTCAGCGCCAGGCCGAAAGCAAGATTGTCAACCAGACCACGCCTACGCTTACCTATCAGCAGGGCATCATTCTCTACACCGGCGATCGTCCCGACGGAAGCACAGTCACCGACACCATCACCGCCGCTCAGCTTGCAACGCTCGATGCGGGCTGCCAGGTCTGTAACTCCGCTGCTTATACTTCAGGCGCGGGCGTCAATCCCAATGCCCTTGCCTACTTTAAGGCGTTGCCCACCGCAAACGGCACCACCTTGGGCGACGGCGGCTTCAACTCCGGCTCGTATACCTTTTCCTCGCCCAACCCCCAGACGCTCAACACTACCATCGTCCGGCTCGATTACATCCCGTCCGGCAAGCACCGCATCTTCGGCCGCGGCAACCTCCAAAAAGACACCACCGGCGGCACCGAACAGTTCCCGGCGCAAGGACCGTCCTACTCCCTTATCGATAACACTAAAGGCATGACCTTCGGCGATACCTGGACGATCTCGCCCAGCCTCGTCAACGACATCCGCTATGGCTACGTCCGCCAGGGCTATGGCAATACGGGCGTCGGCAACGGAGATTACGTGAGCTTTCGTTTCCTGAGCACCGTGACCGCGCAGACACGCTCGACGATTATCAGTGTCCCCGTCAACAATGTCATCGACAATCTTAACTGGACGAAGGGCAACCATAACATCGAAGTAGGCGGTAACTGGCGGCTGATCCATCAGAACCGCTCCTCCAACGCAAACTCCTTCAACTCCGCCTCTTCGAACCCCTATTGGCTTGCCGGCAACCCTCCCGATCCTTCCACCATCGGCCTCGACCCGGTCGATAACGGCTTTTCGAACTCTTATCTTGTCGCCTATTCCAACCTGGTCGGCAACATTCCTTCTGTAACGAATATTTCAAACTATAAAGTCACCAGCCCCACCTCCGGTGCCCTACTGGCCGATGGCGCTCCCATCGATCGCCACTTCAAAGCCAACGAGTACGAGGTGTACGCGCAGGACCAATGGCGTGTGCGGCCCAACCTGACCATCACCTATGGTGTTCGCTGGACCATCCTCCAAACTCCATACGAGACCTCCGGCCAGCAGGTTACGCCAACTATCGACACCCACGCCTGGTTTACCCAGCGCGAAACCGCCGCCCTTCAGGGACAAGTCTACGAACCGGACCTCCAGTTCGCGCCCAGCGGTCCCTTCTACGGAAAACCCGGCTTCTGGCCCAAATCGAAGAACAACGTCGCTCCGCGCTTCGCCATCGCCTACGCGCCCAACAACAAAATGTCCGTCCGCGCCGGAGCCGGCCTCTACTACGATCACTACGGTCAGGGCCTGGTAAACACCTTCGACCAGAACGGTTCTTTCGGCCTCTCTACCTCCGTCACCAACCCGGCGGGCGTACAGGGTTACGAGACTTCCCCGCGCTACACCGCTCGCCAAACACTTCCTTTTTCAAATGGCACCTCCGCCGCCGCGCAGGCGTTTCCCTTTACCGCGCCAACTGGCAATTTTGCCATCACCTGGGGCCTCGACAGCAAACTAAAGACGCCTTACACCGAGGCCTTCGACTTTTCTATCCAGCAAGAACTTCCGCTGGGCTTTACGCTTGAGACCGCCTACGTTGGGCGCCTTGGCCGTCATCTTTTACAGAGTCTCGACCTCGCCGAACCCACCGACTTCGTCGATCCGCAGGGCAGCGGCGACTACTACAGCAACGCCACCATGCTCTCGAAGCTTGTCGACCAGAACGGAGGTAACGCCAAGGCTACTGTCGGTGCCATCCCCTATTTCGAACACCTGTTCCCCTATATGGCGAACTATGACTTTCCGGGTGAATCCGCCACGCAAGCCATCTATCGCAATGAGTGGGCACCTTACCGCACCAATCTCGGCGCAACCACCGCACTCGCCGACATCGACTTCTTCTGCGCGCAGATCGGTTATTGCGCCGCAAACCACGTGCCGCGCTTCTGGCAGGATCAGTTCGCCTCCCTCTACGCTCTGTCCACGATCGGTAAGAGTTATTACAACGCGCTCCAGGTTACGGTCCGCCACCCCAGCAGCCACGGCCTGCAGGCAGACTTCAACTACACCTTCTCAAAGGCCATCGACTTCGGCTCCGATGCTGAGCGCACCTCTGAATTCTCGAATGGTGTCGCCGCTGCTAAGAGCGAAATCCAAAATACCTGGAAGCCTTATCTCAACCGCGCCACCTCGGACTTCGACACCCGGCATCTACTCACCATCGATTGGGTCTACCAGTTACCGGTCGGCCATGGCAAAGCGTATCTTGGCTCCTCCAACCACCTGGTCGACGCGCTGATCGGCGGCTGGCAATCGTCAGGCATCTTCCGCCTCACGAGCGGCTTGCCCTTTTCGCTGGCCGAGCCGGGCTACACGACCGACTGGCAGATTCCCGCGTTCGCGGTGGTTACCGACCCCACCTTTAAAGTACGGAAACACTTCGACGCCTCCGGCAATCCGCTTTATTTCCCTAACGCCAACGCGATCAACAGCGGCGTCTCGACCGGCAGCCCTGTCCGTCTCCCCTATCCCGGCGAAGCTGGTCAGCGCAACAACTTCCGCGGCGACGGCTATCTCGGTCTCGACTCCGGTCTCTCCAAGGCCTGGAGAGCCGGCGACCGCGGCAATGTCAAATTCGCCTGGGAGGTCTACAACGTCACCAATACCAATCGCTTCGATCCCTTCTCCATTACCAACCAGCTTACAAATGGCACTCTCGGCACCGCCAGCTCACTCCTCACCCAGCCGCGCCGGATGCAGTTCTCCCTCCGCTACGACTTCTAGCCTCAACATTCGATCCGGTGCCCCACCCTCGCGACAGTTTCATCGTCGTGAGGGTGGTGTTTTTACATCGCAGGTTTCGCAAGCGCCTTCCGCACGAGCGGAGCCACCGCGCCGCCGAGCACCTCGATAGCCTCCATCATCACGCCGTGCGGGATCATCGGGCTGGTCATCTGAAAGCTCATCCGATCGACACCGCCGAGAGCGTCGTTGACGCGCAACACTTTTTCGGCGACTGTCTCCGCATCGCCCACCAGCAGCGCTCCCGTCCGTCCACGCAGCGCCTCGTACTGCCCGCGCGTCACCGGAGGCCAGCCCCGCTCCTTACCGATATCGGTGAACATCTTCTTGTAGCCAGGAAAATACGCGTCCGCCGCCCACTCGTCGGTCTTACCCGGAAATCCCAGCGAGTGTATCCCTAGTTTAAGTGTCTCCGGCGCGTGGCCCGCCCGCCGTCCCGCCTCGCGATACAGGTCAATCAGCGGCCTGAACCGCTTGTGCTCCCCGCCGATGATCGCCACCATCAGCGGCAGCCCCATCGTTCCAGCGCGAACGAACGACGCCGGAGT
>CAXTRY010000044.1:0-21209 GCA_964246805.1 uncultured Acidobacteriaceae bacterium
CCATCGGCCTAGCCTTCGCAGGCGGCATCATCCTCAATCTGATGCCCTGCGTCTTCCCCGTCCTCTTCCTCAAAGGCCTCGCGCTCGTACAGTCCTCGGGAGAAGAGCGTAGCCGCCTCCGTGCCCATGGCCTCGTCTATACCCTCGGCATCCTCGTCTCCTTCTGGGTCATCGTCGGCGCGCTCCTCATCCTGCGCGCCGGAGGCTCGGAGGCCGGATGGGGCTTTCAGCTGCAGTCCCCCACCTTCATTGCCATCCTCGCCGCCGGCCTCTTCTTCTTCGCTCTTTCGCTCGCCGGGCAGTTCGACCTCGGCCTCTCCCTCACCTCCGTAGGCGGCGGCCTCGCCCAAAAACAGGGCTACACCGGATCGTTCTTCACCGGCGTCCTCGCCACGGTCGTCGCCACCCCCTGCACCGCACCGCTGATGGGAGCAGCCATCGGCTTCGCCCTCGCTCAGCCCGCTGGAATCACCTTCGCCGTCTTTACCGCCCTCGGCCTCGGTCTGGCCACGCCCTATCTGGCTCTTAGCTTCCAGCCCGCCTGGACCCGCATCCTCCCGCGCCCTGGTGCGTGGATGGAGACCCTCAAGCAACTCACCGCCGTCCCGCTCTTCGCCACCGTCATCTGGCTCGTCTGGGTCTACGGCCGCCTCTACTCCTCACCCAGTGCACCAGGGCGGGGAACTGACTACCTCGCCCTCCTCCTCGCCGGCCTCCTTTTCTTCGCGATCGCCGGATGGGCTCTCGGCAAATGGCCGGCCCGCCCCGGCAGCACCCTCGCCGCCGTCCTGCTCGCCGCCATCGGTCTCGCCATCCCCCTCTACCAACACAAGGACACCACGCTCGTCTGGGCTCCCTACACCCAGGCCGCGCTCGACACCGCCCGTGCCGAAGGCCACCCCGTCTTTATCGACTTCACCGCCGCCTGGTGCCTAAGCTGTCAGGTCAACGAGCGCGTCGTCCTCAAAGCCGCCGACGTCCAGCACCAGTTCAGCGCCCGTCGCGTCACCCTGCTCCGCGCCGACTGGACCTCCTACGACCCTGCCATCACTGCCCAGCTGGCCGGCATCCATCGCAGCGGCGTCCCCACCTACGTCATCTACCCCACCGCCAAAGACGCCCCCGCCGACGTCCTCCCCGAGTTCCTCACCAAAGACATCGTCCTCTCCGCTCTGGAAAAAGACACCAAATAACACTCGGGACGCTCACGAGATGTGCACGGTCTGAAATCTTGTCAAGCTACGTATCTTCTCAAAACACTGGAATCCTCAACAAGGACGCACCGATTCATCCAAACACGAAATTGCGCATGAGTTATTGGTGCTCAGGTATCCTTAAATCAGCATCCACATTCACAAAGGCTCCAGCGCCGCGACAGCGTAATCGTTGTAGCCTCTGAAAGATACACCACGGTTCGAGCAGACGCGTAGCTGTTAACTACTTTGTATCGGCCTCAGCTAAAGTCTTTGTTTTGTTAGATCGAATAGAAATTTGCGATCATTTTGGAGAAGCCAAGATGATCGCATGTTACGAGTACGCTGCTGTCGTTCGCTGCGAGCTCAATATCGTAACTGACATGGCACCTGGGCTGAAGGCCCTGTCCTGTGGTCTCATGGCGCGTAGCTGTTAACTACTTTGTATCGGCCTAAGCTAAAGCATTTGTTTTGTTAGATCGATCACAAAATCAGCTTTCTAAGCCGTAATCCCGAACTCCGCCGCCGCTTTATCCATCTCTTCCGGCGATAGCTTGGCGATAGGGTACGACAGCGACCAGCTATGTCCAAACGGGTCGAGGACATGGCCCCATCGATCGCCCCAGAACTGGTCCGCCAGCGGCATCTTGACCGTCGCTCCAGCCGCGACGGCCCGCTCCCAGGCCTTGTCCACATCCGGGCAGGTCAGGCAAAGCATCACCGCCGATCCTCCCAGCGACTCCGGCGTCATCGACTTCGTCTTCATCTCGGCTGAGAAGTCATCGGCCAGCATGAAGACCGCGCCGTCGATGCTCAGCCGCGCGTTCATCACCTTGGCCGAACCCGGCATGTGGTGCCGCTCATGCTCCACCGCGCCAAACGCCTTCTTGTAGAACTCGATCGCGGCGGCCCCATCGGAGACCGTCAAGTAGGGAAGCATCGTAGGGTTATCAGTCATGGCGCACCTCGCCGGAAGTTGGGAACGTGGCCAAGCTACCACGCTCTACTCCGCCTCGTCACCAGATTTCTGGAGCTTGATCCGGGCAATCTCCTCCATTCGCTGTCCGAGCAGCTTCTCCCGGCCCTCGCCCGTCGGCTGGTAGTAGCGCCGCCCGGCCAGCGAAGGCGGCAGGCACTCCATCGCCGCCACTTTGCCGTCTACATCGTGGGCGTACTGATAGTCCTTGCCGTAGTCGAGCGACTTCATCAGCTTCGTCGGCGCGTTCCGCAGATGCAGCGGCACCGGCTCGGCGGCGGTCGCTTCAATGTCCTTTTGTACTGCGCCGTAAGCCGTGTAGACGGCGTTCGACTTCGGCGCGAGCGCCAGGTACACCACCGCCTGTGCCAACGCCAGCCCGCCCTCCGGCTGCCCCAGGAAGTGCAGCGCATCCCGCGCGCTCAGGCAGAGGTTCAACGCCTCGGGAGCGGCCAGCCCGATATCCTCGACCGCCATCCGCACCACGCGCCGGGCGACATACATGGGGTCTTCGCCCGCCTCAAGCATCCGGCCCAGCCAGTAGAGCGCGGCGTCCGCGTCCGAGTTGCGGACGCTTTTGTGCAGCGCCGAGATGATGTCATAGTGCTGCTCGCCCTTCTTATCGTAGAGCAGGACGCGCCGCTGCAACGCCTCTGCCGCGATCGCCTTCGTGATCGACGGCTCGCCTCGCGATTGGGCCAGCTTCACTCCGACTTCGAGCGCGTTCAGGGCGTTGCGCGCGTCGCCGCTGGCAAAGGCCGCGATCATGGCCAGCGCGTCGTCGTTCGCAGGGACGCCGAGCGCACCCAGTCCACGGGCTGCATCCATTAGCGCAGTTTGCAGCAACCCGACGACCTGCTCCTCGCTCAACGCCCGCAGCGTGTACACCCGGCAGCGTGAGAGCAGCGCCGCGTTGATCTCGAACGACGGGTTTTCAGTCGTCGCGCCGATCAGCCGGATCGTCCCACGCTCGACATACGGCAGAAAGGCGTCCTGCTGGGCCTTGTTGAAGCGGTGGATCTCATCGACGAAGAGGATCGTGCGCAACCCGAAGCCGGACGCCTTCTCCGCCTCCACCATCACCTGCTTGATCTCCTTGATGCCCGAGAGCACGGCCGAGAACTCGATGAAGTTGGCCTCGGTCACCCGCGCGATGATCTTCGCCAGCGTCGTCTTGCCGACACCGGGCGGCCCCCAGAAGATCATCGACGTGGCGTCGTCCTTCTCGATGGCCACGCGCAGCGGCATCCCAGGCCCAAGCAGATGCTCCTGACCGCTGTACTCGGCGAGCGTCCGAGGCCGCATCCGCTCCGCCAACGGAGCCTGTCGCAGCGTGTTCGCCGCCGCGGCTAACGGCGATGCGTCGAAGAGACTCATCGCATTGTCCTCTGCCGCGACGCTTCGTACAGCAGCAGACTGCCGGCCACCGCCGCGTTTAGGCTCTCGACCGGCCCGGGGCAGGGGATCGTCACCCGCGTATCGGCGATGGCCAGCCACTCGTCGCCGAGGCCCGCGCCCTCGTTGCCGATCAGCAGCGCACAGGAGCCCGCGAGGGGAGCTTCGTGGGCGGGTACACCGTCTGCCCCCACCGCCGCGAGCAGCCGCACCCCGCGCGCCCGAAGCCCGGCCACTTCGTCAAGTGTCGCCTCGACCACGGGCACCCGGAATACGCTTCCCGCCGAAGCTCGCAGCGCCTTGCCATTCCACGCGCTGACGGTGCCCGGAGTGGTCAACACGCCGGTCGCGCCGAACGCCTCCGCCGAGCGCACCAGCGTCCCCAGGTTACCGGGGTCCTGCAAACCGCAGGCGACCAAAATGAGGGGAGTAGCCCCGAACATCTCGCCAGGCTCCCGCACCGAAGGCACGATCAGTGCCGCCGATCCGCGCGGCGATTGCGTCTCGACGACGCCGCGGAAGACATCGTCGGCCAGCCGGAGCACGTCCACGCCGTGGGGAATCCACGTTGGCGTGTCGAACCGCTCGCTGAGGAAGACGGCTTTGAAGACGATGCCGCTGCGCAAGGCCTCCCGCAGCAGATGTTCGCCTTCGATCGCCACCAGTCCGCCCGAGAGCCGCGCCTGGCCGGCAAAGGCCGCGCGCAGCTGCTTGACCCGCGCGTTCGTCCGGCTTGTAACTACGCTTGAAGGCATAACTTGACTGGGACAAGTCTATGCCTGATTGGAGGCTTTGCCCGTAAGCGCGTTACACTTGCGGCATGAAAGTGCCGGTTCCAAGACTGCCGGTTCCAAGATGGCCAGTCCTTTTGTTGGCCGCCTTTGTATCCGCAAGGGCGGCGGTCCAGGAACCTTTGCCGGCGGCGCGAATGATAGCGGCACCTTGCTCCAAGGTCGCTCCGATCGCGCAAGAGAAGTTTACGGCGAACGGTTTCACAATCATGCCGGAGAGCCGTTGCCATTTTTGCTACCAACTTAGGGCGATCCGTCTCAAAGACTCAGAGGGGCATACGATCTCAAACGTGCGTAAGGCGATGCATCGATACATGTCGGCAGGCAAGGAGCAGGACGCCGCGGGTGCCTGGTACGTTCATTCCGGGTTAATGGCCGGCGGGGAACTTCAGTTCTCCGATACGAAAGGAAGCTGCGAGGCACAACTTCTGTTCCACTACTCCTGGTATGCAACTGAGTTTCTGGTGTTCATCCCGGTGGACGGCGATCCCGCGACAAGGCCCAGCAATCTTATGCTGGAGCAGGCGTACCTTGCAGCCATCGCGGAAAAGACCCAAAAGCAGACCGCGCCTTAGCCCGGGCAAGATTGGTTCGGAATGGCGATTGAGCCGATCCCCGCGCGATGCTATGCTGCAAAGTTGGAGCCGTTTGTTACGGCTCCGCGCCTGAGGAGCACCCATTTTGACGGCTGAGATTCTCCGTATCAATCCCGACGAGCCTGAGCCATACCAGATCGACTATGTCGTCAACAGCCTGAACGCGGGTAACGTGGTCGCGCTGCCAACGGACACGTTCTATGGCCTGGCGGTCGATCCGGTCAATCTCCACGCGGTCGATCGCATCTACGACATCAAGACGCGCGCCCGGCATAAGCCGTTGTCGCTGTTGATCGCCGATGTCGCACAGGCTTATGAGCACGCGCGTTTTCTCGATTCGGCTTTCGACCGGCTGGCCGAGAAGTTCTGGCCCGGCCCGCTGACGCTTGTCGTCAAAGCCGGCTCACGGCTTCCCCTGCGGGTGACCGCCAATACCGGCAATCTCGCGCTGCGTGTGCCGGAGGCGGCGATCTGCCGGGCGGTGGTCGAGCGGCTGGGCTTGCCGATCACGGCGACCTCCGCTAACCTGCACGGCCAGCCGGAGTGTACCCATGCCTTCGGCGTCTTCGACCAGTTGGCCGATCAGATAGCGCTGATTGTGGATGGCGGACCGACGGCGCGTTCGGTGCCGACGACCATTGTCGATCTCTCGGGCGGCGGCAGTTCGTGGATGATCCTGCGCGAGGGCGCGATCCCAACGCACGAGATTGCGCTGGCTTTACAGCATTAGCCGCTGGTGTTGCGAGGAGCACGGGTCCATACTGACGATATTCGACTGACGATGTTCGCGTTCGCCGTTGGCCTGCTCTACTGAATAGTTTATGACCTCTGCCACACAACGCCGGAGCCGCCGCGTTCGCCGCCTGTTCGGGCTGCTGCTGCTCGGGGTGTTGGTGTATTGCCTATGGCTTTATGCGCGCATCGCGGCAGTGGCGCGCGTGGATGAGGCACGTCCAGCCGACGCGATCGCCGTCTTCGGTGCAGCGGAGTACAGTGGGCATCCTTCGCCGGTTCTCCATGCCAGGCTTGATCATGCGGTGGCGCTATACGAACGCGGCATCGCGCCTGTAGTCATCACGCTTGGCGGCGGCGCGGACAAGGACTCCGGCAACACCGAGGGCGGTGTGGGACGCGACTACCTGCTGGCGAACGGGGTACCTTTCGATCGCATCATCGCGGAGACGACATCGATTGACACGGAGGAGCAGGTGCAACGTCTGGCGGAGATTGCCGAGCAGAACAACTTCCGTCGTATGGTCGTGGTCAGCGACGGAACTCACCTGTTTCGCATTCGCGAGATTTGCAGAGATGAGGGGCTGGAGGTGTACACGTCGCCGCGTGCCAGCTACGGCCGTATTGGAGGCTACGACCTGACGCAGCGTTACCTGCATGAGATCTTGAGCTATACGTCCTTCCGGGCGAGGCTGCTGATGGACCGGGTGCGTAGCTGGTCGGGCGGCAAGACCGAATCCTAAAGCCATCGAGCGCAGGCATACGCCAGAGCGGCGGCAAAGGCGGTCGAGGTGAAGTTGACGAGGTCGTTCCCGAGCCACCCTCGACGTTCGACGGTCGCGCCAAGCAGGCTGTCGAAGAGCAGCCCCGCGCTGCCGGCCGCGAAGATGAGGAACCCGTCTGGGAGATTGAGCGGATGTGTCGCCGCGGCTGCAAAGGCGACCATGAGTGCCGCCGCGGCTCCCAGCAGCGTCCCGGCCAGGCTGATGCCGCCATCGGTTCCGGGCGGCACGAGGCGGCGAGTCGTGATCAGTAAAGTCCGGCCGCCAAGAACCTGACCAAGCTCCGAAGAGGCGGTATCGGCGGTCGCCTCGGCAAGTGCCGCAACGCAGGCAAGAAAGAGTATGGGATGAGCCGCTCCGGCACAGAGGCCCGCAACGCCCAAGTTGGCGACGATCTGCGAAGCTCGGCGGCCGGTACGTGGTTCAGCCCTGCCGAGACGTTCCTTGTGTCTGCGCCCAAAGCGCGTGGCCGCGAACGTAAGGACGAAGAGGATTAGCAGGGAAGGCAGGGCGGTCTGCCACCATCGTCCGCCGAACGTCTGCGCCAGCAGCAGGTTACAGCAGACGATGCCTCCCAGTGCGGCGGCTGGCCCAGTGGCCGAGCGCAGTCTCCAGACTAGGAGCGAGAGCGCAATACTCACCATCCAGGTGATCCAGAACCATGGGTGAAAGGCACCTAGGCGATGCAAGCCGATGCTCACGAACGCGGCTTTTAGAATCAACAGCAGGCCGACGGCTCCTGTCAGGAGATCGGACTGCAGGCGGTCGCGCTCGGGTGAGATCGATTTACGGCCCTGAGCGCTTGTTCCCGCCATCGTGTTGTGGTCTCCATGGCGCATTGCGGTGATTTACAATCAGACCTTGAGCATAGCGAAGACAAGCGTTACGGCGGGAGCAGTTTTGCAATTAGTGGAAAACGGAACGGCAGCAGAAACTATCGGTACTTCGGTGCGATCCTCAAGAAATCTCTTCGGCGCGCCGGCAGTTGGGGCCGCAATTTTTGCCGGACTCGTCGCGTTGTCTGGATGCGGCGGCAGCTACCGTCCGGTCGTGGCGGCGATCAACCCCGTGGGGCCTTCCGCTCAGCCACAGAAGTTCGCCGTTGCTATCTCCAGCACGGGCGCGAACAGTCCCGGGCTGGCGACGATCGTGGACTTTGCCGGCGATTCGGTGTTGATTACAGCAGGGATCGGCGTTGCGCCGCAATATCTGATCCTCGGCGGCAACGGAACCACGGGCTACACGATCAATGGCGATGGAACGCTCAACGTCTTCGGCATCTCAACCTCGCTCATCTCCAGCCAGGTGCAGGAGACGACCTTGCTGGCCGGAGCGACACCGGTCAGCATCTTTCCAGAGGGCACGAACACCTATGTCTCCGAAAGAGGGCGCAATGCGATTGGAGAGTTCCAGGGATCGCCGCTGGCGCTGCGGCAGGAGCTTACCGCCTCCAATCCCGTGTATGTCGTAGGCGTTGCGGGGAGTTCGCGGGTGTATGCGTTGAGCCAGGGCGCGGCGGGGAGTACCGGAGCCGCTGTCGCGATCGACACGACGACCAATACTCCCACGGCCACTTTGCCTGTCGGTAAAATGCCCGTATATGGGGTGATGACCGCGGATGGCAAGCGCGCGTTTGTAATGAACCAGAGCGATGGCACGGTGAGTGTCATCAACGCGCAGACAAATCAGCTAGACACGTTGCCCGCTGCGGTGTCCGCGAATGGGAACTCCAGCCTGATCCCTGTGGGCGCGTCACCAATCTGGGCCGACTTTGCCCCTACGCTTGCGGAGATGGTGGTGGCGAACGCGGGGAATGGCGGATCGACCAGCGGTACCTTGAGCGTCGTCAGCATCCCTCTATGCAGCGCGGCCGCCTTGACCACCAACCCGAATTGCGATCCAACCAATCCGGTCGATGCCGTCGGCTTCGGTACCGTGCTGGCCAATGTTCCGGTTGGGATCGGCCCGGTAATGGTGGCCGCTTTGCAGGATGGTACACGTGCTTATGTCGCGAACTCCGGCAATGCCTTGCCTTGCGTAGCGGCGGGTACAACTACGCCGACGGGCAACTGCGGCGTTTCGGTGGTGAACCTGACGAGTAATACGGTCACAGCTACGATCTCGCTTCCGTGCCATCCGTCATATATTGCGGCGACAACCGGGTCGCCCACGGGCAAGGTTTACGTTGTATGTAACGATTCGACAAATCCGGCGGCGAGTCAGAATATGACCGTGATCCGCACGGATCTTGACATCATCACAACATCCATTCCACTCCAGGGGACGGGTATTTCCGTCCGTGTGACGGCACCTTAGAGTCGAAAGATTATTGAATAGAAGAGCCATCCACAACTGGATGGCTCTTCTATTCATGAGCCGACAAGCAGGATCGGGAACGTCGGTTTAGGCGCGCCGCCCTCGGCCTCAAGCGTAACTCCAAAAGCCTTGGCCTCGACGCCTTTCGGAATCTCCGGCATGACAACACTCGCGTTGCCGCGCGCGTCCGGCGCGAAAGTCCCGGCGGACAAAGGAGCGCTGCCATCTGCGGGGATGATCCATAACTCGTAAACTTTATTGACCGGCAACGGCTGCAAGTTGCTGGCGATAAAGACGAGCGAACCTTTGCTGGCGATGTAGCTGGCACGGCCCTGCGGTGCGGGCTTCGCCGCCGGCGTGGTGTTGAGCGTGACGCGCTGAGCATCGCTGCCGGTCAGGTTGTCCATCAATATGCGGGCCCTGACGGCTTCGGCGGAGAGCGTAGCCATTTGTGCCGTCTCCGAACGCAACTGAGTGGCTTGTTCGGCGACAGTTGATTGCAGTTGAAGTCGCTGGTGATACTCGCTGAAGGCAAAGAACGAGGTGCCCGCCGCGAGTGCCCAGCCAAGCCACGGGAGCACACTGCCGCCGGTGGATTTACGACGAGGAGCGTCAATCGGCGTGGGAACCGGAGCGGCTGTCGAGGCCTGGGTAGCCGCATGAGGTTCTACCGGCATGTTGAGGGCTGGTGTACGCTTTTCACGAGCCACCTGATCCACAAAGCGTTGTCGGGCCTGCGGGCGCGGCGATTCAAACGGGACCGTGAGCGCGACGATGGCCAGGTCGCGCAAGGCGTCCTGAAAGGCGTGGCTGCACTCCGCGCATTGCCGGAGATGGGCATGGATTTCAGCCGCATCCGCGTCCGGCAGCAGGCGCATGGCGTAGAGCGAAAGGTCGTCAGGATGGATATGCCGTGTATCGGTCATGCCTGGAACGCCTTTCTCACCGTCAGCAAGGCGCTTCGGATGCGTGTCTTGACCGTGCCGAGCGGATCGCCCGTCATTTCGGCAATTTCGGAATGGGTGAGGCCGTCGAAGAAGGCCATTTCGAGCGTCTTGCGCTGCTCGACCGGCAGCATCTGGATCGCGCCTCGAGCCTTTTCCATCAAGGAGTGCAATTCGGCTTCATTCGCCAGATTGTAGGAGGAAGCCAATGGCATGTCGTCGATGTTGTCCGTCGGGCGGCGACGCCTTAGCGCGTCAATCGACCGGTTACGCGACACAACCGCCAGCCATCCGCCGAGACTTCCTCTCGTGGCGATAAAGCTGTCCGGGTTGCGCCAGATCTGCATGAAAATTTCCTGAAGCACGTCTTCCGCGCCGGAGGGGTCTCGCAGCACGCGAAGCGCGACTGAGTAAACCACCTTCGAGTAGCGGTCGAAGATCGACGCCATGGCCTGCTCGTCGCCTCGTTGAACAAGCCCCAGCAGGATCGAGTCGTCTTGACTCGAAGCCGGCGGCATGTTCAATACTCCCGTGTCTCTATACATTCACGCACCCGTCAACAGAATAGATTGCGTACTCCAGGACGTGGTCACCAGAGTCATACCAGTATGGGATGCCATTCGGAACCGAAGAAAGGCAGCCGTGAGCCAGTGTACGTTATCTGCGTCGCGTTCGCCGCGCGTTTATCCGAAAGAACGCTGTAGGCTAAAAAGATGCCTGTCTCGGTAACAGATTCCTGGCGATGGCCGCAATGAAGACGCGGTTGGAGAAGACGCGGCTGGACAAATTGCTGGTCGATCGCGGTCTGGCGGCTTCACGCGAGCGCGCTCAGGCCCTCATTCTTGCGGGACGCGTACTCGTGGCCGAGCAGCGTGTCGATAAGCCCGGTACGCCGGTCATGGAAGACGTCGCGGTCCGGATGCTGGGAGACGACTTGCGTTATGTCAGCCGGGGCGGCCTGAAACTGGAGCGCGCGCTCGCCTACTGGAAGATCGATCCTACGGGACTGGCCTGCGTGGACGTGGGGGCTTCCACGGGCGGCTTCACGGATTGTCTGCTACAGCACGGCGCGGCATCGGTGTTGGCAGTCGATACCGGTTACGGTCAAATTGCCGAGAAGCTGCGCGGCGATCCGCGCGTCACACTGCGGGAGCGCTGCAACGCGCGGCTGCTTGCCGCGGGAGAACTGGCTGCCTCCATGGGGCCGCCGATCAGCCTGTTGACCATGGATGTATCGTTCATCTCCGCCACGCTGGTCCTGCCCGCGGTGTTTGCGGCGTTGAGCGAACCCGGCAGGCCATGGCGTGGAGAGGCTTTGATTCTGGTTAAACCGCAATTCGAGGCCGGACGCGAGCACGTTGGCAAGGGCGGCATTGTGCGGGAGCAAGCGGCGCGACAATACGCGATTGACCGTGTGCATGAGTGTGTGCTCAGACTCGGTGGCACGAGAACGGACGTTATCGATTCGCCGATTCGGGGCATGGAAGGCAATCAAGAATATTTGCTTCGCGTGCGTCTTGAAGAAGCACGGTCTGTCACGCGCTCTCAATAATTAAATTATTTTCCTCATTGACACTCTGTTCATTCTAGGCTAGTCTCGACCCATACAAGAAAAGTAGCCTTTACACCGTGAAGCCAAATAGGGCTTAACGCTCGACGTGTATCTATTCATACCCTCACTGAGCTTGTAAGGGCAGTTAGGAGAAGTATGCAATAAATTGCGTCTAGCGCTTGTCCATTTACTTATTACAAGCTATCGACGGAGGATGTCCTCGTGCGTTTGCTCAATGTGCTCAAGAAGTCGTACTTTACGATGTTCGTTCTGCTTTTATGCCTCCTCGTATCCTCTTCGGCCTACACGCAATCCAATTATGGAGCGGTTCGCGGCATTGTTGCCGATGCGCAGGGCGCGGCCATCCCGAAGGCAAGAGTGGAACTTACTTCGGAATCGACATTTATTACACGCGTCACGGTTACAAACGGCTTCGGCGAATATAGCTTTAGCGCAGTAGATCCTGGCACTTACACGGTAACCGAGCTCACCCATAAGGGAATTGTGGTTGACTCTGGCAATACCATTCCCGTGGATGTAACGCTTGCTATCGGGTCTGCGAGCCAAGCCATCGAAGTCGTGGCAAGCAATTTCTAAGCGGCGCAAGCCGGCTGTTGGATTTTGCCGTCGGCGGGTGGCGATTCAACGACATCACCATTCTTCAAAACGGTGGTCCGCTAGCCATCACTCAAGTAACCAACAATAATTCGGCGCTTGGCAATAGTACAACCCGACCCAACATCGTCGCTGGCGTCAATCCATGTTTTTCGGGAGTCCGCAAGGCAGGCTTTCCCAATACTTCAATCCAGCAGCGTTCCAAGCGATCCCTTCCGGTGTTGTCGGCGTGTATGGAAATCAGCCGCGCGCAACTAATTGCTATGGTCCTGGATACTTCAATACTGACTTGTCCTTGAACAAGGATTTTCATGTAAAGGAGCGCGTCCATGCGGAGTTCCGTGCCGAAGCATTAAACGCCTTCAACACGCCGCAGTTCAACGGCCCTAACCTTGCAGTGGATAACAAGAGCGCCGGGCAAATTACTGGAACACTCGGTTTCCCGCGCCTTGTGCAACTCGGTGGAAGACTTAGTTTCTGAATGTAGAAGGTGTTTGGAAAATGGATCAACGAAGTCGAATAAAACTTTAGTGTCATGATGAACCGTCGATTCTGAAAGGCTAGGATATTACTGAGGTTCAATCGATGGTATCCGCGTCAGGTGCGACAGAACGACGACTAGGCAACACAGGTCCCAGGGTATTCCCGCTGGCACTTGGATGCATGGGCATGGGCAAGGCTGCACTCTATGGGGCGAGTGACGAAGCGGAAAGCATTCGAGCTATCCACGCGGCGGTGCGGAGTGGCGTGACGCTGCTCGATACGGGTGATTTTTATGGCATGGGACAGAACGAACTGCTGCTGCGCCGTGCGCTCTCGGAGATGGATTCCGCCACGCGGGAGAAGGTGCTGCTTTCGGTAAAGTTCGGGGCGATGCGGGCTCCAAATGGTTCATGGCTAGGACCGGATTGCCGGCCGATTACCGTGAAAAGTTCTTTAGCGCAGAGTCTCAGTAAGCTAGGCGTGGACCATGTGGACATCTATCGGCCAGCGCGTCTCGATGACGCGGTGCCGATTGAAGAGACGATGGGCGCAATCGCGGACATGGTGAAGCAGGGCTATGTGAGGCATGTTGGACTGTCCGAGATGAACGCCGAGACGGTGCGGCGTGCGCAGACCGTAGTGCCGATCTGCGATCTGCAAATTGAGTACGGGCTGGCGTCGCGCGGGATTGAAGCGAAGATATTGCCCGGACTGCGCAAACTTGGAGTAGGCGTTACGGCGTACGGTGTGCTCTCGCGCGGGTTGTTGAGCGGCTCGATACCGCTCCCAAAGGGAGATTTTCGCCGTTTTCTGCCTCGTTTTACAGGGACGAACCTGGCGAAGAACCAGGCGTTGGCCGCCGCGCTCGCCTTTGTCGCGGCGGAGCGTGGCGTCAGCGCGTCGCAGATGGCAATCGCCTGGGTGTTGTCGAGGGGTGAGGATATTGTCGCGCTTTTAGGAGCGCGGACGGTAGCTCAGGTGGAGGAGGCACTCGGAGCGTTGGAGATCCGGCTCTCGGCCGAGGAGTTGACGCAACTTGAGACCGCAGTTCCGGCGGAGATGGTGGCGGGTACACGATATGACAAGCACTCCATGGCGCACCTTGATAGTGAGCGCTAGACGTTGCAGATCTCAACTGCCTGGCGAAGCGAGGTAAGCGGATCGCGAGTGGGCACGAACTCATGCGCGATATATCCGGTGAATCCTGTATCGGCGATGGCGCGCATGACGCCGTCCCAGCACACTTCCTGAGTTCCGTCCAATTCGTGGCGTCCGGGAACGCCACCAGTGTGGAAATGCGCGATCTGCGCATGATGGCGGCGGATGGTGGCGATCAGGTCGCCTTCCATAATCTGCATGTGGTAGATGTCGTAGAGCAGCTTGACGCGCGGTGAGTCGACTTCACCGACGACAGCCGCTCCCCAGTCGGTATGGTCGCACATATAGCCGGGATGATCGATGCGGCTGTTGAGCAACTCCATGCAGATCGTTACACCGTGATCCTCGGCAACGGTTCGGACGCGGCGCAGGCCGATGATGGTGTTGCGCGCGCCCTCAGCGTCTGCCAGGCCCTGCCGCAACCCGGAAAAAGTGATGACGTTGGGAACGCCCGTTTTGGCAGCTAGCGGGATGTATTTGCGAAGTCCTGCTTCAATCTCCGCGTGGTTTTCGATTTGATTAAGCCCATGATTGATCTCACCGCCGCCGGCGTATCCCATGGTGCAGAGCAGGCCGTATCGTTTAGGCATCTCGTACTCTTCCGGTTGAAGGAGGTCGATGCCTTTGAGACCCATGCCGGCCGCCGCGGCACACAATTGGTCCAGAGGAATGCTCTTGTAGCACCATCGTGAGACGCTTTGGCGAATACGGCTTGCTGATTTGCCCGCAGTAGCAGGTGCGGGCGTCTGCCCCGTTGGCGTGAGCGCAAGCGCCACCCCTCCAAGCGCATGCGACGATTGCTGAAGAAAGTCACGGCGACTCGGCAAGGGGAACTCCTGTATGCGGGAGATCGGGAGTTCAAGGTTTGGGATTGGCGGCGGTAAAAGTGGAGCAGCAGGGCTCGCGGAAATTCGAGAACTCCATAAACTCCGCTCGCGTTCCTTCAGGGTCGAAGACGTTCAGTTGCATCTTGCCGTCGCGCCCGGCCTGGCGATGCTCGCCCGGTGTCTCGTGCCAGCCATGCGCTCCGAGGCGGCCAGCGGCATCGTCGATGCTGGCAACGCCTAGGGAAAAGTGATCGGCCCCCCCCAAGGCCCTCTGTGAGGCTCCGGCGGGGACGTTGAGCATGTATTCGAGCCAGTCGCTGCCATCAGGCACCTGCTGACTGACCCAGTCATCGACGCCCTCCTTCATGCCTCCGTGCCAGTAAGGGCGAAACCCGAGCAGATCGCGATAAAAGGGGTCTTCGGCGGCTTCGCTGCGCACGGCGAATCCAACGTGGATCATGCGGGTGGAGGTAGGGTTTGCGGTAACCGGAATGTGTCGATCGTTACCAGCCTGTTCGAAACCAATGGCATTGCCTTCCGGGTCTTTGACCTCAAAGCTCAGAGTGCCGTCGGGGTCGCGTGTCAGGCTGGCCGGTACGGCAACGGCGTGAGCCTTGAGGTAGCCGCGCAGCCCTTCCGCATCGGCGGTGGCGAAGTAGACGGCCTTCAGGCGTGAGTTGGTGTGGTCCGCCGGTAAAGGAGCAACAACAACGTATTGGGTTTTACTCACGAAGAAACGAGCGTCTCCCGCCGCGTCGGGCGATCCTGGCGCCAGGCCGAGTTCACCGGCGTAAAACTTATTTGCCGCGGCAGAGTCGGCGGCATAGACGGTCATGTGCGCGATGCCGGTAATCGCGGGTCGTCCAGGCGCGGACTGGGCTGTGACCATCGCGCTGAATGAAAGAGTGATAGAGAGGGCGAACAACGATCGATGACGCAAAGCGGCTCCTGTACCACCAGAACTGTACGACTTTTGGCGGCCACATGTCCAACGGCAAAGATCGGGTAGGATAGGACGCGCAGCAAGGACCTCGTGACGCCCATCCACGTAATGCCCATTCCGCGCCGCCGATGGAGGATCGCCTGGCTCCTTGGGCTGGGCGTGCTCGTCAACTTTTTCGACCGCGTAAACCTGACCGTGGCACACGCCGCGCTGGTGACGACGTTCGGCATCTCGACGGTGACCTTCGGCTATTTGGCGGGCGCGTACAACTGGACCTATGCGGTCTGCCAGCTACCGGTCGGCGTTCTGCTCGATCGCTTCGGCATACGGCGCGTCGGCAGGGCGAGCACCCTGCTGTGGAGTGTCGCGTCATTCGCGGCGGCGATCTCTCCCGGGCTAGGCGGGTTGTTTGCGGCGCGGCTGCTGCTTGGCATTGGCGAGGCACCCACCTTTCCGGCTAACGCAAAGGCCATCGGCAAGTGGTTTCCCGTGGAGGAACGCAGCTTTGCGACTTCGATCTTTGACGCCGCGGCGAAGTTTGCTTCGGCCATCGGCGTACCGGTCATTGGGATTGTGCTGCTTACCATTGGCTGGCGTCGCAGCTTCGCGCTGACGGGGCTGGTAAGCTTGCTGTATTTTGCCGTCTTCTGGGTCGTTTATCGTGAGCCGGAAGAAGACGTTGAACTGACCGAAGCGGAGCGCAACCACATCGGCGGCGGGCAGCATGAGGTGCCGGATGCCGTTGCGGAGAAGGCGTCGCTTGGCGCTCTTCTGCGCGAACGCAAGGTGCTGGGCATGGCGCTTGGTTTCGGCGCGTACAACTACACCTTCTACCTGCTGCTGACGTGGTTGCCGACGTATCTTGCGTCCGCGCTTGGGATCGACCTGCTGCACTCTTTCTTGTACACCGGGGTGCCCTGGCTCTTTGCGACGGCTACCGATCTGGTGATAGGCGGATGGCTGGTCGACTGGCTCATCAAAAGAGGCTGGGATGCGCACCGTGTCCGAAAGATCGTCCTGGTGTGTGGGACAGCGTGTGGGCTTGGGATTTTTGGCGCTGCCCATGCACATACGCCGATGCGAGCGCTGGTCTGGATCAGCATCTCCATCGGAGGGTTGGCGGCCGCGGCTCCCGTGGGCTGGTCGATACTGTCCATCATCGCGCCGCGTGGGAGCGTCGGGACGGTGGGCGGCATCGTCAATTTTTCGAATCAACTTTCCGGTATTTCGGCGGCCATTGTGACCGGCTATTTGGTGGAGGCACACCACAACTTTGTCGGCGCGTTCGGCGTGGCGGTTGTTTATCTGGCGGTCGGCATCAGCTCGTATATTTGGCTGGTCGGCAGAATTGAGCGGGTAACGATTCCTGTCTAGCGCGAAGCGGTGTATTGACGCGTAGCGTGGGTGCGGGAGTTCAGGACATCGAAGCCACCGTTCGTGTTGCCGATGAGTTCAAAATAGTTGGCGGCGTCGGTGCCCAGCGGGTTGGCGATGTACTCGGCGGCGGTGTTCGACGGCCCTCCTTCTGCGGAGGCATGGAGTTGCCAGAGGGTCTCAAGGCCGGGCGCGGCGGCGATGGTCTTGAGCGTAGTAAGTGAGCCGCCCTTGGTTTCGCCGTTATTCATGATGGCGACGCGGGCATGGAGAGCGTTCACCAGCGCGGGGCTGGAGCTTTGATACCAGCCATGATGCGAGACGATGTATACGTCCACAGTTCCGAGCCGATTGACCGGGCACATGAGGGTGCGCTCTTTCTCCCAGGTAAGATCGCCGAGGTCGAGTAGCTTGAGCTTGCCGAAAGTGATCAGGACTCCGAGAGAACGGGCGTTTTCGGTATCGTCATGAGGTTGGGATTGTGTGCCGGCGCAGAAAGGGTTCGGCTGGCCTCCACCGGGAAGGGGATGGTCGATGAGAACGCCGTCGGCGCTGATGACGGTGGCGCGCAGACCGGTGATGGGGAGGGTGTCGCCGGGTTTGACGGTAAGGTGCTGGTACTTGCCTGTAGCAAGCAGTTCTCGATAGGCAGTGTAACCGTGTTCGGTGACACCCTGGTCGAGCTCGCGGTTTGGGCCGTGGTCGATAAGGGTACCTATGGGAAAGCGAGCGGCGAGTTGGGGCAGACCGCCAACGTGGTCATCGTGGTAATGGGTGATGAGGACGTAATCGATACGGGTGAGACCGGCATCCTTCGCGGCAGTGACGATACGGTCTGCGTCGCGGAAATCATGGCCGGGCCACCCGGTGTCGATGAGCAGAGATTGTCCGGCGAGCGTGACGAAGAGTGTAGCCTGTCCGCCTTCGACATCGATAAAGTAGACCTTCAGCCTATCCGCGGTTTGCGCGTGTAACGAGGTAAGCGCAACAAAGGTAAGCGCAACCAGGAACGAAGCGAAGACAGTAACGAAGTGCGGAGTAAATCTCATTGGTTTGCCTCGGGTGGTTTAACGGTGGCGCGGGTGGAGCCGACAGAGATGCCGCCATCGACCAGAAGCGTTTGGCCTGTAATATACCGGCTCGACTCAGAGGCGATAAAAACGATGGCGCCATCGAGATCGTGCGACTGGCCGGGACGTTTCATGGGAATACGCTCGACAAGGTATTCGACCCAGGCGGCGTCTTCATAGAGGGCCTTATTCTGATCGGTGCGGAACCATCCGGGCGCAAGGCAGTTGACGGTGATGCCATGCCTTCCCCAGTCGTCGGCGAGCGACATGGTGAGCTGGCGGATGCCGCCCCGGCTGGCACCATAGGGAGCAAGCCCCGCGTAGCCGAAGACGCTGGTGACCGAACCGATATTGACGATGCGCCCATAGCCGTGCGGCACCATCTGCCGGGCGATCGCCTGAGCGACGAAGAAGGAGCCGCGCAGATTGGTGTCGAGAATAAGGTTCCAGTCGTCCCAGGTGACGTCGAGCGCGGGCTTGCGGACGTTGCACCCGGCGTTATTGACCAGAATATGGACCTGTTTGCCCGTGGCGGCGACGGCGGCTGCCATCTGCTCGATGCTGGCTTGATCGCGTACATCGAGAGCCAGCGGATGTACTTTGCGGCCGAGAGCTTTAATTTCCGCGATAAAAGGCGCGAGATCGTCTGGACGGCGGCTGGTGACAATCAGGTCGGCTCCCGCCTTGGCGAGCGCGCGGCCGAAGTGCTGACCGAGGCCCCTGCTGGCTCCGGTAATCAGCGCGGTCTGGCCGGTGAGATCGAACAGAGAATTGGTCATAGTGCCCTCGGGTCGAGTACCACCTTCATTAGATTCGGCTCGCGGGCATGTAGACGGGCGAACCAGTCGGGGCCGTCGGCCAAGGGGGCAACGGCGGTGATGAGCCGATCCACTTTAATGCGACCGCCGGCCATCAACTCCATTGCTTGCGGGTACTCGCCCGCCGAGGCGCAGGAGCCTTGCAGGCGTATCTGACGGGTGACGACTTTCTGCAAGGGAAGCATGACTTCACGGGCGATGTTGCCCACCAGGGTGACCGTCCCCCCTTTGCGAACGCAATCAATCGCGCCGGCCACGGTCTCATTCCGTCCGACAGCCTCAAAGACCGCGTCCACGCCTCGACCTTCGGTGAGTTCGAGTATGGCTTGCGCGAGATACTCGCCCGATGCTTGAAGCACATCGTCCGCGCCGAGTTCCTTCGCGAGCGCGAGTCGTGTAGCGTCCACGTCGGCAACGTAGACAGGCAAGCATCCGGCAGCGCGTGCCGCCTGCAGCAGCAGCAGGCCGATCATGCCCGCGCCGAGAATGAGGGCCGATTCGCCACCACGAAGCTCCGCGACTCGGATAGCATGGAGGGCGACCGAGACTGCTTCCAGCATGGCGGCATCGGCAAAGGAAAGCGAGTCGGGAAGCCGGTAGAGGATGCGCGCGGGGACGGTAACGAACTCGGCGAAGGCCCCGGCGCGATGGTACTCCGCACACGAGACTCCGACGACCTGGCGGTTATCGCAAAGGTTGACCTCGCCGGGCAGGCAGTATGGACAGGTGCCGCAATACACGGTGGAGTCGAAGGTGACGCGATCGCCCACGGCAAAGCCGCTCACGCCGGAGCCGACCGCCGCAACGGTGCCCGCCGCCTCATGCCCCATGACGATGGGTGGTATGCGCCGCCCGGAAGCGCCGTCGTAGCCATGAACATCACTGCCGCAGATACCGCAAGCGGCTACCTGAATAAGGACCTCGCCGGGACCGGGCTCGGGAGTAGGAAGCGTGGTGACCGCCAGGTGCTTGTATTCAGAGAGAAGAAGCGCCCGCATGATGCAACCTCACCCGCAAGAATATACCGCTTGCGGTCCGTGCGGCGGCTAGAGGCGTTTCTAAGTAACGCTGGTTTGATACAGGGTTATGCGTTATAGTTCAATTCTTACACGCAGATAGCTTATAGCTGGAGGATCATTCGTTGATCGCTTTGCCGTCGTACCGGCATTGGAGTGCGTTGACGCTGATAGATGTTTTCTGTCTAGCTCTCCTCGTGCCCGTTTGTAGCAGCTTGCTCTGTCAGTCGCCCCCAACTGATACCCCCCGGACTGCCACTCCCGCGCCCACAAGCGCGACTGAAGCTACTGAACCGAACTTCGGTCTGGATCAGGCAGTCAAAAAGATCGACGATCTACTTTGGTACCAGAAGCTGGGCGATGTTGCCGAGATCGACAAATGCGAGTACGCGGGCCTGCCCTCGGCGCACGTAAAGAACAAAAAAGCTCCGGGTGCGACGAACCCGTTGCTGATCCACGCTTACACCTTCATCCCGAAGCATCTGGACCGCTCGCGCAAGCAGCCGTTGATCGTCTTTGTCCATCAGGGCGTGCACGCTTCGCTCGATACCTCGATCGACGCGCATCTGGTGCGGGAGTTGATCGATCAGGGATATGCGGTCGTGGCGACGGATTATCGCGGTAGCACCGGCTATGGACGCGGCCTGTATGAAGATATCGACTATGGCGGCCGCGAAATCGACGACGTGTACATGGGCATGCAATGGATGCTTGAACGGTACAGCTTCCTCGATTCCAAACGCGTCGGTATCGTCGGCTGGAGCCATGGCGGTCTGATTACGCTAATGGATATCTTCGCGCACCCGAAGGAGTATGCCGTCGCGTATGCGGGCGTCCCGGTAAGCGATCTGGTGGCGCGGATGGGTTACGAGACGGAGACGTACCGGCAGCTCTACTCCGCGCCCTATCACCTGGGCGAAAGCGTGCATGACGACATCGAGGAGTACCGAAAGCGCTCGCCCGTTACCCACGCCAAGGAACTCGACACGCCGTTGTTGCTGCATACCAACACCAACGACGAGGACGTGAACTACCTCGAAGTAGAGCACCTGATCCAGGCTTTCAAAGCCGAAGGAAAGAAGTTCGAATACAAGGTCTATCAGGATGCTCCGGGCGGTCACTATTTTAACCGTATGGATACGCCGTTGGCGCTGCAATCCCGGCATGAGATTTACACGTTTCTAGCGTTCTATCTTCACCCGGATGCGCTTGCTAAGTAAAGGAGTTATCGAACCATGAGGTATAGAACGCTCATATCGGTGGTCGCGGCCACTCTTCTGTTATCGATCCTGCCTTGCGCGGCCCAGATTTCGCCGCGCAAACTTACCACTCCCAAGGAGGCGTTCGGCTTTAACATCGGCGACGATTTCCACATGGCGAACTACGTCCAGCTGACAGCCTACTGGCAGACACTGGCAAAAGAATCCGACCGGATGAAGCTGGTCGATATCGGACCGACGGCAGAAGGGCGCAGGCAGTATATGGCGATCATCTCGTCGCCGGAAAACATCGCCAAACTCGACCATTACAAGGAAATCTCCGCCAAGCTGGCACATGCGGAAGGGCTAACGGATGACGAAGCCCATGCACTGGCCGACGAGGGACGTGCCGTGGTGTGGATCGACGGG
>CAXTRY010000045.1:0-596 GCA_964246805.1 uncultured Acidobacteriaceae bacterium
GCCCAATACCACGGGCACTTGCCACAGCGCATTCACCAGATACTCCAGAACCCAGGCCTCAAGTCCCCTCATCGCTCCCCGCCTTCCTTCGACCTCTGCTTACGCACCTTCTTCGTCAGCTTCATCAATCGCTCCGCGTCGATCTCCTTCGACTGGATCAGGCTCATCACCAGCTCCTCGCTCGACCCCCCAAACATCCGATCCACTAAATCCCGTACCGCGTGACGCACCGCTCCCGCTTCCGTCACCACCGCCGTATACGCAAATGCTCGCCCCTGCAACTCCCGCGTCAGCTTGCCCTTTCGCTCCAGGATATTCAGCATCGTCTGCACCGTCGTGTAGGCCAGACCCTGCGCAAGCCCCTCCTGCACCTCGCCTACCGTGCTCTTGCCGCGGCGCCAGATCACCTGCATCACCTGCAGCTCCAGCTTCGTCAGTCCCGCCTTACCCGTCTCGCTCACACCGTCTCCTAAACAAATAGGACATTACGCCGCCTCTGCACAGCCTGTCAACTATCTTTTTAGGACCAATCCATTTTGCCTGCGTTACCGTCCCGCCCGGGCCCGCAATCCGCGCTCCCCCAGCCCAGCCCATAC
>CAXTRY010000045.1:606-21140 GCA_964246805.1 uncultured Acidobacteriaceae bacterium
CCCTCGCGCGTGTCCTCTCCCAACTCCCACATCATCATTCCGCCCAGCCCTTGCGCGGCCACATACCCCGCCTTTGTTCGGATCGACACCGCGTCGTCATATGTCCAGAACACGTCCCCGTCGAACAGCCACGGCGACTGCGACATCTCGTCCCGAAAAACCGTCGATTCCGCGATCAGCGGCTCAATCTCCCGGTACGCCCGGTCTCCGCGGATCGCCACTCCCTCCTGGTTCAACCCATTGTTGTCCTCAAGCACCTGCCGCCACCCATACCCGTAGAACGGCAGCCCCACCAGCAGCTTTCCCGCCGGCGCTCCCGCCCGCTCGAACGCCTCCACGGTGCCCTTCACCGTTCCGCCGCTTTCATCGGTGCTCGCGAACGGCGCCGCAAACCCCGTCACCGGATTCCACGGCCCGCGATAGTCATACGTCATCAGCCCGATCGCGTCCACCAGCCTTGCCACCTCGGGTACGTCCGTCCCGTCCTCCTTACCCACCATCCGCGGACTCGGCCCCACCGCGATATCCAGCAGCAATCCCGGGCGCACCGCATCCATCTGCCGTCGAAACTCCCTCAGCAGCGCCAGTAGATTCGCGCTATCCTCGGTGTGCGGATACTCCCAGTCCACATCGATCCCATCGAACAACCCCGGCGCATGGATTCCCAGCCCAAGCTCACCCTTGATGAACGTGTCGATACAGGACGCCACAAAGCTCGACCGCCGCTCCGGTCGGGCATCGTCCGCGAATGAATTCGCCCGTCCCTCCAGCGAGATCACCAGCTTCAATTTCGGATACCGCAGCTTCAATTTCCGCAACTGGTTAAGATTTCCCCGGAACACCTGCCCCGCCGCGTCCGCTACCCCGTCCACGCTCTCGCCCGCCGAATACGTGTAGTTTATGTCCGCGTTCGGGTCCGCTACCGAGCACCGCCCGTCCGTCACAAACCCTTGCGCATAGTTGATCTGGTCCAGCATTCCGGCCCCGCCGGCGTCCAGCAGGCTCTTCGGCGTATAGCGCGGCTCGTTATATAGCCCCCACTGCGGAAAATACCCTACCAACCTTTGTCCACCAGCCCGCGGAACCGGCCCCTTCGCGTGCAAAGCGGGTACCATCGCCAAAATAATGAGAATCAAGACCCTAAGCTTCATCTTAATAAGACGCACAGCAACACGCCCAAGCCGCGCCCGCTCTATCGGGGTTGTTTACCTCATAAAGCGGCATGCACGCTGCTTATCACCGTTATCTCCCGCCCAGTGCCTCCAGGATCGCGTCGAAATCCTCAAGCCCCCCGTACTCGATAATCACGCGCCCCTTGCCGCGTTTATCTTCGATCGCCACCTTCAGCCCCAGCTTTCGCCGCAGCCGGTCCTCCGCCTCGCGCACATTCGGGTCCACCGCCGTCGGTTTCTTCTTTTCACCCGCCCCTTCCCGCGGAGCCAGCAGGCCCTGCACATAGTTCTCCGCCTGCCGCACGCTCATCCCCTGCGCGATCATCCGTCCCGACGCCACCAGCATCGCGTTCGGCTCTTCCAGCGCCAGCAGCGCCCGCGCATGGCCGAACGTCAACACTCCCGCCTCCACCTGCTCCTGCACTGGCTCGGGCAGCCGCAGCAGCCGCAAAAAGTTCGTGACACTCGCCCGGTCCTTGCCCGTCCGCGCCGCCATCTGGTCGTGCGTCATGTTGAACTGTTCACCCAGCCGCTGGAACGCCCGCGCCTGCTCCATCGGGTTCAGGTCCGTCCGCTGCAGGTTTTCGACGATGGTCATCTCCATCGCCTGAGCGTCCTCCACCTGGCGCACGATCGCCGGGATCGTCGCCAGCCCCGCCAGGCGCGACGCCAGCCAGCGCCGCTCCCCCGTAATCAACTGGTATCGCAGACCGCCCAGCGGCTTCACCACGATCGGCTGCACCACGCCCGAAGCCGCGATCGACCGCGACAACTCCTCCAGCTTTCCTTGATCGAACTGCTTGCGCGTCTGCATCGGGTTCGGCACGATCGCGTCCAGCGCAATCTCCAGCGGCCGTCCAAACTTGACCTCGTCCGGCAGATGCGCGGGCTGCATTTGTAACGTCCCATCCGCCTGCAATCCAACTGCTCCGCCGCTCGCCGCCGCAGGCTGTGCCACCGTCCGTATGGATGGCAACAATGATTCCAACCCCTTGCCCAACGCCCGTCGCTTTACATCGATACTCTGCGCCATGCGCCCGTCCTCGCTTCCGTTCCGCTCATCGGAACGCTTTCCAGTCCATAAAGGTCAGTGTGACACACGTGCTTTGAAGAATCGGCATTAGCTTCGACGAACGCCAGCATAAGAAAGCGGCCCCGAACGTCCGTAAAGACGTCGGGGCCATGGCCCTGCAGACGGCCCGTAAGCCGAATTCTGTTTTAGACGATCATTCCTCTAGGCCAGCCATTACTGACTGGCTCCAGCAACCTACCCGCAGGTTTCGGCCCTGTCCAGGCTCTTGCGAACCAGCCAGTCTCTCCGCCTAAGCGCATCGGGCCAATGCGCGCTATCCGCCTGGAGAGGAGCGGACGAACTCCCTGCCTATTTGGTCTTGCTCCGTGTGGGGTTTACCATGCGATGTCACTTACGTGACATCCGGTGCGCTCTTACCGCACCTTTTCACCCTTACCTCTGTCGCCGAGGCGACAAAGGCGGTTCGCTCTCTGTTGCACTGGCCGTCCAGAGGGCTTGAACCCTCCGTCCCGGACGTTATCCGGCACACTGCCCTGCGGAGTTCGGACTTTCCTCCCCCGTTCAACACCCTGCGGCCCGAACGGCGGCGATCATCCAGCCGCCTGCTGCTTTAGTGTACTGGAACCTTCATGCCGCAACGAACGTATCTTGAATCGTCTCGCCTTCCGCCGCTCCACGCTGCTACTCTCTAACACAACGCGCGTAGCGGCCCGTCGAAGCCATGGAACTGAAGGAAGCCTTCAAACTCGCGCTCCAGTCCCTCTGGTCGAATAAACTCCGATCAGTCCTTACGCTGCTCGGCGTGGTCATCGGCGTGGCCAGCGTGATCGCCGTCGTGACCCTCGTCAACGGCGCAAGCACCTACATCGCCACCAAGTTCTCAAGCTACGGCTCGGACGTCTTTACCGTATCCAAAGCACCTCAATTCATCACCAGCGCCGAGCAATATGTTGCCATGCAGAAGCGTAAAAACATCCTTTTACCCGACTATTACTATGTGCAGGAGAACTGCAAACTCTGCGCCGGCATGGGAGCGCAGCAAGCCACCGTCGGCAAGGTCGTCCACAATACCGAGTCGGTTACCGACACGCAGATTCGCGGCTACACCTGGCAGATGCCCGCGCTTCAGAACCTCAACATCACCCAAGGCCGCGGCTTTACCGACGCCGATGAAGAGCACGCCTCGCACGTGGCCATTATCGGCACCGACATCGTCGAGCACCTCCTTCCCGGCCTCGACCCGGTGGGTCAGGAGCTACGCGTCGACGGCGTTCCCTACACCATCGTCGGCGTTACCGAAAAACAGGGCAGTACCTTCGGCGCAAGCCAGGACAACTGGGTAGGCGTTCCGCTTACCACCTACCAGAAGAGCTACGGCGCGCAGAAGACGGTCACCATTTACGTCAAGGCCGCGTCCGCTGGGCCGCCGCTCCAGGCCGCCGCCGATGAGGTTCGAGTGCTGATGCGCGCCCGCCGTCACAACGGTCCGGGCCAGCCTGAAGACTTCGAACTCGACACCAACAACACGCTCGTCGGCTTCGCCACGCAGATCACGCAGTCGTTCGGCCTCGTCGCCAGCGCCATCGCCGCCCTCTCGCTGATCGTGGGCGGCATCGTTATCATGAACATCATGCTTGTCTCCGTCACCGAACGGACCCGCGAGATCGGTATCCGCAAGGCTCTAGGCGCGCGTCCCCGCGACATCCTTACCCAGTTCCTGATCGAATCCGGCACCATGGCGTTGTTGGGTGGCGTCGTTGGCGTCATTGGTGGTGTGGTTGTCGCCGAAGTCGTTACTATCTTCATCGGATTTCCGTCCTCCATCGCCGTCTGGAGCGTCATCGCCGGACTCTTCATGGCCACCGCGACGGGCATCTTCTTCGGTGTCTATCCCGCCCGCAAAGCTGCCATGCTCGACCCCATCGTCGCGCTGAGAGCCGACACCTAGGAGGAACACAATGCGTTTTAGAGACCTGGGCGAAACCGTTACCATGGCGCTCGACACCCTGCGCGCCAACAAACTCCGCAGTTCGCTCACCATCCTCGGTATCGTCATCGGCGTCATGACGGTCATCGCCATCTCGTCCGTCATCAACGGCCTGAACAGCAGTGTCTCCGGCCTGGTGCAGTCGCTGGGCTCGAACGTCCTCTTTGTCTTCCGCTTTCCCGTCTTCGGCAACCGGCCTACCACCGAGCAGCTCACCCGCAAACAGCTCACCTACGAAGACGCGCAGGCCATGCAGAGCCTGCCGCACATCGTCGCCGTTTCGCCTGTCTTACAGTATGTCGATAACAACGGACCGGGCCGCGTCGGCAATACCGCCGTGCGCGCCAATGGCCACGCCATGCAGAGCACCAAGCTTGAAGGCGACACGCCGTCCGTCAAGGACGTCAACGAGCTCAACCTCGCCGAAGGCCGCTTCTTCAACGATAACGACATGGGACGCGCCGCCAACGTCACCGTGCTCGGCCACGACACCGCCGCCGAGCTCTTTCCCGGCATCGACCCGCTCGGCAAGGAGATCGAGGCTGGCGGGATGCTGTTCACCGTTGTCGGCGTACTTGATAAGTACAAGCAAGCCTTCGGCGGCGGCAAGAACCCCGAGGACAATAAGGCTATCTTTCCTATCACCACCTACCACAAGCTCCACCCCGAGAGCCTCGATTACTGGATCTCTCTCAAGTACGACGACCCGAAGAACCGCCCAGCCGTCGAGGACGAGTTGACGGAGCTGCTTCGCCGCCGCCGGAAGGTCCTCAACGAAGCTCCCGACAACTTCGCCATCTTCGGCACCGATTCGCTTACCCGCCTTTGGACCAACATCACCGGCGGCCTCTTTCTTCTGCTTTTCGCGCTTTCGAGTGTAGCTCTGCTCGTCGGCGGCGTGGGCGTCATGAATATCATGCTCGTCTCGGTGACCGAGCGCACCCGAGAGATCGGCATCCGCAAGGCCATCGGCGCGACCAAACGCACCATCCTCACGCAGTTCACGCTTGAAGCCATCACCCTCTGCGCAGTCGGGGGCGTCGCCGGCATCCTGATCGGCAGCGCCGTCTCGATGATTATCGCGTTCTTCCTGCCGACGATCCTCTCCTCGCTTTGGATGGCTACCGCCTTCGCCAGCTCCTGCGCGATCGGCCTGATCTTCGGCATCTATCCCGCGTGGAAAGCCGCCAACCTGAATCCCATTGAAGCCCTGCGTTACGAGTAACCACCGTTGCGCTCGCTGTCATTCCCGAAGGGAGTACTCGTTGCCGTGAAGTCGATCCCCCTCCGGTAAACTAAAGGAATGGCTACCGCAATCGAGGCAATCTTTGCCCTCCTCACGCTCTGCGGCCTCGCCTACCTTCTGCTCGCCCTTTGGTCCGCGCGCAGCTTCTCCCGGCTTCAACCCGCAAACGGCGGTTACATGCCTGATGTTTCCATCCTCAAACCCCTCAAGGGCGTGGATCCCCGGATGTACGCCGGCTTCGAAAGCCACTGCCAGCAGCACTACACCGGCCGGATGGAACTTCTCTTCGGCGTCGGCAGCCTCCAAGATCCAGCCGTCCTCGAGATTACCCGCCTTCAGCAAGCCTTTCCCGAACGCGACATACGACTTGTACTCTGTCCGGCGCGGCTAGGCACCAGCGGTAAGGTCAGCACCCTCGTCCAGCTCGAACGCGAAGCCCGCTACGATCACATCCTCATCAACGATAGCGACATCTTTGTCTCCCCTGACTACCTTTACCAAGTGATGGCCGCCTTCAGAGACCCCGCCATCGGCATGGTCACCGCCCCGTACATCGGCCGCGCCGCCGCTCGCCCGAATAGCAGCATTCCCCTTTGGTCGAAGCTGGAAGCCCTCGGTATCGCCACGGATTTTATGCCCGGCGTCCTCACCGCTCGTTTCCTCGAGCATGGTCTCCGCTTCGGCTTGGGCTCGACCCTTGCCATGCGCCGGGAAGCTCTCGCAAAGGCTGGCGGTCTTCTTCCGCTCGCCAACTTCCTCGCCGACGACTACGAACTCGGCCACCGCATCGCCGCCGCCGGTTACCAGGTTGCCCTCTGTCCCGAGATCGTCGAGACCACCGTTCCCGCCTACACCTTTCGCGACTTCTGGGATCATCAACTCCGCTGGGCGCGCTCCACCCGCGACTCGCGCAAGCTAGGCTACGTTGGCCTCGGCATTACCTACCCCCTTATCTGGGCGTTCGCCACCTGTATCGCCAGCGGCCTCTCTCTTTGGAGCGTTTCGCTGCTCAGCCTCGTCCTGCTTGCCCGCGTCACCGTCGCCCTTGCGATAGGGGTGGGCGTTCTGCGTGACCCGCAGGTGCTCCGCGACCTCTGGTTGCTTCCCTTGCGCGATCTTTGCGGTCTCCTCTTCTGGGTATGGAGCTTCGCCGGGAACACCGTCGTCTGGCGCGGCGAACGCTTCCGGCTCCATCATGGTCAGCTCACGAAGATAGACAGGCTATGAGCCCAAGTCTCTCGGAACGGCTCACAGGCGGATCCCCCCGTTCGCTCGGGAAGACCAATGCCGTCGTCAACGAGGTGCTTCTCAACCCCGAACTGCTCGGCGAGCTGGTTTCCGGTCTCAACTCGCCGGATGCCCTTGTGCAAACACGGACCGCCAACGCGCTCAAGAAGATCGCCGCTTCCAGAGCAGCCCTCCTCCAACCATTCGCACGTCCCATCGTTACGGCTTGGAAATCCGCCAACCCAGGTGCCATGCGGTGGAACCTGACATTGGTCGTCGGCAAACTTGAATTCAGTCCACGCGATCAAGCGATCGCCCGTAATCTCCTCCTTACAGGGCTGGAAAGTAGCAGCGTCTTCCAGCGCACCTTCTGTATGCAGGCGCTCGCCGATCTTGCCGCTCACGACCACACCTTGAAGGACCGTTTACTTCCAATACTGGAGCATCTCACGGCAACCGGTTCAGCAGCTACGCAGGCTCGCGGCAGGAAGCTCCTGCGGCAGCTCCGTTCGACCGGAAGAGACGTGCGCGCGGTAAATCTGAATAGAGCTGGATGCGTGCGCGCCGCACGAGCATCTAAATCGATAGTTCCAGGAGACGGTAGATGGACTTGATCGGCGTGATTGCGCACCATGGATACGCCGTAACGGCCTCGGTCCTCCTCCTCGGATCGCTGGGCATTCCGATGCCCGTCTCCATGACGCTCCTGGCCGCCGGTGCCGCCGCCCACGGGGATCTGCGGTTCAGCATGGTGCTGGCAATCGCCGCCGTAGCCGGTGTGCTGGGTGACACGCTCCTCTATTTCGGCGGACGATTTACCGGCTGGTGGCTCCTCGCCTTTATGTGCCGCGTCTCCATCAACCCGGAGTCCTGCATCTTCAACTCCGCCGAATACTTCTATCGCCGCGGTCCGAAGACCCTGCTCTTCTCCCGCTTTATCCCCGGCCTTGGAGCCATGTCCGCCCCACTCGCCGGAAGCCTCAATATGCGCTTCTTTCGTTTCCTGCGCCTCGATGCCGCGGGTACCCTGCTCTACTGCATGGCCTGGCTTTCCACCGGGTACCTTTTCAGCGGATTCATTCGCAACATTGCCGCCTGGATCGGCCGCCTGGGCCATGCCGTTCTGGCGGTTGTCGCCGTTCTTCTTCTCGGGTATATCGGGACGCTGGTCGTCTTTACGCTTCGCTCCCGCCGCTATAAAACCATAGAAAAGATTACCGCCGAAAGCCTGCACGAGCGCATGCAGGCCCTCAGCCCCGACAGTCTCGTGGTTATCGCCGATGTGCGCAGCCATGGCTACTACGACCCCGGCATGCAGCGCATCAAAAACTCTATTCGGGTCGAACCGAACCGCCTTAAGGAAGAACTTGTCGCCCTCCGCGAGTTCATGGCTCCCGAGTGCGAAGTCTATCTTTATTGCTCCTGCATTCGCGATGTCACCAGCATTCGCGTCGCACATATGCTCCAGCAGGAAAATTGCCATACCCAGGTCATCGAAGGCGGAATTAAGGCCTGGATTAAGGCTGGCGGTGCTTTGGAACTCGTTCCAGAATCCGACGTCCATCATCTTCCGCAGTTCGATTAGCAGCTAATTTAGGCTCTTCAACTCTTCGAGGACTGCCGCCTCCAGCGCCAGTCGCTGGTCCGAGTACACGTGATCTGTCGCAAAGTGCACCGCCGTCACTCTCGTATCGCCGGCCTTCCTCAGCCGATTCGCCAAGTCATCCGTCGCGGGGGCCAACCCATCGTCCGACGACACGATAAGCACCGACCGATCCGCCAGCTTCGGCGCAAGGCCGGGGATATCCCACTTTGCCGCGTTCGCCAGCAGGTCCCGCGCCAGGCTCTCCGGCGTACAACCCGCCAGCGGAGCCAACCCCTCTGCCGCCAGCGCGTTGCCCAAGGGGCCTACCGCCGCCTCGGTCTGCCCGGCCTCCACGGCCGGAAGCACTCGGCCCGCCATATTTGCCGCGGAGATCAGCGCCACCCCTCGAATCCCATGATCCTGCGACGCCGCATAGGCCGCGATCATCCCGCCCATGCTGTGCCCTACCAGCACCACCGTCCTTGGATCGGCCCGGTAATTCGCCGCCGTCGCCGGATCGCGAATCCACGCCGCCGCCGCCTGCGCATCCTCCATCGCATGGGTAAACGAGAACGCCCCAGGCGTTCCCCATGAGCCGCGATAGTCAAAGTACACAACATCCCATCCCGCTCGCCGGATCGCCTGCGCCAGATCGAGGTTCTTCTCGTTACCGGGAAACCCATGCAGCAACAGCACCACCGGATGCGGTCCACGCCCCGCCGCCTCATACACAAATCCGTTCAACAGTGCCCCATGGCTAGGAATCTGCACAGTATGCATCGATGCGGGATTAGCTTTATCGATCAGTGGATCGTTCTGCTGCGCATCCGTCGTGGTCCGAAGGCACACACTAGCTAAAAGCAGGACGAAAGCCTTCATCCGCCCATTCTATAGAGCCTCCTCCCGTAGAATGAAAGCAGTGGCCTTTACGGAACAGTACGATGTAGTCGTCGTCGGCGCCGGTCATGCCGGATGCGAGGCCGCGATTGCCTCAGCGCGCATGGGTCTCCGCACAGCCCTCTTTACGCTCAATCTCGACCTGATCGCCCAGATGTCCTGCAACCCGGCCATCGGCGGTATCGCCAAAGGTCACCTCGTTCGCGAGATCGACGCTCTCGGCGGCGTCATGGGCGAGGTCGCCGACGCGACCGGTATCCAGTTTCGCCTGCTCAATACCTCCCGCGGCCCCGCCGTCTGGAGCCCCCGTGCCCAGTGCGACAAGGCTCTCTATCGCGTCAAGATGCGCGAACTTCTCGAAGCTCAACCAAACCTCTTCATCAAGCAGGCTGAAGTCGTCGGCTTGCTGCTGGAAGAATCGGTTGCCCCACGCCTCGACGCGGAGACGCGGGCTTCGGGAGCACGTACCTGCGTCGGCCTCCAACTCCGAGACGGCCGCGCCATCCATGCCCGCTCCACGATCATTACCACCGGCACGTTCCTCAACGGTCTCATCCACTGCGGCGAGCAGCAATATACCGCCGGCCGCTCCGGTGAACCTGCCTCCATCTTCCTCGGCGAATCCCTCAAGCGGCTAGGCCTCCGCCGCTGCCGCCTCAAGACCGGCACCCCGCCCCGCCTCGACGGCCGCACCATCGACTGGGCAAAGTTCGAAGAGCAGCCCGGCGATGCCGACCCTACCCCTTTCTCCTTCCGCTCCTCGTTTGCGCAAGGCGGCACCCCGCCTCTCCGCCAGATTCTCTGTCACATCGCCCGTACCACGCCCGAGACGCTCCGCCTCATCCGCGAAAACGTCCATCGCTCGCCCATGTATACCGGCCAGATTGAAGCTATCGGTCCGCGCTACTGCCCATCCATCGAAGACAAGATCGTCCGCTTTCCCGACAAGACGCAGCACCAGTTTTTCCTCGAACCGGAAGGCCTCAACACCCACGAGGTCTATGTCAACGGCATGAGCACCTCGCTTCCCATGGAGGTGCAGGCCGCCATGGTCGCCGGCATCCCCGGCCTCGAGCGCGCCGAAATGCTCCGCCCGGGCTACGCCATCGAATACGACGCCATCGATCCCACCGAGCTCGACCGCACCCTCCAGGTTAAGAGCCTTCCCGGCCTCTTCCTCGCCGGACAAATCAACGGCACCTCCGGCTACGAAGAGGCCGCCTGTCAGGGCCTCATCGCCGGCATCAACGCCGCCCTGGCGGTCAAGGGTGAAGAGCCGTTCACCTTAGATCGCACGGAAGCCTACATCGGCACTCTCATCGACGACCTCATCTCCAAGGGTACCGACGAGCCGTACCGTATGTTTACCTCGCGCGCCGAGTTTCGCCTCCATCTCCGCATCGATAACGCCGACCGCCGCCTCACTCCCCACGGCCGCCGCCTCGGCTTGATCGACGACCACGCCTGGGCTACCTACGAAGCCAAACAGCGCCGCGCTGAAGCCTTCGACACCCTGTTGCATGACACCCGAGTCCAGGCTCCCGATCTCTCGCCCGCGCTCCTCGCCCAACTCGATGGCGACGCGGCAGCTATCTCGGGCCAGACCTTCGCCCAGTTCCTCAAGCGGCCTGAAGTCTCCATCGAAGCCCTCATTCCCGTCCTGCGCCCATACCTCATCCGCCACCAAAACGCCTTTGCTCCATGGCTTGAAGCTCTACAAACGGATCACCTTCCCGCCTGGATTCGCAACGAGATGAAGACCGTCGAAACCGAGATCAAGTATGCCGGTTACCTCGACCAGCAGCGCCGCTCCATTACCAAGCTGCGCAAGGCGGAAGGCAAGCTCATCCCGCCCGCCTTCAACTACGGCAGTATCAGCGGACTCTCCCGCGAGATGCAGGAGACGTTCGGTCGCGTCCGCCCGCGTACCCTGGGCCAGGCCAGCCGTCTCCCTGGGGTTACGCCCGCGGCCATCGGCCTCCTCCACGTCCACATCGAAGCACAAAACCACCGTGGCATCTAACATCCGCTAATCTTCTCTTGCCTCTTGTAGTCCTCAAGTCTATAAATGCCTTATTACAAAAGCAGGCAACCTCCTTCATCTACTTACCTTCTCAGAGGTACTAACCTTGCATATGCAACATCAATGTATGAAGTGAGAGGAACCCGAACGAATGGTCGAAGCGATCGTCTTGTGGAATGAACCAAATAACTTGTCCCACTGGAACTTCAAGCTCGACCCCGGCTGGACCAGATTTGCCGGCATGGTGAAAGACTCCGCCGCGGCTATCCGCGCCGTGAATCCTGACCTGACCATCGTTCTCGGCGGCGTCTCCTCCTGCGACTGTGACTTCCTCCGTCTGATGACCGAGCAAGGTGTCATGGATCACGTCGACGCGGTCGGTGTCCATGGCTTCCCACTCGATTGGAACCACTGGCAGCTTAGCGAATGGCCCGCCCGTATCACCGAAGCCGAATCGATTACTGGACGTCCCATTTGGGCCACCGAGGTCGGCGTCTCGTCCTTCGGTGCCGAAGAAGTTCAGCAGTTCGGCCTGGTCCGCACACTCGACCTCCTCAAAGACCGCGTCGACCGTCTGCACTGGTACAGCCTCTTCGATCTTCCGCCCTCCTGGCCGGCCGAGACCCGTCATAAGGAGGCTGAAGGCTCCGCCTACTACCGGCACTACTACCTGGGCCTTATCGGACCGGATGGCACCCCCAAGCTTGCCATCGAATCCTTTCCAACAGACGGCAGCGCCGGGGTCTGCCAATGGTTCCACTTCGAAGATCCGCGCCTCAGCGATGCCGTCAAATGGATGAAGCGCCTGAAAATCGACTATCTCCGTACAGGTCTTAGCTGGGCAGACTCATTCCGTCCAAACGCCACCGCCTGGTTCGACCGGCAGATGGCCGCGCTCGAGCCATTCCGGGTGGCGCTCACTCTCTGCTTCACCCCCGAGCATTTAGGCCTGGAAACCCATCACACGAGCCCACCCGCCGACAATCAGACCTTCGCCGATTTTGCGTCCTGGGCCGTTACCCGCTACGCGCCGGCCCCCGCATCCGCCGCAAACATGGTGCTTGAAGAGGATTTACAAACCATATGACTTCCAAACAAATCCTCGTCACAGGGGGTGCCGGCTTTGTCGGCTCTCATCTCGCGGACGGTCTGCTCGCCGCCGGGCATCGCGTCCGCGTCCTCGATGACCTTACGCCGCAGGTGCACCCGAGCGGCCCGCCCTCCTATCTATCGCCGCATGTCGAGCTCGTCGTAGGCGATGTCCGCGATCCCAATCGTCTCCGCGAAGTCCTCGCCGGCGTCGATATCGTGTTTCACTTCGCCGCAACCGTCGGCGTCGGCCAGTCCATGTACGAGATCAGCCGCTACATGAGCGTCAATACTCAGGGCACCGCCGAACTTCTTCAAGCCATCCTGGATAATAAAATCGCGCTCGAAAAACTCGTGGTCGCCTCGTCGATGTCCATCTACGGCGAAGGCCAGTACGTTTGCTCCATCTGCGGAGCCGCCGCCTTTCCGCCGGTCCGCTCCACCGCCCAGCTTAGGTCCGGCAAGTGGGAGCTGCATTGCGACGCTTGCAACGGCGTTCTCGCGCCGACGCCTACCAACGAAACCAAGCTCTCCGAGATCAATTCCATGTACGCCCTCTCGAAGCGCGACCAAGAAGAGCTCTGCCTCATCTATGGGCGGACCTACGGTCTGGCTGTAACCGCGTTGCGCTTCTTCAATATCTACGGCACGCGCCAGGCGCTCTCGAATCCCTACACCGGCGTAGCCGCCATCTTTGCCGCGCGCCTTATCAACGATCAAGCTCCCCTCGTCTTCGAAGACGGCGAACAGATGCGCGACTTCGTCAGCGTCCACGATATAGTCCGTGCCAACATGCTCGCCATGGAGCGGGGGCCCTCGGATGGACAGGTCATCAACATCGGCTCGGGCCAGCCCATCTCCATCCGTCGCGTCGCCGAAATCCTCGCCGCCGCTCTCGGCAAACAGCACCTCGCCCCCGTGATCACCGATCGTTACCGTGCCGGAGATATCCGCCATTGCTTCGCGGACATCACCAAGGCCCGCAACCTCCTCGGCTACGAGCCAGCCATTACCCATGAAGGAGGTTTCCGCGAACTCGCCGCCTGGCTCCGGGGCCAGGAAGCTGAAGACAAGGCCGATACGATGCTCCGTGAACTTAGCGCCTACGGCCTTACCGCTTAGCCACAAGGGACCCGCACCATGCCGCAACGCACAACACGCTCGATCCTGATCACCGGCGGTGCCGGCTTCATCGGCTCCAATCTGGCCGAGCGCCTACTCGCCGCCGATCCCTCGTCACAAGTCCGTATCTTCGATGATCTCTCCCGGAAGGGTGTAGCGCACAACCTGCGTTGGCTACGTGAACTTCCCGGAGGCGATCGCATCGAGTTCGTTGAAGGAGACATCCGGGACGCACGCTCCGTCGCTCATGCGACAGAAGGTATCGACGAAATCTATCATTTAGCCGCCCAGGTCGCCGTCACCTCTTCCGTCGACGCCCCCCGTACCGATTTCGAAGTTAACACGCTGGGCACCTTTAACGTCCTCGAAGCCGCTCGACGCTCCAGCCGCCGTCCTTTCCTTCTCTTCACCTCCACCAACAAGGTCTATGGCGGCCTGGACAGCGTCCCCGTCCAGCCGAACGGTACCCACTACCATGCCACCGACCCGCACTTCGCGGGCGTGGCCGAGACTGAAAATCTCGACTTCCACTCCCCCTATGGCTGTTCCAAGGGGGCCGCCGACCAGTACGTCCGCGACTACGCCCGCATCTATGCTCTCCCTACCGTAGTCTTCCGCATGTCTTGCATCGCCGGACCACGCCAATTCGGGACCGAGGACCAGGGCTGGGTCGCCCACTTCCTCTACAGCGTCCTCGAACGCCGTCCGATCACCATCTACGGCGACGGTCTCCAGGTTCGCGACGTCCTTCATGTCGCCGATCTTCTCGACGCCCTGGAAGCCGCACACCAACACGCCCCTCGTACCACGGGCGAGATCTATAACATTGGCGGCGGTCCTGAACGCTCCATCTCCGTCATCGAGATGCTCAGCCTGATCGAGCAGGTAACCGGTATCGCTCCCATCCTTCGCCATGCGCCCGTCCGCCCCGGCGATCAGCCTCTCTATATATCTGATACCTCCAAATTCACCAGGCACACCGGATGGCAGCCCCGAAACTCCACCCGCTCCACGCTCGACGCCATTCACGCCTTCTGGCGCAACCATCGCGCATTGTTGGCAGGCGAACGACCGCAGGTGCAAATCTCGGAAGCTGTCGATAATCTGATAGGAGAGGTCGTCGCTTGAAGTTTGCCCTGGTCAATCCGAAGTGGACGTTTGAAGGGTCAACTTACTTCGGCTGCGTTGAACCTCATTTTCCCCTTGAACTCCTCTCCGCCCGTGAGTTTCTCCGCGCCGCCGGACAAGAGGTTCTGCTCATCGACGCCTGGATGGAAGACCTGAACCCCGAGCAGGTCGGCCGCCGCCTCGACGCCTTCCGCGAAGACTTCCTCGTCATGCCCACGGCACCCTCTTACCTCTTCTGGCGCTGTCCCCAGCCCGAGCTCCGTATCCCCAGGCAATGGATCGCCGCGCTCGACCGCCGGTCCAAAGTAGTCGCCATCGGTCCGCACGGCTCCGTCACCCCGCTGTCCACCCTCAGCAAAACGGGTGCCGACATCGTCCTGCGCGGCGAGCCCGACCAGACTCTCCCTCAGCTTGCCGCGATTCCGTGGGAGATGATCGCCGGTTGCTGCTGGCGTTCGCCCGAAGGGGTGATCCATGCCACCCCCGGCCTGGGCACAACCGACATGCGCGCGCTCGGCCCCCTCGATTACAGCGACTATCCCGTCGAGCGCCATCATCACCTTCACCACATCTTTTCCGGCAACGGCGCGGATCATCTCCGCCACGGTGCCGAAGTTGAGTTCGCCCGCGGCTGCCCCTATGCCTGCACCTTCTGCAACAAGACACTCTTCCGCAACAAATACCGCGAGCGCGATCTTACCGCTGTCCTCAGCGAAATCGATCAGCTCCTCGCCCGCGGTGTCGACTACATCTACTTCATCGACGAGATCTTCGGCGTCGGCAAGCAGGTTCGCCAGCTTCTTGAGGCTCTCGCCGAGCGTCCGGTCTCCATTGGCTTCCAGTCGCGCATCGATCTCTGGAACGAAGAGTCCATTGATCTCCTCCAGCGCGCCCATTGCGTCTCCTTCGAGTGCGGCGTCGAGTCCATCACCGACGCCGGCCGCGATGCCATGAACAAGAACTGCCGCATCACGACGGATCGCATTACCGAACTCCTCGTCTATGCCAAGCAGCGCATCCCCTGGGTACAGGCCAACCTCATCAAGACACCCGAAGACGATCCCGCCATCGTCGCCGCATGGCAGGCCAATTTGAAAGCCAGAGGTGTCTGGGTAAGCGAACCCGTCCCGATGTTCCCCTTTCCCGGCAGTCCGGAATATGTCACTACCTTCGGCGCGCAGCCCGATGAACAAGCCTGGGAGCGTGCCCACGCCTATTATCTCGACCTCTTTTCGCACAAAGGCTGGAGCGACATCCAGGCCCAGCGCCCTCAAACACTTGCCGATTTGGAAACACATCCCGTCCCACAGGAGCTCGCTTGCGCATCCTCCTAACCACGGACCCCATCGGCGGCGTTTGGACGTTTACGAAAGAACTTAGCTCGGGGTTGCTACAGCGGGGGCACAGTGTTGCGCTTGTCTCCTTCGGCCGTGCGCTCTCGAAGGAACAAACCGCTTGGTGCCGCGCCCAGGCCCGTCGCTATGGTCGCGCTCTCCGCTTCGACTGCTCCTCCGTCCCACTCGAATGGATGCGCTGCAATCACGCCACCTACCGCGACGCCGAACCGCTCCTCTCCCGCATCGCCGATAGCTTCTGCCCAGACATCCTTCACACAAGCCAATTCTGCTTCGGCCGCTTTCCTTGTCCTATTCCCCGCGTCATTACCGCGCACAGCGATGTCCTGAGTTGGACCGAGGCTTGCCGGCCTGAGCACACCACGCCGCCCGACTGGCTCCGCCGCTACCGCGCACTCGTTCAAAGTGGTCTAGATTCGGTGGATACCGTCGTCGCGCCGACACAGTGGATGCTGAACGCGCTCGGCATCCATTTCGATTTGCCCTCCCCTACACGCGTCATTGCGAACGGACGTACGCTCGCCACGCCAAGCCAATACCCAACCCGGCACCTTCAGGCCGTCTCGGTCGGCCGTCTCTGGGATCAAGCTAAAAACGTCGCGCTCCTCACCACGATCAATCCCGCCATGCGCATTCTGGTCGCGGGCGAGCGCGAACATGAAGATTTCTCAGCCCCGAAGCAGCTCGGCCACGCGACACTGCTCGGTTCGCTTACCGAGGCCGAACTGCTCACCCTTTTCCGCTCAAGCAGTCTCTATCTCGCGCCTTCCGTCTATGAACCCTTCGGTCTCGCGCCCCTTGAAGCAGCCCTTTGCGGCTGCGCCATCCTCGCCAACGATCTTCCCTCCCTGCGCGAGGTCTGGGGCGACGCCGCCCTCTACTTTACCGGCGCGACAAACCTGACCGCCCTCCTTCACCACCTCCAGTCCTCGCCCGAAGCCCTCGTCCGAGCTCAGCAAGCCGCTCATCGCCGCGCCCTCCATCTCAGCGCCTCCCGCATGACCGAGGCTTACCTCGATCTCTATACGGAACTGACCGCTCCTGCCCTCAACGACACCGCTACCCGGGAACTCGTGACCGATGCCGGATAGCGCGCCGGCCAGCCTTCGCATCGTCTACCTGGCGCATTCCCTGCGCTCCGATTGGAATAACGGCAACGCCCACTTCCTGCGCGGCCTGATGCGCTCCCTCGTTGCGCTCGGTCATCATGTGACTTGCCTTGAACCTGAGCATGAATGGTCCATCGACAACCTACTTACCGAGTCTGATGGCCCACGGTCCCTCGCCGATTTCGTCCGCACGTATCCCGACCTCGACATCCAAACCTACGCCCCGGACGATCCGGAAGCCCTCTGGCAAGCTCGCTTAGCCGAAGCGGACATCGTCATCCTTCACGAGTGGAACCCGCCTGCTCTCGCCCACAAACTTCTCGCCTTTCGCGATCGGCTCGGCTTTCGTCTCCTCTTCCATGACACTCACCACCGCGCCTCTTCCTCTCCGAAGCAGCTGCGAGCTTTTCGCCTCAATGACTTCGACGGCATCCTGGCGTTCGGTGAAGCCCTCCGCACTCTCTACAGAGAACGCTTCGGCCTTACCCGCGTCTGGACCCTCCACGAGGCCGCGGACACCTCCGTCTTCCGCCCGCTCTCCGCTGTCATACAAGAAGTAGATATCGTGTGGATCGGCAACTGGGGCGAAGGCGAGCGCTCGGCCGAAATTAGTGAATTCCTCCTACAGCCGGCCGCCGCTCTCCGCGACCTTGCCGCTACCCGCATCTATGGCGTTCGCTACCCCAAAGAAGGCCTCACCGCTCTGGGGGAAGCGCACGTTCCATACGGCGGCTACCTTCCAAATTTGGACGCTCCCGCCGTCTATGCCTCCGCCCGGCTCACCGTCCATATCCCCCGTCAGCAGTACACCTCCGAAGCCATGACCGGCATTCCCACGATCCGCGTCTTTGAAGCTCTTGCCTGCGGTATTCCCCTCGTCTCAGCTCCCTGGCAAGATACCGAACATCTTTTCCGCGAGGAGGACTTTGTGTTCGCCGCCAATGTCGTTGAGATGACAGAAGCTCTGCGTCATCTCCTTACCTATCCCAAAGAAGCTGCTGCTCAAGCCGCTCGCGGGCTGGAAACTATCCTCTCTCGCCACACCTGCGATCACCGCGCCCGCGAACTCACCGCCATCTGCCACGAAGTTCTGGCGCGGGATGTACTCTCATGAAGATCTTCGCGTTCGGATCGAGCATCGTCTCCTCCTACTGGAACGGAGCGGCCACCTATTATCGCGGCTGCTACAAATACCTCGCGCGACTCGGCCACCAGATTACATTTGCCGAGCCGGATGCCTACGCTCGCCAGGAGCATCGGGATGCGGACGACTTTTCCTACGTGGAGTCAGTCGTTTACCAACCCACCATCGGGATCGACGCCGTGCTCGCCCGCGCCGCCGGTGCCGACGTGATCGTCAAGCATAGCGGCATCGGCGTCGATGACGAGACCCTCGAACGTCGCGTCCTCGAACTACAATCCCATTCCGCCATCACCTTTTGGGATGTTGACGCCCCCGCCACGCTCGCCCGCATGGCCGCCAACCCGGATGATGCCTTTCGCCGCATGATGCCGCTATACGATGCCGTGCTTACCTATGGTGGCGGACCCTGGGTGAACGAGCGTTATTGCGGCTTCGGTGCACGCGCCTACTTCAGCATGTATAACGGCCTGGACCCTGAAACTCACTTTCCCGTTCCCCGCGATCCCACTCTGACCTGCGACGTAGCTTTCCTCGGTAACCGCCTTCCCGATCGCGAGGCACGCGTCGAAGCCTTGTTCTTCCGCGCCGCCGAACTCGCCCCCACCGGCACCTTCCTCCTCGGCGGTGAAGGCTGGGGCGACAAGCAGATGCCGCCCAACGTGCGCTACATCGGCCACGTCCCTACCGCCGAGCACAACCGCGTCAACTGCTCCGCCGGAATGGTCCTGAATGTCAATCGGGCCTCCATGGCTGTCTCCGGCTTTTCGCCACCGACTCGCGTATTTGAGGTCGCCGGCGCGGGCACCTGCCTGCTGTGCGACGATTGGCCCGGCATTGACGACTGCTTCGCACCCGGTACCGAAATCCTCGTCGTCAAAACCGCCGAAGAGGTAATCGGCGCTCTCAACCGCTATGACACCGCGGCCCGCCGACGCATCGGGAACGCCTTTCACGCCCGCGCCCTTCGCGATCACACCTATGCCCAGCGCGCCCACCAGGCCGAAGCCGCCTTCCACCAAGCGCTCGCCGCCCGGGCTACCGCATGAAGCTCGTCGTCTTCGGCCTCAGTATTACCTCCTCCTGGGGCAACGGCCACGCCACCACGTATCGTGCCCTCCTGCGTGCCCTCGCCCAGCGCGGTCATCGCATCCACTTCATTGAAAAGGATGTCGAGTGGTACCGCAACCATCGCGACCTCCCTCACCCGAACTTCTGCACCGTCCAACTCTACGAATCGTGGGCTCGGGACGCCCCCGCCCTCCGCGCCGCCTCCTCCGACGCCGACGCCATTCTCATCGGTTCCTACTTTCCCGATGCCATCGCCGCCTCTCACGCGCTCTTCGCCACCGCCCGCTGCCCTATTCTCTTCTACGACATCGATACCCCCATCACCCTCGCCGCCCTCCGCGTCGACGGACATACCGCCTACCTGGACGCCAACGACATTGCTCACTACGCCGCGTACCTGAGCTTTACGGGTGGTCCTGCTCTCCAGGAACTTGAACAACGCTTCGGCGCGAAGAAAGCCTTTCCTCTCTTCTGCTCCGTCGATCCCGACCTCTACGGCCCCGCCCCGTCTCGCCCGGAGTACCAGGCCGACCTAAGCTATCTAGGCACCTACGCCGCCGATCGTCAACCAAAGCTCCTCAGCCTTCTCGACGCATCCGCCGCTCTTCTTCCCGACAGCGGCTTCCTCGTAGCCGGTCCGCAGTACCCCTCCAGCACCATGTGGCAGCCAAACGTCCGCCACCTTGATCACATCGCCCCCGCCGATCATCCGGCCTTTTACTCGTCAAGCCGATTTACTCTCAATCTCACTCGCGACGATATGGTCGTTGCCGGGTACTCCCCCTCCGTCCGCCTCTTTGAAGCCTCGGCCTGCGGGGCCGCCCTCCTCTCCGACGACTGGCCCGGCCTAAGCGACCTTCTCACACCCGGCAAAGAAATCCTCCTCCCCCAAGACGCCGCCGAGGTCGCCGACATCCTCGAACACACCACCGACGCCGAGCGTCTCCGCCTTGGTACCAACGCCCGAAACCGCATCCTGTCCGAGCACACCGCCGCTCATCGCGCCGTGGAGTTTGAAGCCCTTCTCTCTGCCTGCTCCTAAGCGATCGGCAACTCAAACATCGACCGTACACATCGATCGGGCCCCTCCGCCAGCAGTTCCTCATAGCGATAGACCCCGGTAGCTACCGCGACCACGTCCAAACCGTTCGCCCGTGCCGCCCGCACATCCTCCGGCGTATCCCCCACGACACAAACCCGCGCCTCGGCCCCAGTGCGCCGCAGAGCCTCCTCCAGCGCCGCTTGAAAAACTTGCGGGCGCCTGCCGAACCCATCGCTGTATCCGCCGAAATCGAAGCTCTCCAGTAATCCGGCACGCTCCAGTTTCGCCCGCCCGATCCCCGCCAGGT
>CAXTRY010000046.1:0-21070 GCA_964246805.1 uncultured Acidobacteriaceae bacterium
GATCGTCGTCCCAATCACGCCGACGACCATGTAGATGTAGTCCTTCTCGCGCCACGCGCCGCGCGGCGGCAGCTTCACCGTCTCGACCAGCGCCAGGTGCCAGTCAGGCCGGCTCAGCACCCCGGCAATGATGTACGCGATGTAGAAGACGCTCGCCACCAGGAAGATCTTCTCGATGCTCTTGTAGTTGCCCTTCACCACCATTGCCCACACCACCGCCGCCCCGATGGGCACGCTAAGGTACTTCGAGATGTGGAAGAGCTGCATACTGCCCGCGATGCCCGAGAACTCCGTCACCACATTGCCGAAGTTGACGATCACCAGCAGCAAGAGCATGAAGAACGTCATCCGCAGCCCGAACTCCTCGCGAATCAGGTCGCTCAGCCCCTTGCCGGTCACCGCGCCCATCCGCGCGCACATCTCCTGCACCACGATTAGGGCAAGCGTGATCGGGATCATCGTCCATAGCAGCGTATAGCCGTACTGCGCGCCCGCCTGCGAGTAGGTGTAGATGCCGCCGGAGTCGTTATCCACGTTGGCCGTAATGAACCCCGGCCCCAGCACCGCGAGGAACAGGACGATGCGGATACGCCACGTCCGCCACCGCGTCATCGTTTGCCCCGCAGCAGCGCGATCACCTGTTCGGCATGGACGACCCCGGCCAGCTGCCCGTCCTCATCCACCACCGGGAGCGAACGCAGGTTGTACTTGTCGAACAGCTCCGCCACCTTCTTCGCGGAAGCGTCCGTTCGGCAGCAGACCACGTGCCCGTCCGAGAGGTCCCGGAGCAGATCGCCCCCCTTGGCAAGCAGCAGCTTGACCAGCGGCACCACGTGAGCAATCTTGCCCGTCGCGTCAAGCAGATAGACGTCCGTCACCGTTTCAAGATCGCCCCCGAAGCCGCGCAGCGCGACGATCGCGTCCACGACTGCGGCCTCAGTCGGTAAGGCGACATACTCGGTCGTCATCCGCCCGGCGGCCGAGTCGCTCGGGAACTCCAGCAGCTCTTCGACCTCCTGCCGCTCCTCGACGCCCATCTCGTCGAGGATGGCGTCCGTCTGCTCGTCCGTCAGCTCGCCCAGCAGGTCCGCCGCCGCGCCCGGGTCCATCTCTTCGACGATCCCGGCGATCTGCTCCGAGCCCATCGAAGCGATCAGCGCCTGCTGCATCTTCGGATCGACCTCTTCAAGGGCCTCGGCCGCCACCTCTTCGTCGAGCGAGTTGAACAGCGCCTGCCGCTCCGCCGGGGCGAGGTCTTCAAGGATGTCGGCGATATCCGACGGGTGCATCCGCGAGAGCTTCTCCTGCTCGATCTTCAGCTTCACCCGCCGCGCCGGATCGCGGTCGATCAGGTCGACGAACTCCCAGGGAATGACGCTCGGGGGAAACCGGCCGGCGGCCCGCGCCACCGCCGCTTTCGGCAAGCCCTTCAGCAGCCGCCGCACGGCACCGCGCGTCCCCACTTCGACCTCGGCGATCCGCAGCGCAAGATGTGCCTCGCCCGCGGGAACCCAAACGAGGTCCACATCGTTGACCCGCACTACCTTGTGCCCATGCACGTCGATGATCTGCTGATCGAGCAGGTCGCGTTCCAGGAAGAGATAGGTCTGATCGTCTGCCAGCGGCTCCGCCATCGCAACCGGCATGGCGCCCGCGCTTAGCTGTATATGAGCGCAGGCGCTATCGACCTGCAACTCCGCCACGCGCACCAGCAGCGCCCGCCCGCCACGTCGCACGACCAGCGACTGGACGGTATGCACATCGGTAAGTGTATCGACCGCGAACTCCCGCACGCTGCCGAAGAGCTTCCCAGTCGCGTCGAGGACGGGCGCGCCCATCATCATGGCGACGCTTGTCCGTTCGTGGGTACGATTGGTCATGATGTCTGGTCTTGCGAAGGGGCTGGCGGGCAAACACAGCTCTACGCCATGCTAAACCCACGGTACGGCTAACCGGTCCGGCGTCCCCGTCCGGCACTTGTGACGAACCATGATCGACAATGTTGCTCAAGGATGAAAAACCGCTGTCTGCCTTGTTTTCCAACGATTGCAGGAAGGTTCTCCGCTACAGTAGAGAAAACACAGAACCCTGTACTCCTTTGAAACATGTGCACCCTTGTTTGCCCCTTGGTCGATTAAAGAACTCACAGACACACGGGGGCCTTGATGTATTTGGTTGTGACGCGATCTATCGCCGTAATCGCTTTCTGCTCGTTCGGCGCGACACTTTGCGCGAGCGAAAAACCGGCCGCGGCTAAGGCCGCATCCGCCTTACTGGCCGATGCCGGTTCGTCCATCTCCTCTTCCAGCGCAAGCGCCGACGGACTCACCCGTCCCGCGACCAGTACCTCCATCGAGGTCTTCGCTCCGGGCTCACCGGTCAGCCCGACAAGCATCCTCATCACCCCGGAGATGATTAGCACCGCCGCCGGGGCCTACGAAGACCCGGGCCGTTTCTTTCAGCTGCTTCCCGGTGTCGTTGCCGACTCGGACGCCCGTAATGACTTTCTGGTCCGCGGCGGCAACTCGTCCGAGAACCTCTTCGTCATCGACAACATCGACGTCCACTCCATCAGCCACCTCGCGCTGTCGAACTCGACCGGCGGCTTCGTCTCCATGATCGATAACGCCGCCGTACAGAACATGACGCTCCACACCGCTTCCTACGACGCCAAGTTCGACGACCGCCTCTCCTCCGTCGTCGAAATCTCCACCATCCCCGATGGCGAAGCGGGCGCGCATCCCGGCGTTCGCCACATGACCGAGGCTGGCATTGCAGGCGTTGGCGGACTCGACTCCCGCACGATTGGCCGGCACGGCTCATTGTTCGTCTCGGGTCGTGAAGGGGTCTTGCGCTTCTTTACCAACGATATCGGCATGAACGGAGTGCCCAGCTACTCCAATAACCTCGTTCGCGGCGATACGACATTTGCCAATGGCGACAAGATATGGGGACTCTCCCTTACCGGCATCGACTCCATCAACATCCATCCCGACCCGAACGATCCTGAGGAGACCAACCCGGTCGACGTGCGCTACAGCGGCTGGCGCAACACCACCGGATTCAACTGGCAGCACCTCTTTTCAAGCAACGCGTTCGGCCTCTTCACGCTGTCGAACTCCGAGCAAGCGCAGAGCGTACTCGAAAACGATCAGACACAAGGAGGCCTGGCCATCTATAACGAGCAGACGCACGATGGCAATACCTCCATGAAAACGCAGTTTACATTCCAGCCCAGCGCCCGCGTGACGCTGAGCGGTGGATCGACTGAAACCGTGACCCGCATCCATTACAATATCGCTCAACCGGAAGGACTCGCCACCAACCCCTACGACGCCGATCCTACGGCAAACAGCGCGACCAATGTCCATCGTAATCTGTCCACGGGCGAAGACGCCGGCTATGCACAGGCCAACATCACCTTGCCATTGGGTTTGCGCCTGACACTCGCGGAGCGCGCTCACCATTGGGCCTTCGGCGGCCACTACGCCCTCACCCCGAAGGCGTCGCTCTCCTTTCCGCTCGGCAAAGCGCACACCTTCACCTTCGGCATTGCGGACTACGCCCAGATGCCGGCTTACCTGTATCTTCTTTCGTTTCAGCAGAACCAAACGCTCAGCCCGATCCGCGCCCGGCATCTGACCGCCGCTGTCACCCTCGTCGAGCGCAGCCGCATCCATATCTCCCTTGCCGGTTACCGCAAGACGTACCGCGATTATCCTGTCTCGACGCAATTTACCCAGCTCTCCCTTGCGAACGTCTCGGATACTTTTGGTCAGGCTTTCCTCATGTTTCCCATGGCTAGCCGGGGCTTAGGCCGGGCGACCGGCGCGGAATTGTCTCTCGATCTGCGCCCCTCTTCCCGCCTGACGATCTCAAGCAATCTCGCTTACTCGAAAAACCAATACAGCGGCCTCGACGGAGTCTTTCGCAATGGCAGCGCCGACATTCCGCTGGTCGCCAACATGGCCGCCGTCATGCATATGGCTCACGGCTTCACCACCTCCGCGCGGTACACCGCTACGTCGGGCCGGCCGTATACGCCCGACGATATGACGCTGAGTGTTCAGCAAAACCGCGATGTGTATCAACTCTCTCGGATCAACGCCGCCCGCGGCCCGGTGTATGGGCGACTGGACTTTCGGCTCGAACGATCAACCGCGTTTCGCTCGGGCTCGCTTTTGTGGCATGTCGGTCTCGATAACGCCCTCAACCAAACCAACTTCTACTCTTATCTATGGCAGCCGAATAAAGGCTTGCCCGTGCAGCAGAACCAAATGCCTATCTTCCCCGATGGCGGTGTGAAATACAGCTTCTAAAAGCGTCCCGCTTGACTTCTCTTGCCGGCGCAAGCAAACTGCGAACATTGCCGGACCAGCGCAGAACACCGGTGACAGTTGAACCGATTGTCGTTTCGAGGATCGTATTGGCAGATTCGACCACCAGCCGCGTCAGCCTCACTCTTCCTTCGTCCCTCGCCAGCGTCGATCAGGTCGAGCAAATCGCAGAGCAGTATGCCCAGCTTGCCGGATTCGACGAGGACACGATACCGCATATCGCCATGGCCGTGCGCGAGGCATGCGTCAACGCCGTCCTTCATGGAAACGCCTACAGCACGCGGAAGCACGTCACGGCCGCTTTCGAGATGACTGACGACTCGCTCACCATTCGTGTCGCGGACGAAGGTTCCGGGCTGGATCCCGACAGTATCCCCGACCCGCTCGCCCCCGAGAATATCCTTCGCGGGTCTGGCCGCGGCATCTTTCTCATCCGCGCTTTTATGGATGAGGTACACTTTCGTCAGCTTTTCCCAGGCACGGAACTCACGCTGATCAAACGGCGTACACTAGCCACAAAGAGCTAAGGAGATTTTCTATGAGCATGAAAGTAAAGACTCGCGAAGTCGACGGAATCACCATTTTAGACCTTAGCGGCCGCATCACGCTGGGTGAAGGCAGCGTGACGCTTCGCGATGCCGTGCGCGATGTACTCGCCAAGGGGTCCAACAAGATTCTGCTGAACCTCGGGGATATCAGCTATATCGACAGCTCGGGCATTGGAGAACTTGTTTCAGCCTTCACGACCATTAAGAATAGCGGCGGCGAGCTTAAGCTGCTGAACTTGACGAAGAAGGTCCACGATCTTTTACAGATCACCAAGCTCTACACCGTCTTCGACGTCAAGGATGATGAAGCTTCCGCCGTGGCCTCATTTATAAGCTAGCGTAAGACAAAGCTTGGATAGCCGCAACGCTTATCATTTCGCCGCTCAGATGAATACCAAGGCCGTCGCTTCGCGCGACGGCCTTGATCTGAAGAATGACTGGTTATTTGCTGAAGTCTACCTTCGGTGCGGTGCTGTTCTCTGGGTTGCCCTTGAAGTATTCATCCCTATAGTGAAAACCGGCCATGTTCGCCCAAATACTATTCGGGAACTGCCGCACATAGACGTTGTAGTCCTCCAGCGTCTTGTTGTACCGGCTACGCTCTACCGCAATCCGGTTTTCCGTGCCCGCCAACTCGTCCGAGAGCCTCGTAAACTGCTCATTCGCCTTCAAGTTCGGGTACTGCTCCTGCAGCCGAAAAAACGGTCCGAGCGCCACATCGAGTTTCGTGTTGGCCTGAATGCTGCTCGCCCTATCCGGCGCGCCGAGTACACCCGCGCGCGCATTGGCGATGTTGGTAAGCACGGTTGTCTCTTCGGCCGTATACCCCTTCACTGTCGCAACGAGGTTTGGGATCAGGTCCAAACGCCGCTGTTGCACGATATTGACCTGTGAATACGCGCGGTCGACATCTTCGTTTTTCTGCACAAGAGTGTTCTTGGCGCTTACATAGCTTCCACCGACAAACAGCAGCAGGACCAGAATCAGCCCCACAACGCCCAGCACTGCCCACATTGATTTCATTATTTCCTCGTTTACCGCAATTCAAGTCTACCGCTAGAAGTCTCCGCTTGCGCCGCCACCGCCCGAGCCTCCGCCACCGAAGCCGCCGAATCCACCGCCTCCGTTGTCGTTGTCTCGTCCGCCTCCGCGTCCTCCGCCAAAACCGCCGCCACCCATTAAATTCCCGAGAATGAACCAAAGGATGCCCGTATTTCCGGTGCGGACCAGTACCAGCAGAACAACCAGCGCCAATCCTCCGAATAGCAGCAGCTGACCCAGGCTCAACGGCGTGCTTGCGACCTGCTCACGGTGATACTGGTGCACGATCGGCGTCAGCGTAGCACCCGCGTCGGTCGCGATCACCTGGGCGATCTTCTGCACTCCAAGCGGAATAGCCTGATCGTAGTCGCCATGCTGCGCATAGGGAGCCATCATCCGGCCAATATCGCCTACCTTGGCGTCATTCAGAATGCCTTCAAGCCCGTAGCCGACCTCAATGCGTCCGCGTGTCGGGGAAATGACGAAGACCATCAGCACACCGCGGTCCGTGCCCTTGGTTCCCACCTTCCATTTGTCCTCGAGTTGACTCGCAAACTCTTCAATGGATTGATCGTCGTCCAGGGCCTTAATGGTTACAACCGCGATCTGCGCGTGAGCTTGTCGATCTGCCTGGAGGCACACATCTTCCACGGACTGACGTGTCGAAGCATCAAGAACCGCGGCAAAGTCGCTTACATAGGAAGTCGGCTGGGGGAGATCGGCTACCTTTTCCGCGTACAGCCAAGCGGACGATACTAGCAGCAAGATCAAACAAGCTGCCCACCTGGATACACGCGTCATGTAATCCATCTTACGCCGTACTTAAATAACAGGAGGATGCCGCGGCATCCTCCTGTTATTGCTGATGTACAAAGCATTACTGCTGCGAGGGTGACGCCGATGCTGCACCACGCCGCTGAGGGACAGCAAGGCCTTTATCCTTAGCTAGCTTATCGACCATCTGCGTATGCTCACGAATTACTTGATAGCCTTTGTCGACAGCGGCCTTCAAGGTGGGGTCCTGAACCGTGCTATCTTCCGTGCGGAACTCTCGCAGATCCTCATGGTGATCTTTCACCATGTAGCTTAGATACTCCTTGTCGAAATCATCACCGGACATCGCATTAAGCTTGTCGTATTCGGCCTGATCGGCCGGCTTGATTTTTTTGGGCAGCGTGACGCCCATTTGCTCGGCAATCGGCTTCATGTCGTTATTCAACGCAGTGTGGTCGGTTACCATCTTTTGACCGAAAGCCTTCACGTCTGGGCTGCCGCCCTTATCTGCTGCAAGCTGTCCGAGTTGTACCTCGGCCATGCCGCCCGCCGCCGCCTTGCGCAGAAACATCTTATCCTTCATCGTTTGGGCGTCGCCCGCTCCCGTGGACGGCGAGCCTGTCATCGCGCCAGCCATGCCCGCGCCTGAAGGATTTGCCTGCGAGTTGATGGGTTGACTCGGTTGCGCCGGGTTGGAGTTTACCTGCCCGCACATTGAAAAGGGCATCATTGCCGCGCTTAATAAAATTGCCCGTGTTCCAGATATCTTCATCGTTTCCTCCCGGACATCATTCCAGTGTCCGCATTAACAAACATGTGATTTGGTGTCGAGAAGCGATCTATGGTTGCCCGGCTGTATTCTGATCTACGGAGCACTTCTCGCCTTATGACCCAGACCTCTTCCCTTCTGCCGCCGGACGCTCGCCGCGAACCCACGCCCATCGTGCTCCATGGCATCACCCTGCGGGACGATTTCCGCTGGATGCGCGAGAAGTCCTCGCCGGAAGTGCTCGCCCATCTCCAAGCGGAAAACTCCCATACCCTGCAGGCGATGGCTGCGACCGAGCCACTTCAAAAGCGGCTCTATGGCGAGATGATCTCGCATATTAAGGAAACCGACGAGAGCGTGCCTTCTCGTCAGGATGGCTGGTGGTACTACGTCCGCACCGTGGAGGGGCTGCAATACCCGATCCATTGCCGCCGCCGTGTGGTCTCTCCGCGCTTTGACGAAGGTGAGGCAGAGGCGATCCTGCTTGATGTCAATCGACTGGCGACGGGAAAGCCCTTTATGTCCGTGGGCGCCATGGCGGTCAGCCCCGACGGCACCAGACTTGCCTATTCAACCGATGAAACAGGCTTTCGCCAGTACACTCTCCACATTCGCGACCTTGAAACTGGCTTGGACCTGCCGGACACGGCCGAACGTATAGGCTCGCTCGCCTGGGCAGCCGACTCGACGACGCTCTTCTACACCACCGAAGACGAAAACACTAAACGTCAGGACCGCCTCTTCCGGCATCAGCTTGGCGATTCCGTAGCGCGGGACACCCTGATCTATGTCGAGGAGGACGAGCGTTTCAACCTTGGCGTGGGCCGCACCCGGGACGGAAAGCTCCTGATGATGGAAGCCGGCAGTCACACCACGAACGAATATCGTTTCCTTCTCGCGGATGAGCCTAGAGCAGCGTTTCGCCTGCTTGCTCCACGGGTCGACGATCAGGAGTATTACCCTGAGCATCGCGATGGCTTGTTTTATATCCGCACGAATGATCATGGCAAGAACTTCCGCGTCGTGACCGCACCGGTCGCAACACCCGGCCGTGAAGCCTGGACCGAATTCCTTCAGCTTGACCCTGAATCGCCACTTGAAGACATCGATTTGTTCCAAAGCTTTTTGGTCACCACGCGCCGTAGCCTCGGCTTGCCGGTACTGGATGTCTTCGGATTCAACCTGGATAACACGCTAGGCTCCGCTCGGGCCATCGCCTTCCCGGAGCCTACTTATACCGCCGGGCCGCATACCAATCGCGAATTCGACACGACAACTTTTCGCTATGGCTATACCTCTCTCGTCTCGCCCGCCTCTGTATATGAGTACGACATCGCAACGGGCAACTCCACTTTACTGAAGCAGCAAGAGGTTCCCGGCGGGTTTGACCCCACGCGCTACGCCTCGGAACGCCTTTGGATGACCGCGCCCGATGGTGTCGAAGTTCCTGTTTCGCTCGTCTATCGTCGTGATCGTTTCTCCCGCGACAGCACCAGCCCGCTTTATGTGTATGGCTACGGCTCTTATGGGTATGCGCTTCCGGTAGGTTTCAGTCACACGCGTTTGTCCCTTCTGGACCGCGGCATCGTGCTCGCTTACGCCCATATACGTGGCGGCGGCGAACTCGGAGACTCCTGGCACGACGCCGGCAAGATGGCCGTCAAGATGAACACATTTACCGACTTTATCGCCACAATCGAGCAGTTGACGGCACGGGGCTATGGGGACCCAGCCCGCGTCGCTATTGAGGGCGGCAGTGCCGGGGGGCTGCTGCTGGGCGCGGTCGTCAATCTTCGTCCGGAACTCTTCCGCGCTGTTCTCTCGCATGTTCCCTTTGTCGATGTGATGAACACCATGCTTGACGCCAGTCTGCCGCTTACCGTTGCCGAATATGAAGAGTGGGGAAACCCCAACGAGCCGGACGCCTTCCGCACCATGCTGGCGTATTCCCCTTACGAAAATCTCGATAAGCTCAATCCCGGCTCCGTTCCCGCCATGCTCGTCAAAACCAGCCTTAACGACTCGCAGGTGATGTACTGGGAACCAGCCAAATACGTCGCCAAGCTCCGCACCCTGAAGCGTAACGACACTCTGCTACTGCTCCACGTCAACATGGACGCGGGTCACGGAGGAGCATCCGGCCGCTATGACTATTTGAAGGAGATCGCGTTCGACTATGCGTTTCTGCTTACCCAACTGGGCATAGAGCACGTAACCGATTAGAGCAAACCGAATGTGCCGAAGCCGCTTTCCTGCGGGAGCGCACACGGCTCTTGCAATTAGGCTTTTGCAAGCAGTTCCACGTCAATCGACATCTTGCCTCCCTCGCCCGGAGCCAAAAAGAGATTTCGCTCGATCCCATGCTGCCGGTCGTATAGTTCCCGGTAGCGCCCGCCGAGCGCATAGAGTACCTCATGCGTACCGCGCTCCAGAATGTTCCCATGTTCGATCACAAGGATCTGGTCCGCGCGCCGGATCGTCGACAGACGATGCGCGATCACGAAGGTTGTCCTTCCCTTCATCAGAAAGTTCAACCCTTCCTGAATCAAAGCCTCCGATTCCGAGTCAAGCGAACTCGTGGCTTCGTCGAGGATCAGAATCCGCGGGTTCGCCAGGATTGCCCTGGCGATCGAAATACGCTGCCTTTGACCCCCCGAAAGTTTTACGCCGCGCTCCCCAACGATGGTTTCGTATTGCTCCTCGAATGCCTCCGCGAACTCATCCACGCGCGCGATGCGGCAAGCCTCGTACAGCTCCTCGTCCGTCGCCTCGGGCCGACTGAAGCGCACATTTTCGCGAATCGTGCCGTCGAACAGAAACGTCTCTTGCAACACCACGCCTAGCTGCGCCCGGTAACTATCCAGCCGCACTGTTGCCAGGTCCATACCGTCCACGGTGATACGGCCGCCACCCGCATCATGGAACGCGCAGATCAGCGAGATGATGGTCGACTTCCCAGAACCGGACGAGCCGACCAGCGCCGTGGCCGTGCCTGGCCGAGCGTCGAAACTGATCCCGTGCAGCACATCCTTACCCGCCTCATAGGCAAAGGTGACGTTCTCGAAGGCAACATCCCCGCGCATCACCGGCAGCGTGACGGTACGCCGCGGGTCGGCATCTTCCTGCTTTTCGCCGAGGATTTCGTTTGTGCGGTCCAGCCCAGCCATAGCTTCGGTCAACTGGGTCCCGATGGAGACGAACTGTACGATCGGCGCAATCATGAACGCCAGAAACATGACATAGACCACGTAGCCGCCGGTTGTCAGCGTGCCATGCACTACCTGACTCGCGCCGAGATACATCACCATCGCGCCCACGATGCCGAGAATAGCCGTTGATGCCAGGCTCATCAGCGACTGCGCCGTGAGCGAGGAGATCACGTTTTGCAGCAGCCGGTCGACACCCTTCGAAAAAATGTTCGCCTCGCTATCCTCAGCGTGATACCCCTTAATGACGCGTACTCCACCCAGAGACTCTGTCAGGCGGCCCGTCACCTCGGCATTGATCTTCGAACGCTCGCGGAAGATTGGACGAATAATCTTCAACGCGCGCATCAGGACCAGCCCGAAGAGCACCAGGATGAAGAAGGTGAGCATCGTCATCTTCGCGCTGGTATGCAGCAGATAGAAGAACGCGAAGATCGCCGTCAGCGCCCCACCGAAGAAATCAATGATGCCGGTACCGATAATGTTTCGGACGCCTTCAACGTCCGACATGATCCGCGCCACCAGCGTCCCGGTGCGGTTCTCGTCGTAGAAAGCTACCGGCAGCCGCCCGATATGGGCTTGCACCTTAGTCCGCAGCTCCGCGATCAGCCTTTGCCCGGCCTTTGACAGTATCTGTGTGAGAGAGTACGAAGTTGCACCCTGAATCAGTGTCGCCAAGACGACGATTCCCACAATCCACGGGAGCTGATAGATCTGCTTCTTGCCCATCACATTGTCGATCAGGAACTTCGAGGAGGCCGGCAGCACGAGACCGCTTGCCCGGTTGACGATCATAATCAGGAAACTGCCGCTCAACATCCAGACGCGGGGTTTTACCAGCGCCCACACTTCCGGCAGCACCTTCTTCAACGGGGGCTTCGGACGTTTCGCGTTCAAGTCCGCCGTCGCCATTTTGGCCGAGCCGCCGCGCACCGGACGATCGCCATTGGGCACGCCCGTGCCTCCATGCCTTGCATATCCCAGAGGAGTAGCCATGCCTTTAGTGTAATCCTCGACCGGTACTAGTCCCGCACCTGCGCCAGCAGCCGCTTCCAATTCTTCTGATTTCGTCGATAGCTCTTCTTCAAATCCTCCAGAATCCGTTCGAAATCGCCATGCCCCGACAACTTGCGCCACGCCGGGTTGATCGAAAACCAGGGATAGTTCTCGTTGCCGAGATAGATCGCCCGCCGCAACCAGTGCAGCGCCTCCGACTCGTCCCCTTCCAACGCAAAATAGGTCGCCAGGCGGTAGGCCATCTCGCTATCCGCCTCGGCCGCCGACAGGGTCTCATCCACGATGAACGTCGCCGCCTTCTGCCGCTCGCCAAGCTGCACGTAGCATAATGCGATCGTCGGAAAAACGATCCGCAGACTGGATTCGTCGCGGATCACCTGCTCGAGCGTCCCGATCGCCTGCTGTAGATCGCCCATCCTCATATATTGATAGCCCAGTGAAATACGCAGCAGCGGCTGCTTCGGCTCAAGCGTCAGTCCCTTCTCCAACTCATCCGCCGCCAGTTCCAATTGGTTCTGGTATTGATAGACTCGCGCGCGATTGTTATAGATCAGCGCCGCGTTCGCCGGATTTAGCCGAAGCGAGATATTGAACTGATCGAGCGCGTCTTCATACATGCCATCGATTCGCAGAGTCTGCCCGGCGACCAGATGTACATTCCAATCGTTTCCCGCCGTTTGAAGCAGATGCTCGATTCCATGCCGCGCCGACTCCTTCTCGCCTCGGGACAGCAACATATAGACCCGATAAAGATTCGACTCAACCGATCCCGGATCGAGCGACAGCGCCTTGTCGAATGCCCGCCTTGCTTCGAGCACATGCATCTGTCCGCCGAGGCCATGTCGCGCGTACTGTAGATGCGTGATTCCCAGCCCCGACCACCCCGGCGCATAGAGATCGTCCTGCTTGGTGACGCGCTCGAAAAGTTCTCGCGCGCGATCCAGATCGTCCCGGCTTCCGGTTCGCGACATGAATGACGAGAGCACCGCGCGCGCCTGGAGGTAGTCCTCGGACATACTCTGCGTCAGCGATCCGCCGCGTGTAGTCTCCGCCCCTGACTGGAATCCGCCAAAGCCTTGCAGGGTACTGAAGACTTCGTTGCATATCTCTGTTTGTACGGATATTAGATCGAAGCTCGCCACGTTGATCGACCCGCCCGCTCGTACACTTTGCCCCGGCACGTCCAGCAGCTGCCAGTTCAGGTCGAAGCCTTTCTCCGATCGCATGAAGTTGCCCGCCAACACGAACTGCACCAGCAGCCGCTTGCCGACCGCCAGGGGATCGAGCTGTTGTGTCGGCACGGACATCAGGGAGCTCGACGGCCTTACCACCAGCGACGGCATCCGTGCCAGCCGCGCCGCCAGCGCATCGGCCAGCGCATACCCGTAGAGCGGCGTCGGATCGGCGGCGCCGCCTGCATCGCCGAAGTTGATGAAGGGCAGCACCACGATGCTGTTCGGCTTGCTTGTGCTGGTCATTCCACTCTCGCGAAAGCGCTCGGCCAACATCGACAGGATACCCGTGGACCGCTTCTCTTCTTCAGGCGTATCGAGTGGCAGCCTCCCCTGCGCCATCAGGCCGCCGCTTCCATCACCCGGCAGCGAGATCGAATCCAGCTGACGGTTGTGCATGATCGTCCGCAGCCCTTCGCGCACATCCGCCGTCGAAGCAAACCGCGCCGAGGGCTGTTTTTCCAAACAGCGCAGCACCAGGCTCTCGAACTCCACCGGCAGTTCCGGCGCGATCTCCCGCAGCGACGGTGGGTCGGCATACTGGATGGCGCGAATACTCTGAAACTCGGGCGCGTCCGGCCGGTGAAACGGATGCCGTCCTGTCGCCAACTCGTAGAGAATCAAGCCCAACGCGAAGATGTCGGACTGTACGCTTGATTGTCCCGTGACGAACTGCTCCGGAGCCATATATGCGATCGTTCCGCCACGCGCGGTATACGTGGCCCCCGCAACGGGTGCCCGCTTGCTGACCGGCCCCGAAGGGTCGAACTCAATCTGCTCCGGATCAAGCCGCCGCGCCAGTCCAAAGTCTAAAATCTTAATGAGTCCGCCATCGGTCAGCATGACGTTGGCCGGTTTGAGGTCACGATGGAAGATCCCAAGCGAATGCGCGGCCGAAAGCCCGTCCGAAATTTGTATGCCACACGAAAGCACCAGCTGAAGGCTCGCCGGCCCCGCCGCGATCAGCTTATCGAGCGACTTGCCGGGAATGTACTGCATGACGATGTAAGCCTCGTCCTCGCCGTCATCCCGCACCTCACCCACGTCATAGATCGCGCAGACGTTCGGATGGTCGATCGCCGAGGCTAGCCGGGCCTCGCGGAGTTGCGTGGACCGCATCTGCTCCGCCGTCAGGGTACCTCGCTTCAAAAGCTTCAGCACCACGGGCCGTTGCAACATCGTGTCGTTCGCTAGAAAGACAATACCGCTGCCACCAGCCCCGATCTTTCGCACAAACTCGTAATGCCCGATGACGCGTCGCTTCATCGCTCCATTATCGCAATACAGGGTATGTGCATGATGAAAAGCAATGATTAGGGCGCTGTAGCTTGTTGAGTGGGAAGTTAGTGGCCACCCTTCCGTTCCCATGGTCGTGGGCCGACGGGGTCATCCTGCCAACGCTGCCGCCGCCCAACAAGATACATCACCAGGCCGAAAACAAACATCATCGCGCCCCACGCGAGATTGAGGTTTACTCCCATGGAAGGCGCGTAGACCGCCGCATCTCCGCGCGTCCACAGCCCATAACCCGCCATAATTCCGCCCGTGAACAAAAACAGCAAACCCAGTGGTATACGTATATCGAGTCCCATTTTTTCTCTCCTTACCGGAACACGATGTTGAGCGCCACGGCCATCACCAGCACAAGGATCGCCAGCGTCGCGGGCTTCTGGTACCAGCGCAGATGCGTCTCGATCGGCTGGGGTGTCAACGAATAGACCAGCCCCACCAGACGCGACTCAGGATAAGGCTCTGTCAGCAGACTCACCCCCGCCGTCACGACCAGATTGACGAAAAATGCAAAAATGGCCGTCCAGAAGTTTTGCGCCATATCGCTTGGATAGTGATGAACCACGGCAATCCAGCCGCCGTGTATTCCTGCCGCCGCGTCCGCCGGAAGTGTCAATCCATGATGCACCAGAGCCGCGAGCGTACCGGCGACCAGCCCGGTAAACGCCCCATGCCCGGTCGTTCGCTTCCAGAACATTCCCAGCAGGAACGTCGCAAACAAAGGCGCATTCACAATGGAGAACACCAGTTGAAGCGCGTCCATGATGTTGTTGAAGTTGGTCACCGCATAAGCCGCCGCGATCGAGAGCACAACCCCACCCACCGTGGCCATTCGGCCCATCCACAGATAATGCGCGTCCGTGCCCTTCTTATTGATGTAAGCCTGATAGATGTCATACGTCCACACCGTGTTGAACGCGGTGACGTTCCCCGCCATGCCGGACATAAAGCTGGCTAGAAGCGCCGTCAGTCCCAATCCAAGAATGCCCGTCGGGAAGAAATGCAATAACATCACGGGAATCGCCAAATCGTAGTTGTAGACCGGGTTCCCGCTCGAATCCACCACCGGTTGCCCGCTCATGGGATCCGTCTTGAGCGGGATGATTCCGTGCGGATGCGCTTCATCGAGCGGCACGGCACGTCCGTCGGCGCTTTGCATATACGCCGCGGTGGGTGTCGCCATATGACTGGTTATCGAAACCGCGATCAGTCCAGGCAAGATCACCAGAAACGGAAAGAACATCTTCGGAATCGCCGCGATCAGGGGCACCCGCCGCGCCGAAACCTCGGAGTCCGCCGCCATTGCGCGCTGGATCACCAGAAAGTCCGTGCACCAATATCCGAAGCTGAGCACAAATCCCAGCCCCATTGCCAGCCCGACCCACTCTACGCCTAAAGTATTGGTCGAGGCATGAGCCAGTCCACGCCACGAGTGCGTCATCGTCGCCGGCAATGCTTGCTTGATTCCCCGCCACCCGCCCACGTTCCGCAGTCCGATCCACACCAGCGGGGCGAATCCAGCCACGATCAGAAAAAACTGCAATACCTCGTTATAGATCGCGCTCGTCAAGCCGCCGAGAAAGATATACCCCAGCACGATCAGTCCCGACAGGATGATCGACACATGAAAGATGTACGCGTCCGGAATAATGCCGTGGAACAATCCAAGCGTCTGGATCAGCAGCGCCATCGCATACATGCTGATGCCGGAACTCAAGACCGTCATGATGGCGAAACTGAACGCATTTATGGCGCGCGTCTTTTCATCGAAGCGCAGCCGCAAAAACTCCGGTACTGAACGCGCTTTCGACCCGTAGTAAAACGGCATCATGAAGATTCCCACGAACGCCATCGCCGGAATTGCGCCAATCCAATAAAACTGGCTCGTGATGATCCCGTACTTCGCTCCCGAAGCGCCCATGCCGATCACTTCCTGGGCCCCCAGGTTCGCCGAGATGAATGCAAGGCCGCAGACCCAGGCCGGGATTGAGCGACCCGCCAAAAAGAAGTCGTTCGACGTGCGCATATACCGCTTCAATGCGAAGCCGATACCAAGCACAAAGACGAAGTAGACCAGCATAATCAGCCAGTCGATCCAATGTAGATTCACGGGGTCCTTGGGATACAGTGCTGCACGCAACTCTAAATGCTGGTGACCTTCCAGTCCAGCGGAGGGTTCTTCACGCATTATCGGTAAGGTATCTTAAAAGTAAAAATCTTCCCCACGCGGTTCACCTTGTTTTGGCATCACATTATGGATTGCAGGATGGGTGACTAACCGTGTAACGCTCTTTCTGCCAGCTTTCTTGGAATTAGCCAGCTTTCCTGGAATTAAATGACTCCCGCAATCCTCCTGATCGATGACAATGCCGTTCAAGCCGCGACACGGCAGACGATCCTTCGTCGTGTGGGATACTTCGTCATCGCCGCTCTCAATCCCCAGCGCGCCTTGATCCAACTCCAATCCGGCGAATTGCAGGAAGAGATCGGCCTCGTCATTACCGATCACTTTATGCCCGGCATGACGGGAGCTGAATTTGTACGGGAACTCCGTCGAACTCATGCTCAACTTCCGATCCTCGTAATCAGCGGCATGGAAGAAGCCGAAATGGAATATACCGGCCTGAACGTCACATTCCGCAACAAACCTCTCTTTCCCGACGAGCTCCTTATCTGCGTTCAGAATCTTCTGGCCCCCGCATAGCGGCTTCTCTGTTTTGGTTGAAGCGGCGATACCCGGAACAAAAAACTATCGTGCCATCCATGTCGCGCATTGCCCTCTTCTAACTACCCTGAGAGAATGAGTGCAGCGATATGACCGCCCATCCCATGCCGGAGTTTGGCAGCTTCTCCCTGATCCTCGCTCTCGCCCTGACGGCTTACACTCTAGTCATTGGGGCTGTCGCTCTTCGCCGCGCGGCAGTATCTGACACTCCTTCTAACGACGCCTCCAATCGCCTGGGCGAGACAGCCCGCCGTGCCGGTCTTGCGAGCTTCATCGCCCTCAGCTGCGCCGCCATTGCCCTCGTATGGGCCGCCTTCACCAACGACTACTCCGTCTCCTACATCCTCCATCATACCAACCGTTCTCTGCCCACGGCCTATAAGTTCTCCGCTCTCTGGTCCGGCCAGGAAGGCTCTCTCCTCCTCTGGGCTTGGCTCCTTTCGGCCTATGGTTTCGTCCTTCGCTCCAGACACCGCGTCGATGTGCGGCTCTCCGCCTATGCTTCCGTAATCCTTGCCGGCGTTCAGGTCTTCTTCCTCCTACTGCTTAACTTCGCCGCGCCCCCCTTCGCCATCCAGCCCGGTCCGCTTGCGGGAGACGGCTTCGGCCTTAATCCTCTCCTCCAATATCCGGAGATGGTCATCCATCCCCCGATGCTGTATCTCGGCTACGTCGGATTCTCCGTCCCCTTCGCCTTCGCCCTCGGCGCGCTGATGATGCGCTATCCTGGCGAGAAGTGGATACACATCACCCGCCGCTGGACGATGGTCACCTGGCTCTTCCTCACCTGCGGCATCTTCCTCGGCGCGCACTGGGCCTACTCCGTGCTCGGCTGGGGCGGCTACTGGGGATGGGACCCCGTCGAAAATGCCTCCCTGATGCCGTGGCTCACCGGCACCGCCTTTCTCCACTCCGTCATGATGCAGGAGAAGCGCGGCATGATGAAAAGCTGGAACGTCTGGCTCATCTTCTCCACCTTCATGCTCACGATCCTCGGCACGCTGCTCACCCGCTCCGGCATCGTCTCCTCGGTCCATGCTTTCGCCCAATCGAACATCGGCTACTGGTTTTACGGCTTCATCCTGATCGTATTCTCTGTCTGCCTGTTTACCTTCTTCAAACAGCGCGACCACCTTCAGACCGAGAACAAGCTGGAATCACTCGTATCCCGCGAGTCCTCCTTTCTCTTCAATAACTTAGTTCTACTGGCCGCTTGCTTTACTGTGTTATGGGGAACCCTCTTTCCCGTTCTTTCGGAGTATGTTACTGGCTCCAAGGTCACCGTCGGCGCTCCCTTCTACAATCGTGTCAATATCCCCGTCGGTCTTTTCCTGCTCTTCCTCACAGGCATCGGGCCGCTACTCGCGTGGCGCTCCACCTCCATTCGTTCCATTCGCAAAAATTTTGTCCTTCCCGGTATTGCCTTCTTCGCCACGCTCGCTTTGCTCTTAATCTTTGTAGACCAGCCCTGGAAAGACGGCGACGACAAGACCTCCACCATCTTCTCCCTCATGGCCTTTTCGTTGGCAGCCTGCGTCACCACCGCCATTACGGCCGAGTTCCTCCGCGGAGCCAACGTCGTTCGCACCCAGACCGGTCGCAATCTGGCCTCGGCGACGCTCCTTCTGATCCGCCGCAACACCCGCCGTTACGGCGGATACCTCGTCCACTTCGGCATCGTCGTCATGTTTATCGGGATCGCCGGCGGCGCGTTCAATCAGACGAAGGAGCAGGAGATGGGCTTCGGCGACACGCTCGCCCTCGGCCCGTACCGCCTCGTCTGCCAGTCCTACACTCAGGACTCGAACGCCAACTTTGACACCGAGTACGCACTGCTCGACGTCTACAAGGGCGGTAAGAAAATTACCCAACTTGCCCCGGAGAAGCGCTTTTATCACGCCTCCGAGACCTCGGCGACCATGGTCGCCAATCGCTCCACCTTACAGAACGATCTCTACGTCATCTATGAGGGCAAAAACCTCCAAACCGATAAACCAATTATTAAAGTATTTATCAACCCACTGATCGCCTGGATTTGGATTGGCGTCGGCATCGTGGTTCTCGGGACGTTCGTCGCCCTCGCGCCCAACCTTACCCGCTCGGCCCCCGTCCCATCCCGCGTCATCCTGCCGGTAGCCGAGGCCGAGGTCCACCATGCCTGACCTTAACGCGACTTCAAAAGTCGGGTGCCCCATCCTCGCGGCAGCCTCATCGCCGCAGGGTGGGGTGCTCTTTTCGAGACGAGCCAAAGTTACCCGCCTCCTCCAATCCGCCACCCTCGCCTCCATCCTCCTCCTCACCCTAGGCGCAACCGACCCCGCCCACCGCTTTGAAAAAATTGGCCACGAGATGATCTGCACCTGCGGCTGCGGCCAGATCCTGCTCGAATGCAACCACGTCGGCTGCCCCGTCTCCGGTCCCATGATCACCGAGCTTCACGACCAGCTCACCGATGGCGGCACCAACACCTCCATCCTCAACTGGTTCGCCGCGAAATACGGCCCAACCGTCATGGCGGCCCCCATGCGTGGCGGTTTCGACAATGTGGCTTGGATTATGCCCTTCGCCGTATTTTTTCTCGCCACTATCGGCACCGGCGTCGTTATCCGCACCTGGAAGTTACGCGGCACAAACCCGGGTGCCCCATTCCAAAGCCTCGCCTCTGAGACGTGGGTTTCGCCGGAGACTAACGCTCTACGCGACCGCATCCGCCGAGAGACTGAATATTGATGGACATCTCATGGGAATAATAGCCGGCCTTATCCTCACCCTCGCCCTTTTCGCTTTTATCTTCTGGCCGGAAAAGAATCCCTTCCGCCAGCTCGATAAGACCCGCCTCGACTATCTCCGCGAACGCAAGGACGTCATCTACGACAACCTTCGCGACCTCAACTTCGAATATCTGGCCGGCAAGTACCCCGAGCAGGACTACGCCACCCAGCGCGCCTCCCTCGAAGACGAAGCCGCCATGGTCCTCGCCGAGATGGACACCCTCCAACCCCGCTAGTTATTTGTTTGTCCCTCGCAAAAGGGCATCCGCTGTTGCTCTTGTTCTTGCTTTTCTGTTTGTTGTTCCCGAAGGAAATCTGCGTTTACGCCTTCGGCCCAATAAAGCGAACACGCTGAACTAAGGTCTGGTACGAGGCACCGACAACTTCTTCAACGACTCACATCCCGTCTGACGCTGTAACTCTTTCATCGAAAGCGGCGGAACGCCGCTCCCACGCCTTACCGTCCGTCCAAACTGCTGGATACGCGGATACTCGAATACTTTGCACATCCCAATGTCGAGCACCTGCCCGGTATCCACATTAATGGAGATAGCATCAACAGTGTTGCTGTTCCAATAGAAGCCAATCGTCACATATCCGGGGAAGAGCGGTACGCCTTTCTCGCCGGACATCATGTCGAAGAAGTATCTCGTCCGGTCGGCAAGAGAGTAGCCCAAGCCTTGCGCGACCATGCGCGACACGTCGACAGCTTCGGAAGTAGGAATGAAACCTTTGTTTTGATTAGGCGTAGCTTGCGCTACCAGCAGCAATGCCAAACCGACGATCGCTAACATGCCGCCCTACTTACGACCATGTGGATGCCGGTCTGCGTGTTCTCTACAAAGTTTGGATTGCCGCCAGTCTTTGCGTTGCCACTATTGAACCCGCTTTTTACAAGAGCCTGAGCGAAGGCGAGAGGAGTCTCCGCGCCCTTCAGGAAGGAACCGTACTGTGCTATGAACGATCGTCCACAATCGAGATAGGACGGGAACGTGGAGAGCGATACATAGGGAGGTAGTCTGCCCTTGAGCGAACCGTTCGCAAATGGCGCGGTGGAACCTCCATGCAAAGAGAAGAAATTGTTTCCCTCCTTTGCGAAACGGTTTGCGCCCCAGGTGGACTCCCAGCCAGACAGCCCCAACAGATACTCAGACGGGACACCCAGCTCCTTACCTAAGACAATGGCGTCCGCTTGGTGTGAATGAATAAACTCGATGACGTTGGGAGCGGTACAGCCTGCGGGAAGAGCCATGTCAGACATAGTACAACAGCGAGAAACGCTCTACGCCGCCCCGCTCGGCAACCGCACCAGAAACTCCGTCCGCCCCGGCTCCGAACTGAACAAAATCCGCCCCCCAAA
>CAXTRY010000047.1:0-10169 GCA_964246805.1 uncultured Acidobacteriaceae bacterium
CCGAATGGATCATGCAGGTCGTTCACCACTTCGCCCAGCCGGAGATCGGCATGGTACAGACGCGCTGGACGCACCTGAACAGAAATTACTCGTTCATGACGCAGGTTGAGGCCATCATGCTCGACGGCCATTTTGTGCTGGAGCACGGCGGCCGTTCCCGCGCGGGCGTCTTCTTCAACTTCAACGGAACCGCCGGGATGTGGCGCCGGCAAACCATCGCCGACGCGGGCGGCTGGCAGCACGACACCCTCACCGAGGACACCGACCTGAGCTACCGCGCGCAGATGTTCGGCTGGCAGTTTAAGTATCTCCAGGATGTCGAGTGCCCGGCTGAGTTGCCTATTGAAATGACCGCCTTCAAAACGCAGCAGGCGCGCTGGGCCAAGGGCCTGATCCAGACCGGCATCAAGATCCTGCCGCGCGTGCTGAAGAGCGACCAGCCGTGGCACACCAAGCTCGAAGCCTGGTACCACCTGACGGCGAACATCAGCTATCCGCTCATGATCGTGCTGAGCACGCTGCTGATGCCGGCGATGATTATCCGCTCCTGGCAGGGTCTGCCGCAGATGCTGCTGATCGACCTGCCGCTTTTTGTCGCCAGCACCTGCTCGGTGTCGAGCTTCTATTTGGTTAGCCAGAAAGAGCTCTTCCCGCGCACCTGGTACAAGACCTTCCTCTATCTGCCGTTCCTGATGGCACTCGGCGTCGGCTTGACCATCACCAACACCAAAGCGGTCATGGAGGCGCTGTTCGGCATCAAAACGGCCTTCGCCCGCACGCCGAAGTTCGCCGTGCAGAAGAAGGGCGAGAGGTCGCAGGCCAAGGTCTACCGGAAGCGCCTCGGCATCGTCCCCTGGATCGAGCTGGCCATCGGCACCTACTTCGCCGGAACGATCTGGTACGCGGTGACCACAGAGAACTTCTTCACCATCCCGTTCCTTCTGCTGTTCGTATTTGGCTACTGGTACACTGGCCTGCTGAGCCTGCTGCAAGGCAGGTTCGAGCGCAATGCCAATCCGGGGCAGGAGTTCCACGAGAAACCGTTTCCGATGGGTATTTGAACTATGGAATACCTTGGTAAAGCCACTATTTACGGAGAAGGGGCTAGATTTCTGCTCTTCGAGACGGACAAGTTAGCACTGCTCGTGGATTTGCCTGCTAGGAGTTCGCCCTTTTTGCTTTGATGACGGTGTTCGATCTAACACCATCAGACTTAGGAACAGCATCGGGCGTAGCAAACAGCCTGATGACTGGTGGACTCGCTTATCTTTGCGCCTGGGGCGAGGGATGTCAGCAGTGGCACGATCTGGTGGATCGTAGCGACTTTCGATTTTGGAAGAAAGAGATGGGACTGGATGATGTGGTGATGACCACATGGCACTCGAAGGACACTCTGGACGAAGCTCTCGAGTTCTTCGCTGAATGCGCTTCTCCTACCGATGGCTACTCGGATGGCTGTCGGGACTACATCGTGGCTTGCGAACCATATTATGTCGAAAGAGTAAGAGCGTTCTTCGCGTCCAATATCGATAGCTCAGACGTGCTTGGAGAAGACGCCGCAAAGAATGAGCCCCCGGGAACACCCATACTTGACCATTCGCCGAGCCGTCGAGAAATATGGCGGGATTGACCTTGAACTTCCTCCTCGCGAAATGGGCCGGGAACCACCCGATTTCAGCGGAGACGAATACAAGAAGTACGACTGAAAAGAGGACCCTTGGTTACATACACGATCGCTCGACGCACTGCTCTTGTCTTTGCAGTTCTGACGCTGTCTATAGCCGCTCACGCGCTCGACTCCGTTCCCAAGCCGGAGTACCGGACGCGTCGTGTCGCGCTGGCGGAGAAGCTGCATGGCGGCGTCGCGCTGCTGTTTGCGGCGGAGGAGCCGATGATGGAGTACCAGGAGTACCGGCAGGATGAGGACTTCTACTATCTGACCGGGTGGAACGAGCCGGGGGCAGCGCTCATGGTGGTGACGCCGCGTCCGGCTCAACCCGCGACCGACCTGTTGCCCGCGCGGGCGGCCCGACCGTATCGTGAGATCCTCTTCCTGCCCACACGCAACCCCCGCCGGGAGCGGTTTACCGGCGTGAAGATGGACGCGGTCACAACGGGCGTTCAGGCCGCGACCGGAGTCGACGAAGTGCTTCCCATGTCCGAGATGCCGGCCCTCCTGGACGGCCTCGCAGTGGCTAACCCCGATCTCCCTCGGAACGTGTGGACTGAGCCGGACTCCTGGCAGGCCAAGGCGTTCCTGGACTTCGCCGCCACCACGCTTGGCCTTGCCGACGCGCCTTCGAGTCACGACCTGTCTCCGCTGACGACCCAACTGCGGGCGATCAAGTCGGCGGCGGAGATCGCGCTGATGAAGAAGGCGTCGGACGCGTCCGTTGCGGCGCAAATGGCTGAGATGAAGGCGGTACGGCCGGGTGTGCGGGAGCGGACCGTGGCCGGGGTGATCGTCGCGAAACTGATGGAGGAGGGATGCGAGCGGGTTTCGTATCCGGCGATCGTCGGGTCGGGTAAGAACGCGACGACGCTTCACTATAGCGAGAACTCGGCGACGATGCAGGCGGGCGATCTTGTGGTGATCGACGCGGCGGGAGAGTACAGCATGTACGCTTCCGACATCACCCGGACGCTGCCGGTGAGCGGCAAGTTTACAGCGCGGCAGCGGGAGGTGTATGAGGTCGTGCTGGGGGCGCAGCGGGCGGCGGCGGCGGCGTTCGTGGCGGGCAAGTCGAAGATCAACGACCCGAACCACAAGGAGCCGGACTCGCTCGACACGGTGGCCTTCAACTATATCAACGCGCACGACAAGGACCTGCATGGGGAGCCGCTGGGCAAATATATGGTGCATGGCATCGGGCACCTGATCGGGATCGACGTGCACGACCCTTGGGACTATACGAAGCCGCTCGAAAAGGGGATGGCGTTTACCATCGAGCCGGGGATTTACCTGCCGGAGGAGAAGATCGGGGTGCGGATCGAGGATGTCGTCTATGTGGATGCCGACGGAAGATTAGTCAACCTGGTCGCGAAGCTACCTCACGGTGTAGATGAGATCGAGGCGGCCATGCGCGCTCCTTAGTGCATCGATGGTCCAGTTTGAACAAATGTGCAAAGTGCAAAAGTGTTCATAATAAAAGGGATAAGTACGACCAGGTGCACCGGAGTGCAGCCGGTGCAGAGCGCATCAAAAAGGGGTCTCGCGATGGCGAAGACCCCTTCTCTATAAGCTCTTTGTCAACCATCGCCAGTGTCCAGCTTAGAAGCGGACGCCGAACTTTATAGGAATGTAGCTTGTCGGAGCGCTGTTTTGCGGGAACACGTTGAAGTAGGTGGAGCTGAGGGATGTTCCTGTGGTTCCGTCGTAGTACGGACGTCGCGAGTTGAAGTTATATACATAGCGGGCTTCCACGAACAGACGCTCGTTGGCGAATTGCGACGGCTTGTAGGTGAAGCCGATACCGCCATTCACGCCGAAGGCATTGCTGGTGTAGGTGTCGATCGGCGCGTTGGCCTGATATTGGTAGTAGCCATAGTATGGGTCGTAGCCCGTGCCGATGACGGGAACCGAGAAGCTGGCAGTCTTATGGTAGAAGCCCGCTCCCGCAATGACATACGCGCCCGTCTTATCGCCCTCATAAAAGTTATAAATCGGATTGAGTGTAAACGACCATACGTGACTGCTGCCGTTTAGCTGCGATAGAGGCGCATTGTTCTGGTCGGTATAGCCAAGATTGTTGTAGGTCGCCAATAAGCTGTTCAAAGTATTGGTTTGAACGCCGAAATTGTCCCAGTCAAACTGAGCAATCACGCCCTCTTTCTTGTTGAAATTACGGCCAATGCCTCCCTGAAAGCTGTAGCTTGTCGAAAGAACCTTATGTGTATCCCCGGTGGGCAGCGTCAGGCCGGCACCCACCTCAAATACATATTTATTCGAACCGTCGGCATTGTGTGAGCTATCCGTATAACGAGGACGACCGTAGCGGCGACGCGGCGGCGGTTGGAGGTTATCGCTTGTAGAGCTTAGTGAAAGACGCTCGGCAGCTACAGCATCCGTGGTATCACCCGCCGCGCTCGAACTAGAAGATGACGACGTGTCCGCCGCGACGGAGGTAAATGGATTGATAGGCAAATTGAGCGTGGCCCGAAGGTCCGGCGCGCCCGTCTGCTGTGCCTGAAGGCCAAGACTTGTTGCCGCAGCGGTCCATGCCATAAAAGCCGCAACGCGGGCGGCGCGACGAACGAATAAAATTGTATGCATCGTGTAGCTCCCTAAAGATGGTGCGAAGTCCTGATGGAATCGAACCCGGAATAGCTCTGCTTGTTGTGTAGACGCATTTGAAACAGGAAAGGACTACTTAGGAGAAGATAGGTTCGATTAGCGGACATCCTGTGCGAGATGACCATGAGCATGAACAAGAAAGCGGGCACCCGAGGAGTGCCCGCCCTGATGACAGAACGGTCTAGTGGATGTCGAACTGCTCCGGATGCAGGCTGGGGTCGGACTTAATGAGGATGGTCTTGCCCGACATCTCTTCCATTTCCTGCAGCCAGCGGGTGCCGGTGCTCTTCAGCTGTTTGACAACGTCGGGATGGACACGCAGCATGACGTCGCCCTTGTCGAGGAGCTTGTACATCTTCCGCATCTCGATGTAGATGTCGTTGCAGACGGTAACCGGAGATTTGACCATGCCGGTGCCGACGCAGACGTTGCAGGTGGTCGAAAGAGTGCGTTCGAGGGATTGCTTGACGCGCTTACGGGTGATGGCGACTAGGCCGAAGTCGTTGAACTGGAGGACTTTGGAGGGCGCGCGATCGGATTTCAACTCCTCTTCCAGGGCGGCCATGACCTTGTTGCGGTTGCGGCGGTCGTCCATGTCGATGAAATCGATGATGATGATGCCGCCAAGGTCGCGCAGGCGGATTTGGCGGACGATCTCGGGGATGGCGTCGAGATTGGTCTTGACGATGGTGTCTTCCAGCCGCGCCGTCTTGCCGACGAACTTGCCGGTGTTGATGTCGATGGCGACCAACGCCTCCGTCTGGTTGATGACGATGGAGCCGCCGGATTTAAGCCAGACCTTCGAGCGGAGGGCCTTGTTGATCTCTTCGGTGATGCCGAACTGCTCGAAGAGCGGCGTTTCCTTGAGGTAGAGCTTGACGCGACGGATGAGCGAGGGCTGGAAACGCTGGAGGAAACGCAGGACGCGCTCGTACTCGGTTTCGGTGTCGACCCAGATGGCGGAGAAGTTGTCCGTGACCTGGTCGCGAAGAATGCGTTCGACGAGATTGAGATCGTGGTAGATAAGGGCGGGCGATTTAGACGATTCGGAGCGATTTTTGATATCGGACCAGAGATTGAGCAAGAAACGGAGATCGCTGCGAAGCTCCTCTTCAGTCGCGCCCGAGGCGGCGGTGCGCACGATGAAGCCGCCCGCGGCCTCGCCCTTTTCCGAGAGCAGAATCTCTTTCAAGCGGCGGCGCTCGCTATCGGATTCAATCTTGCGCGAGACGCCGGTGTGATGGACGGTCGGCATGAAGACGAGGAAACGGCCCGGCAGAGCGATGTGCGAGGTGATGCGCGCGCCTTTCTTGGCGATAGGCTCCTTGGCGATCTGCACAAGAATCTCCTGACCGGGCTTCAGCAGGTCGGAGATCGCCGGAAGGTTGGTCATCTGCATGGAACCGTGTCCCGGACGGCTGGAGGAACGACCCCGATCGCGGTCGCCGCTGCCGCCCATGTTGCGGGGACGGCCGGAACTGTCGCTTCCGCGGCGGGGATCGCGTTCGCGTCCGCCCCGGCGCACGTTCTGACGGCCGCCGCGACGCTCGTTGGAAGAGGGTTCTCCGGATGGGGCTTCAACGATGGACGGTTCACGGAATTCGTTGGAAAAGTCGCCGGCCGACTCGGCGGTGCGGGCAAACTCTTCCGAGTCTTCGTCTTCTTCCGTGGAGGCGTGGCCTGTTTCTTCGGACTCTTCGAGATCGTCTTCCTCGAAGTCATCCTCGTCTCCGTCTTCGGCGTCGACGGGCGCAACGGGACGTGTGATCTGGTCGATGGACATCTCGCGGAGCATGGTGCCGAGATCGGCCGTGCCTTCGAGGGTCTCCTCTTCAAGATCTTCCATGTCGTCTTCGTAGCCGGCGTGGAGGGCCTCGATCTCGGATTCGTCGTCATCCATGACCTCTTCTTCAAGGTTGCCGGAGCCGGGAGCAAAGGTTTGCGAGGCTAACTCTTCGGCATCTTCGAAGGCTTCCGCGTGTTCTTCCACTAAATCTATAGGAGCTGTCGCGGCATAAGCGGCGGTCTGGACCGGAACAGGCGCTTCAGAGTGCATCTCACCCGTCGCATGGAGCGTGGTGATATCGGGGACGGGCAGCGGTGTGCCGGTAACCGGCTCCAGCCGCGGAATGGCGGTGGGATCAAACTCGTAAACCTGGCCGAAGAGCAAGTCCAGTTCAGGGGATATATCGGTTGCGCCGATGATGCGGGTGTCGATTGCATGAAGAGCAGCGTCCGGCGGGGGCGTCAGGAAGTGCGTTTGACCAAACGGGCTTGCGGGAGCGACCGGCTCGGGAGCGGCTTGGGCAGGTATCTCGACGACCGGCGCGGACTGGCGATAGGCGCTGCGGCTCGGGTCGACACGGAAAGAGGCGGAGGCGTCTTCGGGCTCGTATTCGGCGGCGGGCACGGCTTGCGGCTCGACCGCTTCGTAAAGAACCTCAGCTTCATGGTGAACCTCGGTGGTGCGGACCAGCTCGGGATGAGCGGCAAACGCTACTTCAGGCTGCGTCTCGGGAACTTCCGCAACGCTAAACCCATCGGCTTCCTCGATCACTTCCGGAAGCCGTTCCATGGGAGGCGCGATGGGGGTTGAAGCTTGCGGGACGCGCTGTACGAATGGGATGCGCGGCTCGCCGCGAACGTCGGCACGCGGCTCGTGGCGGCGCTGACGGGATAGCGATTCACCGGGAAGGACGGAGCCGCCATCCCATACGCCCTGGATGGTGTATTCGGTAGAGGGTGGGGGTGAGGTAAAGCTGCCGGCGACGGCGGCCAGCTCCGATTCGCCGCCTTTACGGTACTTCGAGAGCGACTCGCCTGGAAGGATGATAGGCTCCGTGGGCGCAGCGCTGCCGTCATCCGCTGAGTGGTCGTCGACACCATAGCGGCTGGTCGAAGGCGCGAAACCGCGTGGGACGCGGGCAGGGCGATCGTCTCGTCCGCCGCGGCCATCGCGTCCGCCGCGCCCCTCCTGGCCACGATCGTTGCGTCCTTCACGGCTCCCGCGATCCCGTCCTCCACGGTCGCGTCCGCTGCGATCCGGGCGACTGGAAGTAGATTCCGGATACCGGCCTTCTTCGACGCGCGGAGTTTCGGTTCCGGCTTCCAACTCAACGGTGGGTTCACCGGCGTAGAGGTCGGGGATGTACTGGCTGATAGGCGTTGCCGCCGATTCTTCGGAAAGATCGGGTTGGGCTGTTTGTTCATTCCCGGCGGACGTGGTTTGCGGCGACTCGTCGGGTGCGGCCATGGGGCTGCCATTCGGCCCGCGTCCCCGGCGGCGTCCCCGGCGGCCACGCCAGCGGCGGCTGCCGTCGGCCCCCGGCGCGCCTTCGCCTAACTCGTTTCCTTCGGCGGTGTTATCTTGCCGAGCCGCAAAGATAGAGGGTATCTCGGCCGGTGTTTCGGAGCGCGGCGCCTCGCTCTCCGGCTCGGTGCCGGTACGGGCAAGATCGGAAGACGACGGTCGTCCGCCGCGGTCGCCACGGCCTCGGCCCCGGCCGCTGAGATCGCCGCGGTCGTTACGATCATTACGCTGACCTCCGATGCGAGGTAGACCGCCGTTCTGGGCTTCGATACGCGGCGCACGTTCCCGCGCGTTACTTTCGCCCAGGCTAGCCGTGTCGAACTCAGCCGAGTCCGGTGCCTCTTCCATGAAGTCCGTGATGTAGAGAAAGGCATCGCGCTCCAGGCCGACGTCGACGAAGGACGACTGCATGCCCGGTAGCACACGGGTAACTTTGCCGTTGTAGATGGAGCCGGCGAGGGTGTATTCATTCTCGCGTTCATAGTAAATCTCGGTGAGGGCGTCGTTTTCGACGATAGCGAGACGGGTTTCGTGCGGGGTGCTGGAGATGTAAATCTCTTTAGACATCAGTTCTGCTCTTTCTGCTCCGCCTGATTCTTCAGGCTGGGGCGGACGGCAGACTGAAAACGGGGACGCTTGTTATGCGCCGCTCACCGCGGGTGCGGACAGAATGGAGAAGCTGGAAGCTGCGTCGAGGATGACCGGTGCGAGACCAAATGGCAACTCTGCTAACGACTGGCTCTTAGGGGAGCCGGCTGAAGCGGCACGGAGGAAATCTTTTGGGTGACGGAAAGCTTCAAAGCGGAGTCGCAACGCGGAGGTGACCGAGACAACCTCAATCTGAGGCGGGGCCGTTTGCCTTCCGAATGCGTTCATTCCCTAATCCTGTCCGGCCCGCGGAGTCGAATCCAGCCTGGCCGGCCTTTTCTAATTTCGAATCTTCATGTGTAGCGCGTAATTGGACGTTTGCCTCCCAGCGCCAAGCGCCAACGGGAGCGGCCTATGCTCGATGCCGGCTAGGTTAGCCCGCGCTTCCGCATACGAAAGTATTGCACGAATATGGAAGGTTGCACCAGAGACGTTGCGATCGGTACCTAATTGACGAACCGTCGCATCCGTATGTTCATCACGATGCCGAGCGCAAGGAAGGTAAACAAGATCGACGATCCGCCATAGCTCATCAGCGGCAGCGGGATGCCTGTCACCGGCATCAGCCCTACCACCATGCCGATATTGACCGCAATTTGGAAGACGATCACCGCCACCACGCCCATGATGATAAAAGTTCCGGGCATATCGGCGGCGGTCTGAGCATTCTGAATCAGGCGCATCAGGATCAAGAAATAGAGCAGCAGGACGCCGGTGGCCCCGACGAAGCCGTGCTCCTCGCAGAAGGCGGCAAAGATGAAGTCCGTGTAGGGGATGGGGAGAAAGTCACCCTGTGTCTGGGTGCCACGATTGGTGCCCTTACCCCAGATGCCGCCCGAACCCACGGCGATAAGCGATTGACGTATCTGGTAGCCGGAGCCCTTCGGGTCGTTTTCGGGGTCCATGAAGCTTGTTAGACGCGCTTTTTGGTATGGCTTCAGCACCTTGCCGGTCTTCCAGATACCGCCGAGCAGCAGGAGAAAGCTGAGGAGCAGGATCGCAGCCTGCTTGAAGCGGATGCCGCCTAAAAACAGACCGCAGAGAAGGACGGGAAGATAGGTGAGCGCGGTACCAAGGTCAGGCTGCTTGAGTACCAGGAGCATCGGCACACAGATCATGGCGAAAGCGCGGCCAATGTCGGCCCAGGTTAGCTCCTTACCCGCCAAGGCCCAAAAGAAGCGCGCGGCCACGACGATCAGGACGAGCTTGATCCACTCGGACGGTTGGAAATGAATGCCGTGGAAGCTAATCCAGCGCTTGCCGCCAAGAACACGTGTACCGAATAAAGCGACCGCGACCAGCGATAGGAGCGAGATGCCGTACGCCCAGTGGGCGACGTCGATCAGGCGATGATAATCGACGAACGAGATTGCGAACATCAGGGCTGTCCCGGCGAGGAGAAAGGCGATCTGCTTATGGTCGAAGCCGTGGAACTTAGTGTGCAGCGTGGCGGACTTGATCTCCAGAACGCTGACGAGGGAGAGGACAAGCACCATGCCGAGCAGCGGCCAGTCGAAGTCGCGTAAGGAAGAGAAGCGGGTCATGCTGGGACTATTCTAGCGGGCTGGCTAACGGGCCCAGTTTCTGGGCCGATGAGATAGGAGCATAATTGTTGTATGGAAACGCGTGAGCGCCGCACAGAGTCCGCAATCGCTGAAGATGCATTCGTCGGGAAGTCTAGCCGCGTTGTCGAGGAAGTTCTCATCGGCAAAGAGGCTATGACACGTCGTATTAGAGATTTAGGTACTGTGCGGAGGATCGAAGTCGAGGTAGAGGACACATGGCCCGCCTCTTACCAGACTGAAGAAGGTCAAAGCGGCAAGGTTGCTCAAGAGGAACTTCAGATGAATTCCGATCCTATTCTCCAAGCAGCGTTGGAATACAAAGGATATCAAGCGCTGATAGATCGCGCGGTAG
>CAXTRY010000047.1:10269-20958 GCA_964246805.1 uncultured Acidobacteriaceae bacterium
GCCCAAAGACTCAGGTACGAACCGGCCAAGATACAAAAAATGTTTGAACCCATCTTTATGCAAATCGAGCATGGAATCTACTCTTGAGTCTGCCTGCAAGCGTACTCTACGACCTCACAGTGTCGCGGAGGCCTGTCGCGCTTTACCGACTCACCCGTTCCCGCTATGCAAGCCTATCCGGTGCGGGTGCCGCAAAGAATCCTGGGCGGTGGAACCGTTCGGGCGAGGAAGCTATCTACACTTCACATGAAGCAGCCTGCACTGTTCTTGAGCTACTCAGTCACACACGCAAGGATTTGATTCCTTCGAACATGACGATGATGAAAATACGTCTTGGAGGAACTTGGATTGCCGACCGATACGGCCTACATGATAAATCGACCGGCGGTCGTATCACTGTTCTAAAAACAATCTTCAGTGCTTACCAATACTTCGGTACAGACCTTGTTTCCACGGAACGTCCGTTCGCCGTTGCCTTACCGTCCGTTGTTGCGCCGAGCTTGAATGTCGTTCTGTATCCAGCAAACAGAGGTTTTTGGGAACATGTCACGCTCGAAAGTGTGGAGCCTTTCTCGTTCGACCCGCGCCTCTTCCCCAAGGATGCCGTCCTGGACGACGCCCTCTAAGGTTCTTTTGACTGCAACTCAGCAGGTGCATTGGGTATTGCTTTCGGCAGCAGCGCCGGTGTAGCTTCCGATGCTGGCTTAACCACGGCAACCTGTACGAGATTGCCCGCCTGCCTGCGCTGCTTGGTCACAAATGTATTGATGACCTGCGCGGCTAACTTGGCGGAATTGTTGCCCCAGTTGCCGTGCTCCCACAGCACCGCGACGACGATGTCCGGGTTGCGGCGGGGAGCCATGCCGACGAACCAGGAGTTGGGATCGGTCTTATGGCCGCCGCCGGAACGGGCGAGCGCGTCATGACTCATGACCTGCGCGGTACCGGTCTTGCCGGCGAAGTCGATACCCACCAGCCGCGAGGCCGCCGCCGTTCCCGAGATCAATGTCTGTGCCATGCCATCGGTGATGGTCTGCCAGTTTTCGGGCGCGATCGGAATCGTTCTGTCGCCTGAGCCGGGAAAGCTGGAGGCCATAGCTTCGGCTTGATCCGCGGGCACCTCGCTTGGAAAGACCAGATGCGGCCGTTTGAGCGCTCCGCCCGAGGCAATCCCACTCAGCGCGCGGGCCAACTGTAGCGGTGTGGCCGTTACCGCGCCCTGGCCGATGCCGACGGAGATCGTCTCGCCCGCAAACCATTTAGCGTGCTGCGTCTTGAGCTTCCACATCGTCGAAGGCATGGTGCCGCTGGCCTCGTCGGGCAGGTCGACGCCGGTCTTTTGGCCGATACCCGCCTCTGCCGCATAATGCGCGATCGTGTCGATCCCGAGTCGATTGGCAAGGGTGTAGTAGAAGGTGTCGCACGAGAGAGGGATGGCGTTGTGGATGTTTACGCCGCCATGGTGCAAATCGCAAGCGTAGAAATGGCCGTAGAAGCTGGCACCGCCCTGGCAATTCACCTTCATGTCCTGCGCCTTGCCCTCTTCCAGACCGGCCAGCGACATAATAATCTTGAAGGTTGAGCCGGGAGCGAGCTGTGCCTGAATGGCTTTATTGAGCAGCGGATGGTCGGGATTGGTAAGGATCGAGTTCCAGTAGGTCTTCGTCAAATGGCCGGAGAACTCATTCGGGTCGAAGCTGGGGCGCGAGACCATGGCAAGAATCTCGCCGGTATGCGGGTCCATGGCGATCATTGCGCCAACCTTGCCTTCCATGGCTCGCTCGGCGGCCATCTGGAGGTCCAGGTCGATGGTCAGCTTCAGGTCTTCCCCTGGTAACGCGAGCTCCTGCCCTAGCCGGCCTACTTCTTTGCCATGCGAATTGACGATCAGGTCGCGAGAACCGTCGCGTCCTCGAAGCAGCGCGTCGTAGGTCTGCTCGACGCCGGAGCGGCCGACTACATCGCCGGGTTCATAGAAGGCGTACTTGGGATCATTAAGCATCTGTTCCGAGACTTCGCCCACGTAGCCGATCAGGTGCGCGGCAAAGCCGTCGGCGGGGTAGAGGCGACGCTGCTCATCGAGGGTTTCAAGCTCCGGCAACTCGCTGCGATGCGCCTCGATGAATGCCTGCTCGTCGGGGGTGATGTCCTGCTTCAGCGGTATAGCCTGGTAGCCCGGCGCGCTTTCGAACCGTCTGATTGTTGCCTGAATCTGCTCGATCGGGATGTGCAGCCCGGCGGAGATGAGCGGCAGGTCGCCCGCGAGCTCCTTCACCTGTTCGCGCAACAGGTAGCAAGAGACCGACGGATAATTGTCGACAAGGATGCGGCCTTCCCGATCGAACAGCCGTCCTCGCGGCGCGAGCACGGGCACCTTGCGGATGCGGTTCGCTTCAGCCAGCACACGATAATTACTGGCACCAAGCACCTGCAGCCGCCACAAACCGGCGAAAAGGATGAGAAGTGTAAACGCGACGATGTACTGTGCGGCGTGCAGCTTGCCGGTCGCAACCTTTTCTTTTTTCTCATGCAACAGGCCGAGCTGAGGCGTTGTGGACACAGTAGTTCCATTCTAAACCCGATTTCGGCAAGCCGGCTCTACTAGCGGTACGCAGCGGCGGAGGATGAAAACCTGAATTTAGTTTCTAGTTCCAGCACATATTTCTCGCCTGCGAATATAATCTTAGCTTTGTAAAACATACTTTGGTTAACGACACCTTGGTATACTTTGCGCATATCCCTTCCGAGTCTCCCAGGGCGTTGCTTTTCCATGCCGCGTGGCCTCGTGGTCCGCATCGATGTGTCTAACTGGGATAAGAATCCAATTTTAATAGGTGATTTCATGAATTATTTTGTTTCACGTATTGCACTATTTCTGGCTCTGCTATCTTGCATGAGCGCCTTGGCCGAGCAACAAGTATTTACAGCGGGACAGATGAATATAGCTCCCAATGTGCCGGTCGCTCTTGCCAGTCTGACGCTTGTCTTCCAAACCGATGGTAATTTTGTAGCTTATTCTGCTGGGAGAGCAGTCTGGGCGAGCAACAGCTTCGCGAGTTGTAGCAGCGGATGCGTTGCGGCTTTTCAAACTGACGGCAACCTCGTGCTCTATCATGCCGGGAGTGCTTTTTGGTCGAGCCATACCTATGGCCATCCAAATTCTCAGCTTGTCGTTTCCACGACCGCGCCATACCTTCAGATCGCGGAGAACGGTCTCTCCCTGTGGCCCATAGCGGGATTAGCAGTTACCGTGCCGCCGCCTGCTTCGACGAGCTGCCCGACTCTCAACTGCTACTTTATCGATTCGCAGGCCGGCTCGGACGCGAACTCCGGAAACGATCCTTCGAGCGCCTGGAAATCGCTTTTAAATCTCGCCTCGGCTGCCGTCACTCCGGGAACAAGCATCCTGCTTCGTCGCGGTTCTCAGTTTAGCGGCCAAATCACGCTTCGTTTCTCCGGTACGGCGGCCAGTCCGATCATCGTGGACACCTATGGAACGGGGGCTTCACCTGTTATTTCAAATTCGACCTATGGCGTACTAGGCCAGGGAGTTTCCTATATCTCGATCAACAATCTGGCTATTGATAATGTAAGTGACACGGGCATACTCGGAGCCGGAAACGGGACGGAGTATTGGACCGTCTCAAATTGCACGATAACAAACGCGGGTACCTCCGGTATTCAGGCTCGGCCAGACTGGAACAATGCCTCGCCGTTGCGCGGCTGGGTCGTTCAGGGCAATAACATAGGAACTATCAACACGGCGGCCGTCTTGAACTACGATAAGGCGGGCATCTTGTTACAGGGGACAACAGGAGCGCTCGTTACAAGAAATACGGTGACGGCGGTGAATACTTCCGGCATACGCATCGGATCCTACCAGAGCGCGTCATCGCAGAATACGACCGTCTCCTACAATCAAACCATCATGAATCAAGGCGGTATCGCCGTTCGCGACACGCTCAACGCGACGGTGACCCATAACTGGATTCACGATGGCATGGGCTATGGCATCGGTATCAGCGGATCGGCCAACGCGAACGGCGTTTATTCCAGCTACAACAATATTTTGACGTACAACCTTGTACAAAATATGCGGAAGAGCGCCGATGGGCAGCTCTATAACGGCTTCGATATCACCTCATCGGCGAACGGGAAGCTATATCACAATACCATCGAAAACATCTACGCGCATTCAGTTTCGCTGGAAGGCGACGCGGGCCCGGCAAACCATTGGATCGTTCGCAACAATATCTTCGACGCTCGCCGGCAAGGCAGCGGCATGGACGGCAACTGCTTCCTCTTTCGCCTGGTGAACTATAACTCGGAGACGTTGAGCAACAATCTTTATATAAGTAACTCAAACTGGATTGGCGTGATTGGAACCGATATGGACGCTACCTCCGACTTAGCGATCTGGTACACACCGGCCTGGATCGCGCTTGGGATCGATACGAGTTCCCTCTACAACCAGGATGTCGCTTTTATCGACGTTGTAGACGAAAACCTTGGTTTGCAGGCAAACTCCTACGCGCGGAATCTTGGGGTCAGTATCCCGGGCATTGGCCAGGTTTCCCTTGATTCCGGCGCGCTGCCGTATGGGCAGACCAGTGTGCTTGCCTTCTAATTGCTCAATTCGCCCGCTTTGCCGTGTCGAGTAAAAAGAAAATCGGCACGGCGACCGCCGTATTCACCGCCGCGCGCAGCAATTCATGCTTCCACAAGACGTGCAGGCCGCCAAGACCCAGCATTCTGCTTTGGATGATGTACAGTATCGAACTCTGCAGCAACGAGAACCCAAAGTTCATCAGCACGCGCGTCGTCAAGTTCTCGACATCCACCTGCACCCCGATACTGGCGGCGATATAACCGATGATCGCCTTGGCCATGCCGTTGATCCCAATGGGAAAGCCGCTCAGCGCGTCTTGCAGCAGACCGATGACCGCGCCGGTTACCGTACCCGCGATCGGTGACCGGCGCGAAACGGCAAAAAAGATGGTCACGATCAGCGGGAGATCCAAGATCGCAACCCAAGGAAACGGCCGCGGCAACATCACCTGCAGCAGGATGGCCGCGACTGGAACCAGCAGCGTCGCGGCGGGATGAAAGCTATGCTCTTCGAGTTCTCGGCGAGAGGTGTAACTGCGTTCGGCCATGGGGTGCGCTATCGCGGCGGCTCCGTGGCAGGTGGCGGCGGTTTAGACGTGTCAGGAAGAGGCTGCCTGGGAGCGGCCTCGACTGGAGAAGCAGCACGACGCCGCACAACAGGAGCTGCCTGCAACATGTCTCCGCTCCGCGGTGCAAGCTCCGGCGTAGCCTTTGCACCGGGCGTGAGGGCCGTCGCGGGCGGTGTACTGCCCGATGTGTAGCGGTCCGGATGAATGGCAGGCAGAGGATGCGGAACCGCTCCTCCCGGCTCCTTCACGTCCGCCGTGGCTGGCGATGTGCTTACAGCCGTACTCTCCGATTGGGGCGTGTCCCCGGGCTTTGTTTCGTGCAAACTCGGCAACCGTTCCGCAAGCAGATCGGCGGCGCGCTTTGCCTCCGCCGCCTGCGCCGCGAGGTTCTCAGCAGTTGCCGCGCCCTGTGCGAGATCCTGCTGCGCCCGCGACGGAACAGCCGTCTGCATCTCGGTAATAATGAGAACTTCTTCGAGTTGCGCCAGATTGGCCGCGGGCTTTAGCAGAATCGAAGTATAGGGCTGATGCTCGGGGTCGGGCGCTACCGACTCAATCACACCCACGGGCAGGCCGCGCGGAAACACCAGATCGCCGCCCGAGGTAAGCACTGTCTCTCCCGGCATAATGCGGGCATCCGCGGTGAGATTACCGATCTGGAGTCGTCCGGTAACGGTTCCACGTACGACAGCCCGGATACGCGAACGCTGCAGCAGAACGCCCGCGCCCGAAGTAGGATCATTCAATAGCAGCAAGAGCGCGGTGTGTGAGAAGACCTCGCGCAGCTTGCCGACGACGCCATCGGGCGTGATCACCGCCATGTCCGGTTTAAGGCCCTCTTCCGCGCCCTTATCGAGAGTAAGGATACGCGACAGCTCGGAACCACTGGTCCCGATCACTTGCGCCGCGACGGTGTGCGCGACGTAATGCTGCTGAAACTCAAGCATCGTCTGAAGTCGATGGCCCTGTAAGGCGTCCTCGGCGAACGATGCCTGCTCCAGCCGCATCGACGCGATCTGTTGGCGCAGCTCTGCGTTCTGCCGGCGTATATGACGGAGGTCGATGTAATTACTCCAGGTGTTCCGCACAGCCAAGCCAACCGTATGCGCCGCTCGTTCCACCGGCGTGATCGCGGCGTTGACCCATAGCCGGAGCACATAGACTTCACGGTGGCCCGCCTCGTGGCCACCAACAGGCCGCCGCACCTGCACGGCGAGGCCTATCGTCTGCGCCAGCAGCACGGCGATCAGCACCAAAGCGTTTCGAAAACGGAAGAAGAAGGATTCCATGCGCCACTGTCATTATCGCGCGGATGTGCGCCGGTTGTGGGCATGTTGCGGGAACCTTCGCGGCTACGAACCGTGTCAAACTAGAAACCAATGCTGGAGGACTCTTCGATATCGCGATTCCCGTTTCTTCTGCTGCTTCCACTTGGCAGCGCCAGGACAATAAGGTGTCGAAATCGGTGGTGCCTCCGGAGCACGCCGCCGTTGATACAACCTTCGTGCAGTTTATTCGACGCTGCTGGCTTTAGCGAAGAAAGCCACGCTGTGCGCGGCTTATCTCAAGGAGAGTACGACACCAATCAAGAACAATTTTCGGCTCCAAAGCAACGTCGCAGTCGAGCATTTTTTTTGTTTTCATTCTCGTAACGGCAAACCGCACTCGGCCGCACAAAAAGCAAGGCACCCCATTTAAGAGATGCCCTTTGCCAATTTGAACGTGAATAAATTAAGCGGTGACTTCAATTCCCATGGAACGCGCTGTACCGCGAATAGAGCGCGCTGCGGCTTCAACGGTGGTGGAGTTGAGGTCAGGCATCTTCTGGGTGGCAATCTGGATGATCTGCTTCTCGGTGACCTTACCCTTTTTCTCCTTGTTCGGAGTGCCGGAGCCCTTCTCGATACCGGCGGCCTTCAGCAAGAGAACAGCTGCGGGCGGAGTCTTGGTGATGAAGGTAAAAGAACGGTCCGCATAGACCGTGATGACGATGGGAATGGTTAAGCCCGCCATCTCAGGACCTTTGGTGCGCTCGTTGAACTGCTTGCAGAACTCCATAATGTTGACCTGAGCTTGACCCAGAGCGGGGCCAACTGGAGGTGCGGGAGTGGCTTTGCCAGCCATGATCTGAAGTTTGACGTATCCGGTGATCTTCTTCGGTGCCATTGCGGTAAATCTCTCTTTCTATAGTTTCCAGCGCATCACCTTAGAGGACGGCTGCGGCTGAATCGTGATGCTGAACTTAACTAATCAACGATCTTTTCGACCTCGGAAAAGGTAAGTTCGACCGGGGTGGGGCGACCAAAGATACTGACCATGACTTTAAGCGTCTGCTTGTCTTCGTTGATATCGTCGACGGCTCCGTTGAAGTTGGCGAAGGCGCCCTCGTTGATGCGGACCTGCTCGCCCTTCGCGAACTTCACCTTCATGGCGGGCTTATCCTTCGACACGTCGGAGCGGAAGAGGATGGAGCTGACTTCCTGCTCGGAGAGCGCGACGGGGTTGTCGCCCGTGCCGAGGAAGCCGGTCACACGGGGAGTATTTTTAATGACATGCCAAAGATCGTTGTCTAGTTCCATCTCCACCAGCACGTAGCCGGGAAGGAAGACACGCTCAGTAGTGTACTTCTTGCCGTTGCGCAGCTCGGTGACAGGCTCGGTCGGAATCATGATGCGGCCAATACGATTCTGGAGACCGAAGGCCATAATACGGCTCTCAAGCGATTCGCGGACCTTACGCTCGAAGCCGGAATAGGCGTGGATGATGTACCACTTAAAGTTTTCGTTGACGGGCGCGGCGAGTTGCTCGGGCTGTTCACCCTCGGGAGGAAGCGCGTCCGGGTTCTGCTCGTCTGCCGCCATCGTTGTGCCTTCTTCGTACTTCATCTGCTTCTTTACCTGCTTGTTTTTAGTGTTTAGTCAGCTTGCTCAGAATGGCTTCGATCGCGTGGCCAATAATGTTGTCGACCAGCCAGAAATAAGCGGCGAAGAAGAAAACAGTAATCAGCACGATAACGGTGGTCGACTGGACCTGCTCGCGCGAGGGCGAAATCACCTTGCGCATCTCGTTCCGAACGTCGCCAAGAAAGCTGCGAAGCCTTTCGGGCTGCGATTTGAGCTCGTTGAAGCGTTGTGTGCCGGTACTCTGTTCGTCCGCGACTGCGATTGCCTTAGCCATGGTGCTGCCTCTAAACTTTCCTGGCGAACTACTACTGCGATGATTGTACTGTGTCATCCGCTTCAGCGTTCTCGGTAGCAAACGCAAGAAGAGAATGGCGGGGGAGCTCGGATTCGAACCGAGAAGTTCGGTTTTGGAGACCGACAGTTTAACCGTTGAGCTTACTCCCCCGAGTAGCGGGAGGAGAAGACGCCTCGCTCCCGGAACAGATGATTACTTGGTTTCTTTGTGATCCGTGTGCTTGCGGCACGTGTTGCAGAACTTTGAAAACTCAAGCCGACCCGTGGTCGTCTTCTTGTTCTTGGTGGTTGAGTAGTTCCGGTTCTTGCACTCAGGGCATTGCAGGGTGATGATTTCGCGCATAGTCTCTCCAATGTTATCCGGGTAACCTGCGCCGAGCCTGGGGCGAAAACGACTATCGCAGACAGGCCTCAGCTATCACCATGCCGCATCGTCGCTAGCAGGCGTAACACCGGATACCTCTTAGTATAGCTGCAAATGCCTGAACGACAAAGCCTTTGGTCCAAGCACTTATTCCATCTCACAGCAGCTTGTGCGCGATCGTCTCTTCGAGTATATCTTTCACTGTCAGTGGAATGATCATGCGGTGTTCTCGCCTAAAAAATCCATCAATTTCGCGGAGCGCGTCGCCTGAAAACTCGAACGACACAAAGAAACCCTTGGTTCGATTCTCGCGGATCATGGCCGCTTCAAACGCATCGATATCGGGCCTTCCCGCCTTGTCTTTCTGCTTTACCTGTATGGGATACCAGATGTCCATAAAGTCGAGTTCACCGGCCCGTTTGCCACTCTTTGCCGGCATGGCGGATACAGGATAAATACGGCCGTCGATTCCTAGATCACCTACCTGTACTCTGTTGGGTATACCGCCCAAAGCAATAACGGCCCAGTTTTCAAACTCAAAGGGCGGAATCTTACGAAGTTGCGTCTCGCTCCAAGGGAGATCGCGCACCACGAAACCGCGTCCCTTCTCCCAAAGCGCTTCATCCTCCGGAAGGCGGCAAACCTCCTTCAATCTGGCCGCCATGACGCGGCAGGCTGTAGGAGAGATGTCAATTCCAATCCACTTACGCGCGAGGTTCTGCGCCGCGACAAGCGCCGTTCCACATCCGCAGAACGCATCGAGCACGACATCGCCCTCGTTCGAGGAAGCACGGATAATGCGATCAAGCAGGGCGAGCGGTTTCTGAGTGGGATAGCCCAGGTATTCCTTGCCGCGGGGAGCGATGGCGATGTTCCACCAGTCCTCCGGCACCTTTCCCTTTTCATGAATCAGGTGGTCCGCTTCTACAAACCCCGAGCCCGTCAAGCCGGTTTTATAGTTCGCCTTGGTCTTTGCATGGTGCGGAGTACGGACCGCGTCCGCGTTGAACGTCCATTGCGTGCGCGATTTGGAATACCAGAAAATGACGTCGTGCTTGCGCATAAACTGGCGCATTCCGGGCGATCCGGGTCCGGTATAGCACCAAACAATTTCATTGCGAAAGTTATTTTCGCCGAACAGCTGGTCGAGCATGATTTTCACATAATGGCTGGCGTGCCAGTCGCAATGGAAGTAAAGGCTACCTGTTTCGCGGAGAACGCGGTGCATTTCAAGGCACCGAGGGCGCATGAACTCGATATAGGCACGCGTCGATTCATGACGGTCCTCAAAGGCTCGCTTCTCCTTCGTCTCTCCCCAAAAAACCTCGTAGGTTCGATTGGAGTTGAAGGGCGGATCGATATAAATCAAGTCAACTGAACCGTCAGGCAGTTTCTTGAGCTGATCGAGATTGTCGCCGCAGAAGACAACACCAGTATCGACTCTCGAAGTGCCTCGCTTGCTCGACAGTCTACTAGCCATGGCACCCCTTGGAAGTCCGTGTCCATGAGGGCACCTTGTATATCGCGCCACAGACGCGCCCGTTCAATAGTAAGCGTAGAGCTTGAAGAACTTCTGGCGGAGCTCGGGCGCGACTCGCTCGAGGCTGGCCAGATAGAACTCCCGAATTTGCCCTTGATCGGCGCTGCCGAGGCTATTGTACTCAGCCAACGTATTTTCACCGAGAATCCTGGATGCGAGGACCGTCTCGAAGCCGCGAATGCGCAGATTACCGCGCTCCAATGACTTGAGGAAGGAAGCAACTCCCGACCCGGAGAAAGCGGATGCGATGGCCTGGTGGACGGCATCGAAGCGTTGCGGGTCCACGACGGTAAGCACTGCTTGTTCATACATTGCCGCCATGCCTGTACCTGCCTGCTTTCAAGTCAATCTTAAGATGGAGCGGGAGACGGGAATCGAACCCGCGACCAACAGCTTGGAAGGCTGTGACTC
>CAXTRY010000048.1:0-20735 GCA_964246805.1 uncultured Acidobacteriaceae bacterium
GAGGAAGGCGGGGTCGACGCGCTGGGCGGGGGTGGTGAACTGTTCCAGACGACCCTGGCGGATGGCTTCAGAGAGGGTGCCTCCGAAATCGCAGAAGTAGGGAAAGGGGCTGGAGGCGGCCCACTCTTCGCCCATGAAGAGCATGGGGATCTGCGGTGAGAGGAGGTAGATGGCGGCCAATGCCTGGAGGACCTCGGGCGGGGCGATGTGGGAGAGGCGTTCACCGCGAAGCCGGTTGCCGACGAGATCGTGCGTCTGGAGAAAGCAGATGAAACCGCTGGGCGGGATGCGTGGGGGGCGCTCGATCTGTTCAAACCCGGAGCCGAAGCGGGGTGGAGCGGATGTAAAGCCTTCGACGAGCGCGCTGCCGAGGCGGTGGGTATCTTCAAGCTCTTCGGCGGGGGTGCGATCTTGGCTTAAGCCGATGTGGGTGAGCTGTTTGGAATCGTGGTTCCACTGAGCGGTGCTGAGGAGCGGGTTGGCGGCGGTATCGCGGATGAGGCGGTGCCACATGGTGTCGTCGCTCTCCAGGATGAGGTGGATAGCGCGGTCGCCGGCGATGTCGCGAATGCGGTGAGCTAATTCATCGAGAATGTGGATGGAACTCGAGTCGATGATGGCGTGGACGGCATCCAGGCGCAGACCGTCCATGCGGAACTCCTCGATCCAGTAGAGCGCGTTGTGGAGGATGAACTCGCGGGTGCGATCGCTATGGCGGGCGTCGTAGTTGATGGCCTGACCCCAGGGAGTGGCGTAGCGATCGGTGGCGATGTCGGGAAAGTATTGTGGGATGTAGTTGCCTTCGGGACCGAAGTGGTTATAGACAACGTCGAGGATGACCATGAGATTGCAGGCATGGGCGGCGTCGACGAAGGCCTTCAGGTCGTCGGGGGTACCGTAAGTGGAGTCTGGGGCATAGAGGAGAACGCCGTCATAGCCCCAGTTGCGGGTGCCGGGGAAATCGCCGAGCGACATAAGCTCGATAGCGGTAATGCCGAGCTGTACGAGGTAATCGAGTTTGGCGATGGCGGCGCAGAAGGTGCCTTCGGGGGTGAAGGTGCCGACGTGGAGCTCGTAGAGAATCGTCTCGGTCCAGGGGCGGCCACGCCAGCCGGGTGTCTGCCACCTGTAGCCGCGCGGGTCGACGACCTGGCTGGGGCCGTCTACATCCGCGGGTTGGAAGCGGGAGACGGGGTCGGGTACATGGAGGCCGCTGGGAAGGACGAAGCGGTAACGGGAACCCACGGTTGCGACAGCGGTCGTGAGCTCGTGCCAGCCGGAGCCGCCGGCGAGCATGGGAAGTTCTCGATCTTCAAGAGCGAGAAGAAGCGTAGCGGCTTCAGGTGCCCATACGCGGAAGCGGACGCTGCCATCGAGCTGTAGCTCAGCCCCAAAGGGCATGGCGTGCATGAAAAAAGTGGTGTTCGGCTGTGTTTCCGTTACAAGCTGGGTCAGGTCGGACATCGTATGGTGACTTCTTTCAAGGTGATCCTGTTTGGATGCAAAGCTCCGGGTCGCCGCTTGAAGATGCAAAAACGGCCACTCGCGGGGAGTGGCCGTTAACAAGAGTGCAGGGACGCGGAAGAGATCTACTTGTTGGCGCGGTGCCGACGGAGGACCATCCCGGCGGCGCTCATCAAACCGCTGCCAAGCAGGATCAGGCTGCTTGGCTCAGGCGTGACGTTGGTTGCACTCCCGGTAAAGTCGAAGCCGGTCGGCCCCGCGCCGCTGTTGTTGACCGCGAAGGTGAACGTGTTGACGCCGTTTACGAAATTGCCCGCCAGATCGGTAAACGTATTGAGACTGCCATACGGAAGTTTCGTGGAACCGAGCAGGTTTCCATTGAGAAACACCTGAACGGTGTCGTCGGCATAGATACTGAGCGAGCCGAAGTCATTTGCCGCGTTGCTTGTAAAGCTGGTGCTGTAGGTCGTGATAATGCGCGGGTCGTTTGCCGTTGCTGTATTGGGATCATAGGAGACCCACGTAGTACCGGCAAACGGTGGGTTGGGATAGTTTGCCTGATTAATGATGTACTGCGATGCCGTGCCGGAGAGAGCGACTCCAGAGCCCGAGGGGTTAGTAAAGGTGATGGGTCCGTTGGCGAAGGTTCCCTTGCCAACCGTGCCGGCGTAGCTGCCGAAGGTGACCGAATCGGCGAGCGCGGGATGTGCGACAGAGAAGGCAGCCATGACGAGGGTGCTTGCGGCAAAAATTGTACGAAAGCGGTTCATTGAATCTCCTTGAGATGTTGAAGAATCGATTACAGGGGGCAGAGGACATGTCGGCTCCTCTGGGGCATCTGCTGGCGATGGACCGGGGCCTGTCTCGTGCCTTGAAACCGATGCGCTCTTCGCGGCAGTGAGATGTTGTAACTATGTTTGCGGGTGTGTTTGATCCAAGAGAATCATACCGATGAACTTGGAAAAGCAATAAAAATAAGAGCCATTAATCCATTAAAAATACGATCTTCGAGAAAATTGCATCGGTTAGATTTGCGGAAAATGCAATCTTGATTACTTCTAATTACCCTTGTACTGATCGAAGGTATTTACAGGTAACAAGTTTTGAAAACAATAATGCGTTTAGTTACCGGCTCCTAGAAGCTTACGGCATATAAGCACTACATCAAGGGTGTATTTGGAGGAGGATTAGCGTGTTCGACTGGAGGTCTAGAGTGAACTGATGATTGCTCATGGGGAGTACTACGGGTGTGCCGAGGGCCGTTTGATTGTTGAGAGTTTCTACCTGGGCTTCAGTTGGATCGAGGGGGCTGCCGATGGCGGCATATTTGGGGAGTACATTGCCATGTTCTTCGTCGACGCGCTCCATCACAGCTGTAGCGCCGCCCGTGAGATTGCGAAAGATAAAGGTAAGCGACAGGGTATGACCGGTGGTGCCGGGATCTGCGATGTTCCACGCGGCTATGGCAAGCGTGCCGTCGGGACGGCGGGTGACGAGGACGTTGGCGGCCGGGCTTGCGAGGCGTTGCTCGCCGAGTTTGTGGAGGAGGGCGAAATCGTAGAAGCTAGGTTTGTTAATGCCGCCCTTGGCGCGCAGACCGAAGGCTCCCAGGAAAGGTTTGGGGAAGGGGCCGCCTTCTTCGAATACGTCTGAGAAGGTCCACCAGGACATCTGTTCGACGAGGCCATCGCATTGGCGAATGGTGTTGGCAAGGGCGGGACCGACGAAGGTGGTATCGCGGGACTCATGGTTGCCCTGGACGTTCCATTCGGTCCAGAAAAGAGGAAGGCCAGGCGTGGCCGAGGCTTTGATCTGGGCGTGGACCTTAGCGATGGCGCGGCAGACACGATCGTCCATGGGAATGTCTTCCGCGGTGTCGAGCATGTCTTCCGGGGAGTCGTCGGCGTAGCCATGGGTGGAGACAAAGTCGACGGGGACGTGAGCCTTGGCGGTATGGGCGAGGAACTCCGGCACCCAATGGGCGGCGGAGGTGGCGGGGCCGCCCACGCGGAGGCGGGGGCTGACGGCTTTGAGGTCGCGGACGGTATGGTCGTAGAGCTCAAAGTAGCTGCCTTGCGCGGGAACGCCGCCCCAGAAGTCGATGTTGGGTTCGTTCCAGACCTCGAAGTACCACTGGGCGACCTCTTCGATGCCGTAGCGCTCGACCAGGTGCTTGGCGAAGGCGGTCATCAGGCTGTCCCAGCGCTCCATGCTCTTGGGCGGGGAGACATTCTGCTTGTACCAGAACGGATGGAGGGCGTCCGGGTTGAAAGCCAGCTTCTTGGGCATAAAGCTGATCTCGATCAGGGGCCGAACGCCGTTCTTCAGCAGGCCGTCGTAGACCTGATCGACGTAGGAGAAGTTGTAAACCGGCTCGCCGTGCTCGTCTTCGGTGTACACGCCAAGCTCGTCGTGCAAGATGGCGTGAAAGCGGACGTAGCGGAAATCGGTGACGGCTTTGACGGCGCGAAGGTCGTCGCGGTAGCTCTCGCGCAGAGTGAGGATGGCGCGACCGGAGCCGAACATCTGTTCCCAGAAGTGTGGGAAGGGGGTAGCGGGTGCCTTGGCGTCGATCGTGATGGTTTGGGGGGATTGTGGGAAGGCGAGAAGTGACAAGCAGAAAAAGAAAGTGAGCAGTCTATAGATTCGGTTCACTGACTTCTCCCTTGCCTGGCCGGTGAGTGCCCCACCCTCCGGCGATAAAGCCGTCGTGAGAGTGAGGCACCCGGCTCCGATTTAGAAGCTGAAGCGGGCTTGTAGGTTGACGATCCGACCGGCGAGGCCGTTCTGGGCCTGGCCGAAGTTCGGTTGCAGGATATTGGTGACGATAGAGCTGTTTTGCAGGTTAGTCTCGTTGAAGAGATTGAAGGCATCGGCGCGGACTTCGATCCTGGCGTCTTCGCCGATCACGCGAGCCTTTGGCAGGCCGAAAGACTTGGTGACGGTAGCATCGACATCCTGGTAGCGAGGGCCGTCGAAGGAGTTGCGAGCGGAGCCGGGAAGCGATGGTAGCCCCGGTGCGAAGCCTGTGGCGTTGACGACCGGAGCGATGGGATTGACGAAGTACGGTGATGTGGTGGTGACAGTGGCGTTGCCGGGGAAATTGACGTTGGGGCGTCCGACTTCGAAAGCGTCGTTGCCCGTGTTGTGCCCTCCGCTGCCCAGGTAGGTTGGGCGAAGGCTGTTATCGTTGCTGGCGGCATAGAAGAGGTTGCCGCCGGAGACGCTGTAGGTCGGGGTGTAGGGGAAGCCGGTGTGGATGTTGTAAATCCCGCTAACCGACCAGCCACCGGCTGCCTTCTCCAGCAAGGTGTTGCCGTGGAAGAGTTTAGGCTGCCAGAGGCCGTAGAGCTTGAACGCCTTGCCATAGTTGAAGTCCGAGCGGCCGTAGGCCAGGTCGGGACGATAGGGGTAAGGGTCTTGGTAGAAGGGACCGGATCCGGTGTCCATGGTCTTGGCCCAGGTAAACTCCGCGTCGAACATGAAGCCGCGCGCCATTTGATGCTTGAGGCCGACGAGAACGGAGTTGTTGTTGGAGTGTCCCGTGTTGGCGAACTCGCTGACGTTGTCGACGAGCGGATTCTGCGCGATACCGGCGGCGAAGGCCTGCACGTAAAGCTGCGATTGCACGATAAGGTGGCGGGAGAGGCTGCCCTGATAGGCCGCCGAGGCGACATACTGATGGCCCAGATCGACCTGCGTGTCGAGCGAGAAGTGCTCCGTGTAAATGGTAGGTTGATTGGCCTGGAAGGCGATCGGGGACGCACCCCCCGAGAGTGGAAGGTTGGCGGAGTTGAAGCCGCCGACAGCATGGGGGTTGGCGGGGTAGCCGAAGAGCGAGGTGGAGCTCGACGCCACGTTGTAAACGATGTTTGGATTGATGGCGCCGGGATTGGCGCTGGTGTAGTTGACGCCGAGGATATAGGGCGGATTGTTGCCGGAGTTGCCGCTGATGGCGATCTCGGACTGATTGAAGTTGAGGCCGTAGCCGCCGCGGACGACGGCTTTGCCATGAAACATGTCCGGGCTGAAGGCGAAGCCGATCTGCGGGCCGAAGTTGCCTTTCTGGGCCTGCGTGAGGTTGCCGCCCTGACGGATGGACATGCCGGTGAAGGTGGTGGGACCGGAGCCGAGGACGACCACGCCGAGATTGTTCTCCTTCGACGAGAAGGGGCCGAAGTAGGAGTAGCGCAAGCCGGCGTTGAGGGTAAAGTTCGAGCGGACCTTCCAGTCGTCCTGGATAAAGAAGCCGTAGAGGTCTTCGCGGGTGTCCTGGCGGTTGGTGGTGGGGATGCCCGTGGCGGGATTGAAGCTGCCGGACTCGCCGTGCGGAGCATCGTTGAGGAAGTCCCAGATGTTGTAAAAGGAGTAGGCGGGGCGGGCGTTGTAGGTGGGATTGTTGAGATAGTAGAGGCGGGTAACTTCGCCACCGAACTTAATGTTGTGGTTGCCCTCGACTTTGGTGGCTACATCCTTATAAGTGTAGGTGTGCTGGTTAAGGTTGCTGGGTCCGGGCGCGCCGAAGGAGGAGAGCGCGTTGCCGCCGCTGATATTGGCGAGGCTATCGACCTGAGAGGAAGGCAGGCCGAAGGGGGCTTGAGGGTTGCTGGCGATCTCGTTCCAGCGGTAGCCGGCGTCGTTGCCCCGTGCCTCGTTGAGGAAGCTGGGCGAGAAGACATGGTTCCAGATCACGGAGTAAGCGTCGTTGATCTGATTATGGTTGAAGAGGTTATAAGGACGCACCGGGCCGTTATAGTTCACCCGGCTAAGGGGTACCCAGTAGATGGCGAAGGCGAGATGGTCCTTCTTCGTTGCGTCGGCGTCGAGGCGGCCGTTGTATTGGTCGCCAACTGTCGTAGTCGGGTTGACCGTGTTGTAGAGAGCGAGATCCGGCGTGTTGGTCAAGCCGCCGCCGATGCCGGGGACGGTCGTGCTCTGCCAGGTGAGATCTTGTGTGCCCCGAGCCTGGTTGAGAGGCGAACCGAGATTGAGGCCTTGGCCGGGAATCTGGTGGCAGTTGGTGCCTTCGACGAAGCCGGCGGCTGCGCAGGTCTGGTCTACGAGCGAAGAGGCCGACACTGCGGCGCCGGGAAAGCCAAGATAGGTAGCGGCAATGCTGCCGGTGGGCGCAAGCGCGCGGAAGGCGGCGGTTTCATACCATCCGGTGCCCGTGGAGGAAGAATTATCGCGCTGTGTTTCAAAGGCGAAGAAGGCGAAGAGCTTGTCGTGGAGGATGGGGCCGCCAACCGAGCCGCCATACTGATTGGAGCGGGTGGTGTCGCGCTGGAGTCCGCGCTGAGCGGGTGTTCCGGCGTTGAAGGTACCGGAGCCGTTATACCGCTGATAGGCGTTGAGGCCGGGGCGGTTTGCGCGGAAAAATAAGCTGCCGTGGACCTGGTTGGTGCCGGTCTTCGAGGTGACCTGGATCTGGGCGCCGGAAAAACGGCCGTTTTCAGCGTCGTAGCCGTTTGAGAGGACCTTGACGTTGCCGACGGAATCTTCGTTGGGCGTGATGACGGAGGTGCCACCCCAGACGGCGCTGACGGTGCTGATGCCGTCGATCTGGATGCCGTTGGTCTCGTATTGGCCGCCATTCGCGTTGGCCTGCGGACCGTTCTCGGTCTGGAAGACGCCCGCGCCGCCGCTTCCACCCGGGCCCTGGCTGCCGGGAAGATTGTTGTTGCTGCCGTTGCCCGAGCGCGAGGCGTCCCCGAAGACACCTGGAGCGAGCTGAATAAGCTGAAAGACGTCGCGACCGGCTGAGGGAAGGTGCTGGATCTCATTGTCGGAGACGGTGCCGGATATGGAGGCGGTCTCGGTCTCGATCGGGGCGATCTGGTCGCCGCTTACATTGACGGTGGTGGTCGTTGCACCCAGGGAGAGCTGAACATTGACGGCGTTCGCCTGTTCGGGGATCAGCTGTACATTTGAGATGACCTGCTGTTTGAAGTTGGGCGCGGTAGCGGTCAGGGTGAAGTGGTCGGGCGGAAGCGCGTTGAAGTTGTAGACGCCGCTCGCGTTCGAGATCGCGGTGAGAGTGCGGCCGGTGTCTGTATCGACAAGGGAAAGATTGGCGTTTGGGATCACCGCGCCTTCCGGGTCGGTGACGGTGCCCTGGATGGAGGCTCGGAACTGAGCCACGGCTGGGGCGGCACACGCGGCAGCTAACAGGAGAACTAAGGCGTAAAAAGTACGCTGGTACATCCGTGAACGATGGAGTGGAACTGCTGGCATCTGGCCTCCGAGCCGATTGACTGCTCCTGTGAGGGTGCTTGCATGATCGTCGCGGAGAGCGAACGCAACGAACGATACCCTCATGGGCGAAACTATGTTCCTTTTTGGAACAGACTGTCAAGACATTCGATACTCCGCGCCACGCGAAAGTCAATACAAGACGGGCAGGCGTTGCTTGCAAGGCGGATAACCCGGCTGGAGCGAAAGCAATCTACTTGCTTACAAGTAGCGCTTCGTGGGGAAATCTTCATGGCTGGTGCAATCCGTGCTTACTGCGGCTACCTCTTTTTGGTGTTTGTCACCCGGATTGTAGGACGGCGGCCGGGCAAGCAGCTGACGCCTTTCGAGTTCGTGCTGATCTTCTTTATTGGCGGGCTGGCGCTTACGGCGATCGTAGGCGATGACGCTTCGCTGACAAATGCATTGGTCTCGATTATCGCCATTGCGATGGCTCACTTTACCGTGGTGTGGCTGCGGACCCTCTCGCCTCGCATTGCAAGATTGTTCGACGGCACACCGCTGATCCTGCTGGAGCAGGGCCAATGGCGGGAAGAGACGATGAAGCGAATGCGTCTGGAAGACGACGATGTAATGGCGTTGGCGCGTGATAAGGGCATCAAGTCGCTTGAGGAGATCGACCAGGCGGTGTTGGAACGCAATGGAGAGATTAGCGTAGTGCAGGTGGAAAAAGAGGAGTAGCGATGGCAACGCAGACCGGCAAGGTAGCGGACGACTCCGTCTCGAAAGTGGACGACGAGGTCTCCGTAGGCGAGGATCTTGAATTTCAGCGGAAGTGGTGGCGCTTTGAAAACGGCACGTGGTGGTTCTTCGGGCTGATTCTCCTGCTCGATATGGCGGGGGCGTTTGGGCGCGGACCGCTGGCGAAAGCGGAGCGGCGCGCGGCGGACGGAAGCATCGATGTGAAGTACGAGCGGATTGAGCGGACTGGGACACCCTCGTTTTTGAGTATTGCCTTCGGGCCGGCGGCGGTACACGACAATCAAGTGAAATTGTTTATAAGCGAGAGCGTCGTGAAGGAGTTGGGCACGCAGCGCGTCGTGCCGGCACCGCTGGCCACACAAATCGGCGATGGCGGCTTGCTGTACACGTTTCCTGCCTCGCAACGATCGCCGGTGGTGGAGCTTGGTTTACAGCCGTCTTCACCGGGGAGATTCCACTTCTTCATGCAGGTTCCAGGAAGCGCGCCTATAAACGCCGGCGTCACGGTGGTTCCTTAGCCCATGAGTACGATCGGTCATGCTGTATGCGGGTATTTTTTTCTGCTGCTGACGGTACGCGTGTTGAAGCGTAGACCGGGAGCGCAGATGACGCTTTTTGAGTTCGTCATTGTGTTTCTTATTGGCGGCGTCATCATTCTAGCGACCGTCGGACACGACCGCAGCGTGACGAACTGCGCGACGGCCATCATGGCGGTCGGCCTCATGCATCGCTTGGTGGCATGGTTGAAGTCGCTCTCGCCGAAGATCGGGGCGATCGTCGACGGAACGCCGGTGGTGCTCTTGAAGAAGGGAGAATGGCAGGACGCCACCATGCACAGCGTGCGTCTGGATCGTGAGGATGTGATGGCTGCCGCGCGGACGAAAGGCGTGAAGTCGATCTTCGGGGTTAAGTACGCGATCCTTGAACGAAACGGTGCGATCAGCACCATCAAGGCGGATAAAGAGGAGTAGTCGATGGCTGAAGCCGCACCGGAGCGCGCGATTGAAACCGATCTGCCGGCGCGCATGGACCGGCTGCCATGGTCGGGATGGCATACGAGGATTATCACGGCACTGGGTACGTCGTGGTTGCTTGACGGGCTGGAGGTAACGCTGGTTGGATCGCTCTCCGGCGTGCTTGAGAGTAAAGACGGACTGTCGCTGACGGACCAGCAGGTAACGGCGGCGGCAACGGTTTACCTCGCGGGCGCGGTACTGGGGGCGCTCTTCTTCGGCTACCTGACAGACCGGTTGGGACGCAAAAAGCTGTTTCTTGTGACACTGGCCACCTACTCCATGGCTACGGTGTGTACGGCATTTTCAGGTGGAATGCTGACATTCGCGATCTGCCGCTTCTTTACGGGCGTGGGGATCGGAGGAGAGTACGCGGCCATCAACTCGGCGGTCGATGAGTTGATCCCAAGCAAGGTGCGCGGAACGACGGACCTGCTGGTCAACGCAACATTTTGGATAGGAGCGTCGGTAGGGTCCGTGGCGGCGTGGCTGCTGCTGGGGCATCATGGCATCGCTCCGGCGACGGGCTGGCGGTACGCATTCGGGATTGGCGGCACGCTTGGGCTGCTCGTTCTACTACTCAGGCTGGCGGTGCCGGAGAGTCCGCGTTGGCTGATGCTGCGCGGGCGAGAGGAAGAGGCTGGAAAGATCGTCGCGGAGATAGAAGCGCGCGTCGACAAGGGTGGAAAGCTGCCCGAGGTCGAAGGTGAAAAGCTGAAGCTGACGGTGCGCGACCATACGCCTTGGGGAGAGATCTTCCATTCCATGCTGGTGGAGAACCGGCGGCGATCGTTTCTAGCACTGTCGTTGATGGTGGGGCAATCTTTCTTTTTCAACTCCATCTTTTTTACCTATGGATTGGTGGTGAAGAAGTTCTTTCATCTGGGAGACGATCAGTTGCCGATGCAATTATTACCGTTTGCGTTAGGCAGCTTTTTGGGACCGCTGCTGCTGGGGCGGCTCTTCGACAAGGTCGGACGCAAGCCGATGATTACGGCTACTTATGGCGTGGCCGGCCTGCTGTTGGCGGGCGTTTGTATTCCGTTTGCGCATGGCATGATCGGCCAGCGGGCGTTGAACTGGTGCTTTGCAGTGATCTTCTTTGTGGCTTCAAGCGCGGCCAGCGCCGCATACCTCACCGTGAGCGAGATATTTCCGTTGGAGATACGGGCCTTGGCCATTGCGGTCTTCTATGCGATCGGCACGCTGGTAGGCGGCGTGGGCGCGCCACTCTTGTTCGGAGAGCTGATCGCTTCCGGATCGATGGCGCATGTGGCGTGGGGCTGGGCGCTGGGTTCGGTCCTGATGCTGTTCGCCGCCGGGTGCGAGTGGACGATCGGCGTGGAGGCGGCGGGAAAATCGCTGGAGTCGATCTCTAAACCGCTCCAGAGTAAAAGCTAGCGTTACCTTCGGATGGTCCGCTTAATCGCCGCGTATTGGAGCAGGATGTAGCTGTCGGTCATACCGGCGATGTAGTCGGCGACAACGCGGGGATGGCCTTCGAGAGCGATCTGATCGAAGTGGCCTTGTGGGAGCTCTGCCGGTTCGTTGATCCAAAAGTTGAAGAGCGCCGTGACCACCTCCTCGGCCTTGTCGTGTTCGAGCGAAAGTGCGGGGCAGCTGTAGAGTGTGTCCTGAAGATAGCGTTTTTCGTGGAGGCGCTCAGCTTCAATCTCGGAAGAGAAGACGGCGAGACGCCGAGGGTAGTGGCGGATGTCACCAAGGCTCTGTGCGCCGATAGATTCCGCGTTGCGGCGTGTGTTGACGATCAGGTCTTCCGTAAGGACATTCTGCATAAGCTGGAGAGCCTCATTGAAGAGGAAGCGCGGATCGACATTGGCGTGGACTGCTTCGACTTGAGCGTAACACCGGGCGAAGATCGTGACGTGATCGCAGATGTGGCGTATGTCGAGATGACCGGACTCAACGCCGTCATCGAGGTCGGCGGTAAGATAGGCGATCTCGTCGGCAAGGTCGATAAGCTGGGCTTCGAGGGGCGGTCGCTGATTGAGAAAGTAGTCGACTAGAAGGGGGTGCTGCGCGCTGGTGTAATCGCGGGAATGCTTGACGATGCCTTCACGGACGCCAAGAGTGAGGTTAAGGCCGCGGTGAGCGGCGTAGCGCTGCTCGAAATGCTCGACAATGCGCAGAGCGTGAAGATTGTGATCGAAGCGTAGACCGTGGCGTTGCAGGCATTGGTCGAGCGCGCGCTCCCCGGCGTGACCGAAAGGCGGATGTCCAATGTCATGGACAAGGGCAAGGGTCTCGGCGAGGTCTTCGTTCAAGCCGAGCGCGGACGCAACGTCGCGGGCAATCTGCACCACCTCTATGGTGTGGGTCAGGCGCGAACGGAAATGGTCGGACGCTCGCGAGGTAAAGACCTGTGTCTTTCCAGCCAGCCGGCGAAAAGCCCGAGCCTGGGCAATACGTTCGCGGTCACGCTGGAAGGGCGTACGCGAGGCGCGCGGCGGAGCGGAATACACGCGCGCATAGAGTTCGGGAGCGGTCTGCTCCGTCACGGCGCATCGATGGAGGTCGGCAATCATCGACTCTGAGTGTAGCCGACAGCCGTTACTGCTTGGCTTCTTTACCAGGCGCTCCACTGACTTTAGCGAGCTTAACTCGAGCATTTTCCAGCTTGTGCTGGACCTTCTCTACATCGGTCGGATCCGCGTCGGCGGGCAGCGAGTGGGCGTACTCGGTCATGGAGCGCTCCCACTGATTGACAGCCAGCTTGAGCTTCCCGGTCTTTTCATAAACCTCGCCGAGATGATCGTGGACCGTGGGGTCGGTGCTGCCACGTTCGTTGGCCTTGCGAAGATTCTCCTCGGCCAGGGCATACTGACCCGACTTGAAGTAGACCCAGCCAAGCGAATCGAGGTAAGCGTAGTTCTGCGGATCGAGCTCGACAGCCTTGCGGATCATGGTGAGCGCCTCGGGCAGCTTGACGCCGCGATCGGCGAACATATAACCGAGATAGTTCAGCACCGTGGAGTTCTGGGGGTCGATAACGAGCGCGCGGCGAAACTCAGCCTCGGCCTGCTCGTAAAGCTTTTGGCGATCGGCTAACGTACCGCGCAGAAAATAGATGTAAAGTTTTTCGTCCGGCTTGTTCGAAAGCGCCTCGGCCTTATTCAACTCGGTACCGGCATCGGTCCAGCGCTTGAGGCGGATGTCCATGTTGGCAAGAGCAATCTCTACATCGCGATCGTCGGGAGTACCGGCAAGCTGCGATTTTGCAAGCGCAAACCCTTCATCCGGCTTGCCGGTATCGGCGAGCTGTCCGGCGTACATCAACTGGACTCCTCGCTCTTTAGGCAATGCCTTGGCGGCTTCGGCGGCGACAGCGGTGGCTTCCTTCCATTGATGCGCTTCCCGGTAGCCGTCGACCTCACCCTGATATCCGCGAACGGCATAATCGCCGCCAAGCGCGGCAACTTCCCTAAAGGCTGCGACGGATTCGGCTGTCTTCCCCTGCTCCCGGTAAACGATGGCGAGGCGTTCGAGGAAGATGGCACGATTGGCTTTTTCCGGCTCGCTGTACTTGCCGTCCGCATGTGCGAAGCTGGCGAGAAGCTTATCAAGCACACCGACCGCGTCATTGTAGCGGCCGAGCGAATCATAGATAAGAGCCTCATTGAAGCTGAGCTCCATGGAGTCCTGAGCCTGAGGCTTGGCCTTCCTAAGCGTGGCAAGCGCCTCGTCGTAATGGCCTTGGCGGCGCTCGATCTCGGAGATATGAATCTGCGACTGCGCGTCCTGCGGCTCGGTCGCGACGATCTGTTGAAGTACCTTCAAGGCGGCGTCGAGTTGATTGTCGGCGAGCAGAGCCGTGGCCAGGCCGCGCTGCGTGTCGAGATTGTCTGGCTCGATGTCGATCGCTCGCTGATAGGCCGCGGCGGCTTCTTTCGGCTTATGCAGTTGGTCGTAGGTGCCACCCAGGGCAAACTCGATCCGCGCGGTGCGGTCGTCCACCGGTACGGAAATAAGGGTGTCGGCGGCACGTTGCAGATCGCCCTGTTCACTGTAGAGGCGAGCCATGTTGAGGACGACCTCTTCGGAGTTGGCGTCGATCTTCTGGGCAGCCTTGAACTCGGCCTCGGACTTGGCGGAATCGTGGTTGAGACCATAAAGCTGGCCGAGGAGAAGGTGATTTTCGACGTTTTCCGGCTGTAACTGCGCCAGCTTCTCGTACTCGCCGATAGCCAGCTGCAACATTTCGGTCGATTGCGCCCCTTGCATGTCGCCCAGCGAACGGAGATACACCTTGCCGAGGAGCGTGTGGGCGGCGAGGTCGTTGGGGTTCTTCTTGACCTGATCCTGTGCGGCGGTAACGGCTTCGCGGATGCGCCCGATCTTGAAGTAGAGGTCGGCAAGGCCATTTTGGAGCTCAAGGGAATCAGGGTCGGCGTTGAGGGCCAGCTTGTACTCTTCTACCGCTTGAGTGGCATAGTCGGGCCGGCCGGCATTCACGGCCATCTCTTCATACAGATGCGCGAGCGAATAGTGATAGTAGGAGGCGGCATGATCGGGCGCGGAAGTGACAGCCTGCGCGTGGAGACTGGGCACAAGAAGAGTGGCGAAAAGCGGCAGCGAGGAAGTACGGAAGAGCCACGTCATAGAGGGTACTTTCCTTTTCAAATCCAGAGCCCGGCGGAGTGACTGCGCAAACTGTTCATTAACATTGGACGGTAGAGCCGGGATAAGGGATGCTGAATCGTTGCCGAGGATAAAAACCGTTGGGCGATTATAGCGTGGCGCAGAGCCCTTAGCGGAGGCGATGTAGCCTAGCCGTGGCGGAAGTGGCGGACGCCGGTGAAGACGATGGCCATGTTGAGTCGGTTGGCGGCGTCGATCACCTCGGTGTCGCGGACCGAGCCGCCGGGCTGGATGACGGCGGTGGCTCCGGTGGCGGCGACGGCTTCAAGACCGTCGGGAAAGGGAAAGAACGCGTCCGAGGCGGCAACCGTCCCGGTAAGGGGAAGAACGGCCTTCATCGCGCCGAAGCGGGCGGCGTCGACGCGGGACATCTGCCCCGCCCCGATGCCTACGGTCTGGCCGTGACCATCCGAGGTGCGAGCGTAGACGATGGCGTTCGATTTGACATGTTTGCAGACCGTCCAGGCAAAGAGGAGGGCGCGGAGTTCTTCCGGGGTGGGTTGGCGATCGGTGACCTGCTTTAGGTCCCCGGCGGAGATCTGAATGTGGTCGGCGTCCTGAACGAGGAAGCCGCCCGAGACCTGCTTGAGGATGCGCGACGGCTCGGCTGGAGCGATCCGGAGGAGGCGAAGATTCTTCTTGGTGGCGAAGCGATCGAGGGCCTCCGGCGTAAAGGAGGGAGCGACGATGGCCTCGACGAAGAGCTTGGCGATCTCCTCCGCGGCGGCCCCGTCCACCTCGCGATTGATTCCGATGACGCCGCCGAAGGCCGAGACGGGGTCGGCTTCGAGGGCGCGGCGGTAGGCTTCGCGGACGGTTGCGCCGGTGGCCGCGCCGCACGGGTTGGTGTGCTTGATGATAGCGACGACGACTTCTTCGGCTGAAAAATCCGAGACGAGTTCCCAGCAGGCGTCGAGGTCGACGAGGTTGTTGTAGGAAAGCTCCTTGCCCTGGAGCTGTTTCCCGGCGGCGACGCCTGTGCCGCTGCCGTCTATATAGAGGGCGGCTTGCTGGTGGGGATTTTCGCCGTACCGCAGAGTGTCTTTGAGTTGGGCGGAGAGGCGCAGGGTAGGCGGGAAGGCGACGGCGTCGAAGGTAGCTGGGCCTTCCGGTTGCGCGATCGAGTCTAAAGTCGAGGCGATCGCGGCATCGTAGGCGGCCGTGACGGCGAAGGCGGCCCTCGCGAGACGCCAACGGGTGGCGTGGGTCAAGGCTCCGGCGTGGGCTTCAAGCTCGGCGGCAAGGACGGGGTAATCGGCGGGTGAGGTGACGACGGCCACGTCGGCGAAGTTCTTGGCGGCGGAGCGGACCATCGACGGGCCGCCGATGTCGATGTTCTCGACGACCTCGGCGAAAGAGACGCCCGGTTTGGTGATGGTGGCCGCGAAGGGATAGAGGTTGACGACCACCATATCGATCGGCTCGATACCATGGGCGGCAATGGCGGTCTGATGCTCCCGGTTGGCGCGGATGTGGAGAATGCCGCCGTGGACTTTAGGGTGCAGGGTCTTGACACGGCCGTCGAGCATCTCGGGGAAGCCGGTGAGGTCGCTGACGTCGCGGACGGAGAGGCCGGCGTCGCGGAGGGCGCGGGCGGTGCCGTCGGTGGAGACGAGCTCGACGCCGTGGGCGGCAAGGGCCTGGGCGAAGGGAACTAGGCCGGTCTTGTCGGTGACGGAGAGAAGGGCGCGGCGTATGGGGCGGTCGGTGTTTGGGCTTGTAGACACACGCTCAGTTTATCTGTGTTGTTGGCGATGGTCGTGTCCACAGGCGGATATTGGTTGACCACGTGCGGGGGGGTACTCTTGTGCGAGAGCGGTAATCAGCAGCTTCCTCTAACCGGCTCCCTGGAGATCTCATGAAAAAGCTTGCTTTGTCGCTGTGCGGCCTTGCGTTGGCCCTGCTTGCACCTACGTCGATGTTTGCCGACACGCTCTTCAACTTCAGCTTCAACACCGTGATCGTACACGGCCAGCCGGGCCTGCCTTACGGCGCATCGGGGCAATTCGATACGTTCGCGACGAACACACCCGGCGTCTACACAATCGTTGGAGCCACCGGAACTGTGAGCTCCTTGCCGATCGGGACAAACATTATCACGGGAATTTCAAATACCAACGGTACACTTACGTCCGGCAATGGAAGCATATCTCTCAATGGCGTTGGTCTACTGTTCGACCATGGAACCATCTCATTAGATGCGGGTAACGCGCCTGAAATATTCCTCAATACAGGCTATTTGTCTTACCTTAACTACTCTATATACAGCACCCTCTATGGCTCAGTGATCTATGGCTCAGAGATTGCATCTGTAAACGTGACAATTACTGAAGTGCCTCCGCCTATCGCCGCTACTCCTGAGCCGGGGACGTTCATTTTGCTTGGCACCGGCTTAGCAGGGATTGCGGGGGTGGTGCGGCGTAGGATTTTTGCTTAGTTATCGTCCAGCGCAACCGCAGGTCCTTCGACTCTGCGGATCATGATGGTGCTGTGATCCACTTCGCTCAGGATGACATTTCCAGCAGTGCCGAGGACAAGCTAGAGTTTGAGGCCGCCGGTGAGGGAGCTCACCTTTGCAATGCCTTGTTTGGCGCACCAGGCGCGTAGGCCGATGGCAATGTTTTCGACGGCGGGTGTTTATTGAGCATCTCGGGAAAACCGGTGAGGTCGCGACGCGCGGGCCGCTTGAGGATCGATGGTCTCAAGGGTCGGTTTAGCCGTGTTTCCGGTAACCGGTAGGACGGGTACGTTCCCGTTCGCGGGGCGCGCGCCGGTGTAGCAAGGTTCATGAATTTCGCCAGGCCTCTAACATCCGAAATAGAAGAAGTCTCGTCCTGTGTATGTACCAACTTCCCAGGAGACCCCATGAAAAAGCAAGCCTTGTTCGTCTGCAGCCTCGCCTTCGGTTTACTGTCTTCCACTACGATGTTTGCCGACACGATCTATAACTTCAGTTTTACCGGCAACAACAGCGTCTCGGGATCGCCGGGGACGCCATTCTCCGGGTCCGGGCAGTTCGATGTGACGGCAACCGCCACGGCCGGCAAGTTCCTGATTTCGTCCGTGACCGGAACGACCGACGGTGAGAACATTACGAAGATTCTGAAGAAAGATGGCTTCGGCTCCAATGACAACTTCCTGTTCGTCACCAACGGCGTCGCGGCGCTCGACAATGGCGGAGTCTCATACCAGTTGAGCAACAATGTGGATGTAAACCTGTTTTATGGCGTTCCGGGACAGTACCAGCAGTCGCTCTTCGGATTTCCGGGCAGCCTCGTCTCCGAGGACCAGACGGCTCCGCTGACGATTACCGCGCCAACTCCGGAGCCGGGAACGCTATTGCTGCTGGCGACGGGTTCGGTCGGAATGATCGGCGTCGTGCGGCGCAAACTGACCGCGTAGACAGCTCGTGTCGTGCGTCGCGAGCTATCGCGGCGCACGCTCTATCGTTCGGCTAGAGCTTGAGGCCGCCGGTGAGGGAGCTAACTTTGGCGATGCCTTGTTTGGCGCACCAGGCGCGCAGGCCGGTGGCGATGTTTTCGACGGCGCGCGGGTCGGCGTAGCTGGCGGTGCCGACCTGGACGGCGGTGGCTCCGGCGAGCAGGAACTCGACGGCGTCTTCGGCGCGGGTGATACCGCCGAGGCCGACGATGGGGATGCGGACGGCGCGGGCAGCCTCGTAGACCATGCGAAGAGCGATGGGTTTGATGGCTGGGCCGGAGAGGCCGCCGGTGACGTTGGCGAGTCGCGGGCGGCGGGTTTCAATGTCGATGGCGAGCGAGAGAAAGGTATTGACGAGCGAGAGGGCGTCGGCCCCAGCACCCGCGGCGACGGTGGCCATGTAGGGGATGCTGGTGACGTTGGGGGAGAGCTTGACGATCAAGGGGCGCTCGGCGCGGGCCTTGCAGGCGGAGACGAGGTCGCCGAGCAGGGCGGGGTCGGTGCCGAAGACCATGCCGCCGTGGGCGGTATTGGGGCAGGAGGCGTTGAGCTCGTAGAGGGCGATGTCCGGGGCGTCGTTGAGGATGTCGATGACGGCGAGACAATCGGAGATGGTGAAGCCGAAGATGTTGGCGATGGTGAGCGCGCCGGGGATGCGGCGAAGGCGGGGGAGTTTTTCTTCGACAAAGGCGCGCGCCCCCATGTTCTGTAGACCGATGGCGTTCATCATGCCCGCCGCGGTTTCGACGATGCGGGGGGCTGCGTTGCCGGGCATGGGCTCGCGGGAGAGGCCTTTGGTGACGAAGCCGCCGATGCGAGTGAAGTCGACGATGTCCTCGAACTCCACGCCATAGCCCCAGGTGCCGCTGGCGGCGAGGACGGGGGAGGCGAGGGATACGCCGCAGAGGGAGACGCGCATGTCGGGGGTGGTCATTGCTGTTCTAAATTGTAGCCGCGTGTGGAAAGTACCTGAGCCGACGATGAGGCTGTCGGCGAAGGTGAGGCATCCGGCAAATGGGTGAGCGCGCGTCGGTGTAAAGACGCTGTGTTTGGCTTTTGCACCGGAAGAACTTTCAGTGCATACTGTCCTCATGAGGGCGAATGTCAACCTTGACGCGCATGCCTACACTTTCGCTTCGACCTATGCGAGCGCGAAGGGAATACCGCTTGGAGCGGCCATCAGCGAGTTGTTGCGGAGGGCGGAACAAGCGCCGGAACCCACGTCGCACTTGCTGACGGAGAGCCGGCTTGGCCTGTTGGTCAGGGCAAAGCAGAAGGGTGACCTGGTCATCACACCTGAGATGGTCAAGGAGCTTTCAGAGGATGAGCTTGAGTAAGGAGACGGTCTACCTGTTGGACGTTAATGTCGTGCTGGCTCTTCTCGACCAACGCCATGTTCACCATCCTGCGGCGGAAGACTGGTTTGGTTCGCTCGTCTTGCCATGGTCGTTATGCGCCTTTACCGAAGCTGGCGTGTTGCGGTTCTTCACGCGGCCAAAGACGGGCGGTTTGAGTGTGGATCAGGTGACTGCCATGCTGGAACGACTGAAGCGGAGGCCTGGTTACTCCTTTCAGCCGATTACTGCCGATTGGCGGACGCTGACGGAGCCGTTTGCGAAGCGTATCCACGGACACAATCAGGTCACGGACGCTTACCTGCTCGGGCTTGCGGTGAGCGAGGGTTTGGTGCTGGCCACGTTCGATCAAGGTATCCCGCACATGGCCGGAGAACTGAGCGAACACGTTCTTATTTTGAAGTCGGACGTTGGCTGAAGCGAGGGCCGTTATGTAAGCCCTTCGGTTCAGTTCTGGTGCTGTGGAAACCCACCTTAGCCGACGATGAGACTGTCGGCGAAGGCGGGGCACCTGGCTGAGATGAGTGTTGGACCGGATCATTCCGCGAATGCGGCTTGTCGGTACCAAGTCTGAGTCGTACGACCGGAGGTGGTGATAGGCTTATCAGCTCATGTGTGCTAATCCAACCAACGTACCTGACCCAACTGTTGTCGCGGCCCAGTCAGACAGCCTGTCCACGAGCGGGGTGTCAAGTGCAAGTTCGACTCCCACTGTGGATGTTCATGCAGCACTCACCTTTGCGCGCGCGCTTGCGCAGGATGAGCTTTCTTCCATCGACCGGATGCACCAAAGAAGTGTCCGCTACATCCTCGCAGTGGTATCTGTCTTCTTGCTCGGCGGTACTATCATCGGCTGGATCGGCTTTAAAAACTTGAAGGATGCTGCCATTAGTACAGCTCGCAAGCAGGTACAGAGCGAAACCATCACGCAGGTGCGCGACCAACTTACGAGGGAAAAGCTAGAGTCAATTGTCGCCAGCCAGGTGGACGCCTTTGCCCAGCACCAGCTTACAGCAGAGGTAAACCGGGAGATCAGCACAGGACCTCTCAACAACCAAATTCTCCAGAACGCTCGCGAACAATCACAACGCCAGCTAAGCTTGGCGCTCGCGTCTCGAAAGCTGAGTCAGCAACAAGCTGATAAACTCGCGCGCGCTTTGAAGGTAGAAAAAGGGAATTACGCCCGCCTGGTCTTCATCACGAGCCTTACATACGACGTAGAATCGCAGAACTACGAGTCACAGATCACCGAAGCATTTAAAGGGGGCGGATTCAACTTAGGGTACAGAAATAACCTAACCACACCTGACGTGTTCTCGTATGGCGTTAGCATAATTTACGACAGCGACTACTTCGAGCATGCAAAGGAACCCGACGCGCCAAAAAGAATGCTTACTATGCTCCAAAATGCTGGTGTCAAGGCCGTACTATTTCCAGGAAAGGAAATCAACACGGAGGGCGAAACGGTAAAACCGATCTTCACTATATGGGTCGGTCCTCGAGAAATCTCCCCTCCCGCAAAATTAGACAAGCGAGGGCAGTAGAACTTAGCCTACGATGTGAAGTGACTCCGAACATTCCTTATTCTCGACGAACGCGCTTATGATAAATGTCCGGAATGGCGAGCTTGCCTAATCTTTGGCCATCGCGCGTTGAGATCGAGCTCCCTCTGCCGGTGCTAGGATTCCTGCATGGTGCAGAAGCGTGCCGTGAAGCCCCGAAAGACCCCCGCGAAGAAGCGGGTGGCCGCCGATAAGACGGTTATGGACGTGGCCGCCGCGGAAGAGACGAAGTTGGAGCTGCCGAGCCGGGAGCTGGTGATCCTGACGGGGATGTCGGGGTCGGGGAA
>CAXTRY010000049.1:0-20625 GCA_964246805.1 uncultured Acidobacteriaceae bacterium
CGTCCAGCGGCTGAAGCTTCGCCGCTTGGGTATGACATTTCGGGCAGACCGGCGAACTTTGCGGAGTTTGGCCGGATGGTCGAAGATCTAAAAGATTGGGAGCATAGCTGGAGCGAGTTTCTTCATGAGTTCTATAACTATAAGCAACCGAGTTTTTTCGACGAGCCAAGCCCTAAGTCGTTGAGTTTGGAACAACAGGCCTTTCTGGCCGCGGCGGCCGAATCGTTATGTTGCCGTTTCAATATTCCCGTGCCCGCATGGACTCAAGAAGCTCAATATAGTTTGGCGGAGCCGTGGGACCCGAGCGCATTCTGGTATCCCGATGTACCGCTGACATCGCGTATTGCCGCTTCCAGCCCTATTTTCCTCAAGCACAATGTCCTATTCCCCGATCGTGGCCTGATCGCTTTGTAAGGGCTTCCAAGTGTATGGTGTGAGTCGAAGGACTAAGGAGAGCGTATGCGTGTGGGGCTGATGACGCGGGAGTATCCGCCGAATGTCTATGGCGGGGCGGGGGTGCATGTCGAGTACCTGAGCCGGGAGCTGGCGAAGAAGATCGAGGTGGAGGTCCATTGCTGGGGGACGCAGGAGGAGGATCACGGCAATCTGCATGTGCGGGGATTGGAGCCGCCGCCGGAGATCATGGGCGAGAGCACGGCGAAGTTCAAGGGGGCGGTGGAGGCGCTGGCGCTGAATCTGTCGCAGATGAAGGGATTGGACGCGATCGACGTGGTGCATACGCATACGTGGTACGTGGCCATGGCGGGGTTTCTGGCGAAGAAGCTGTACGGGGTGCCATTTGTGCTGACGACGCATTCGCTCGAGCCTTTGCGGGCGTGGAAGGCGGAGCAGCTGGGGTCGGGGTATGCGATGAGCTCGTGGATGGAGCGGACGGCGATTCTGGAAGCGGACGCCATTGTCGCCGTATCGAATGGGACCAAGGCGGACATCCTGAAGGCGTATCCGGAGGTAGATGCGGCGAAGATCCATGTTATTTATAACGGGATCGACCTCGACGAGTACCAATGGACGCCGGATACGAGCGCGCTTGAGAAGTATGGAGTCGATCCGGCGAAGCCGTATGTGCTGTTTGTGGGGCGGATCACGCGGCAGAAGGGTGTGACCCATCTGGTGGAGGCTATCCCGCATCTGCCAGCCGGAACGCAGGTGGTGCTGTGCGCGGGCGCGCCGGACACGCCGGAGATCGCGGCGGAGATGCGTGAGAAGGTAGAGGCGGTGCGGAAGATGACGCCGGGGAGCGAGGCGGCCGCGGTCGAGCATACGACGCCGGATGGGGGACATGCGATCGCGACGGGCGATCCCACGGGGACGGGGCACAATATCGTCTGGATCGAGCAGATGGTGACGAAGCGGGAGGCGATCCAGTTGTACTCGCACTGCGCCGTTTTCTGCTGCCCGTCGGTGTATGAGCCGTTCGGGATTATCAATCTGGAGGCGATGGCATGCGGGGCGCCGGTGGTGGCTTCGGCGACGGGCGGGATTCTGGAGGTGGTGGTGGAGGGGGAGACGGGACATCTGGTGCCGTTTGCGGCGGACGCGGTGACGACGTTTCCGAGCGATCCGGCGCTGTTTTCGCGGGACTTGGCGGAGAAGGTAAATGCGCTGTTGAGCGATCCGGCGAAGGCGCGGCGGTTTGGAGAGGCGGGGCGGAAGCGGGTGGAGGAGAAGTTTGCGTGGTCGGCGATCGCGGACCAGACGATTGCGTTGTATGAGCGGCTGCTTGCGGAGCGGCGATAGCGGCCTTGAAGCAGTCCGGTCGGTAGACGAGGGATTATGGGCGAGAATGCTGAGAGCGGAGAGACGGCGGAGGGGCCGGACCGGGGCCAGAAGACTGCACCGGCCTTGCTGATGGCATGGGTTGATGGATGGGTAAAGCTCGGCGCGGCGATCTATGTGGTGGGGTTTGCGGTCATGCTGGTCCAGACCTCCCGGTTGAACGTGCCGGCGATGGAGGTGCTGCGCTTCCAGGCGATCATGGCGGGATTGCCGATCTGGCTCGTCCTTTTGTCTGGATACTGGCTCAGTGGAAGATTGGTACGACGGATGGTCGGAGAGGCGAACGGTCCGGGCGACTGGCGTGTGTCGTTAGGGGCGGCGCTCGTTATAGCGGGAACGGCAGGTACTCTTTATGTCGAGCTGCACACTCTTTTTGGACTGCAACTAACGCTCTCCAACAGCGTGATAGTCGTAAGTGCGATCGTTTTCGTAGTCAGTACGATTTTCGTGGTGATTGCGTTTCAGAAGGAATATTCCAGAATTCGGCCAAGGGATCGCAATCGCCGCGCCTTTTTGCGTTTACTCGGGTATGACGCTTCTGGTGGCGCTATTCGCCGTGTTTGTGTATCCCAAGATGCCGCAAAGCGTAGGTGGCGGCCAGCATGTGCGGGTTCAGTTGCTGTTGAAGGATGAGGGTGTCAATGCCTTGCTTCGCGGTGCTCCCGGTTCGTCCGGCAAGGAGAAGCTTTCCGATCCTGTCGATCTTTATTTTCGGACGCAGACGTTTCTGCTGGTGCGTCGTGCGCAAGACGGTTTGATGATTCAGGTTCCCGTGGAGCAGGTTCTGGCGGTTGTCTGGTTGGAATCTCACGGCGAATAGATCGCGGTACAGCGATCCGCGGCATGATTGAAAGTGGGGGATGGCGACGGATCTCATACCGGTGACTGCGGCTAAGGGTTGTCGGCAGGGGCTCTCAGGGGCTAGCCTAGAAGATGTAGCCGAGATTGGTGGTGAATTGGAAGCTGTTCTTCTGGAAGCCGGAGGGTGGGTCGTTGATGAAATTGTAGGACGCGCCGAAGTTGACGGTGAGGCGATGGAAGGCGGGGAGGGCGAGATCGAGGTTGCCGTTGGCGGCGTAGGCATTGGGGTTGTTCCAGGCGGGGAGGACGCTGCCGGATTCGGTGAGCAGGAGCTTGCCGGGCAGGTTGCGGCGGTAGGACTCGGCGAAGGTGGAGCCGACGATGTTCTGGTTCTGCGAGGCGACGGTGGAGTTGAACTGCTGCTTGAGGTAGTGGAGGTCGAATTTGAGATCGAGCTGCTGTCCGGAGCGCTGGAGCGGGGTCCAGCCGGCACCACCGACGCTATTGGGGGTAGGCGGATTGGTTTGTCGTGCTGGGGCGCGGCTTGTGCCGTGGCGCGGGTGGCGAAGATGCATGCAGAGAGCAATATCGGGAGGTAAAGGGGGATGTTCGCGGAGCGGTATCGAACCCCCGGTTGCATGGTATGTGCATGTTTTCAGGGTAATGGAAGATGCTTTGCTGTCCAGGCGAAGGGTGATTCCAACGGCATTCTAAGGGTAGAGAAGGCAGCCGGTCGGGCCGTAAAAAGATTGTATTGACCATCGTTCCAAATTAGGCATACTATCCGTGTCGCACTTGACAATCGTCTGTGAACGTCGCGAGCGTTGCGTGCGAGTTAACGGTTCCCGAAAACTTGTCGTGCAAACAATCGCCTTTGGCGATCCTATCCTCGTTGCGCCCTGGAGAAGAACGATGGCATGGTACGCGTACTGTATCGCAGAACGTCAGGCATTTCACGAGCTTCATCGACACCGCCGGCCGACACCGCTGATAGGGGTCAACGGCATCCTCGATCATCAGACGTTTTTGTTTCCCGCGGGTGAGCTTGCGGTGATCGTTTCCGAGCATGGCGCGGCGGAAGTGGCCGCGATAGGCCAGCAAACGGCCGGTCAGCAAGCGGCGAAGGATCATGCGCGCGTGATCGCCGGGTGTTTCGAGCACTCTACCGTGCTACCTTTTCGCTTCAACACGGTGTTTGCCGACGACGAATCGTTGCGGCGTTCCGTGCGGTCCAATCAGCGGCACTTTGTGGCTAATGTGGAGCGGCTGCGCGGGAAGGCGGAGATGCACCTGAAGGTGCTGGTGGACGATACGTGTCCGGGGAACTCGCTGCGCGACATGACCGTGGGGCAGCAGTATTTGAGCAGCCTGCGGGAGAGTGCAAGCAGGCAGCGGGAGCGGCAATCGAAGGCGCGGGCGCTGTCGGTGCAGATGCACCGGATGTTTCTGCCGATCGCCGAAGAAATAACGTGCAAGCGAATGGATTCGGGCAAGATGCTGCTGGATATCGCGCATCTGATCGACCATAAGACGGTGGAGCGCTACCAGAGTAAGTATTCGTCGGCCACGCAACAGATGAAGGAGTGCCGGATGCAGCTTTCGGGGCCGTGGCCGCCGTATCATTTTGTGCAGCGGCAACAGGCGGCGCAGCACCAGCACGGCGCCTGACCTATGCGCTCGACCCTTAATGGCACTACTACACGAGAGAGTAGCGCCGTTTGGTGCGCGGACACCCTTTTCCGGCGTTCTTTGCATCGCATTTATGTAAGATCATAGATGCGGTTGTATACGACCGTCGGAGAATTCATGAAACGCAACAAAAATCTGTTGGCCGCACCTTTTCTGCCGGCTTTATGCATTGCGGGCTTTTCGATGGGGCTGACGGCCTCTGTGATCGCGCAAGAACCGAACCCGACCTCGGCTGGACAGGCACCAGCGGGTTCAGGGCAGATGCAGCAGCGGGACGGCGTATATCTCTACCAGGTAAAGGTCGTGCAGCGCGATCTGGATGCGGTGAACTACCTGCATCGCAGCGGGTCGACGCGCATCGGCTTCCAGGGGACGACCCTGCTGCCGGGCGGCAAGGGCGAGGCGAAGGTAACGAGCGAGCGCGGCGGCATTACTATCGACGCGGAGTTCAAGGGATTGACGCCGGCGAACGGTTTCGGGCCGGAGTATCTGACGTATGTGCTGTGGGCGATTTCACCGGATGGCCGGCCGCAGAATCTCGGCGAAGTGCTGCCGGCGGGGACCAAGAACAATATTCATGTGACGACGGCGCTGCAGTCGTTCGGCTTGATTGTGACGGCCGAGCCTTATTTTTCCGTTTCCACGCCGAGTGACGTGGTGGTGATGCAGAATGTGATTCTCAACGACCAGACGAGCGGCGTGCTGGAGAAGGTGAACGCGCATTATTCGCTACTACCGCGCGGATTGTATGCACAGACGGACGGCGCGAAGAGCGTGAGCGCACCGATTACACGCAATGAGAAGTCGCCGCTGGAGTTCTTCGAGGCGCAGAACGCCTTGCGTATCGCCAAGGCGGCGGGCGCGGACACCTATGCGGCGGATATCATGCGCGAGGCCGAGCAGGATATGCGGAACGCCGGCGACCTTGACGCCAACAAGAAGGGCGATCGCAAGATGGAGATCACCTTTGCGCGCCAGGCGGTGCAGCGCGCGGAGGACGCGCGCTTGACAACGCTGCGCAAGCAGGCCGATGAGCGGCAGCGCAACGCGGAGATGGCGAAGCAGCAGGCGCAGTCGGACGCGCAGCAATCGCAGCTACAGGCGCAGCAGGCACAGTTGGAGACGGAACGCGCGCAAGCGGCGAAGGCGCAAGCCGATGCGGAGCGGGCGCGCGCGGAGGCGGCGGCGGCTGAAGCTCGCGCGAACGCGGCGCAGGCGAACAAGAGCGCCGATGATGCGAACGCCATTCGCGAGAAGCTGCGTAATCAGTTGAACAGCGTGCTGGCGACCAGCGAGTCGGCGCGCGGTCTGATTGTAAATATGTCCGATGTTCTGTTCGACACGGGAAAATATACGCTGAAGACGGATACGAAGGTAAGCCTGGCGAAGGTGGCCGGTATTCTTCAGGCGTATCCGGGCTTGAAGCTGCAGGTGGAGGGCTACACGGACTCCGTGGGCAGCGACGAGTTGAATCAGAAACTCTCGGAGAATCGTGCGGGCGCGGTGGATGACTTCCTGGTGTCGCAGGGTGTTTCTTCAGGTAATATCTCGGCGACCGGCTACGGTAAGACGCATCCGGTGGCGGACAATGGCACGGCGCAAGGGCGGGCACAGAACCGGCGCGTGAATCTGGTTGTCTCGGGCGACGCGATCGGGATTCAGCAGAGCGCGCCGGACACTTCACAGCAATAAACGAGCGGCAGGGATGAAGACGCAAATCCCACGCAAGAATAAAATATAAGAACGGAGAGGCCGCATCGATCATGCGGTCCTCGCTGTTTTTGGATATAAGGGAGAGATGAAGAATCTGGCGGGGAAGACGGTTTTTGTGACCGGGGCGAGTTCGGGGATTGGGGAGGCAACGGTGCGGGCGTTCGCCGGGTGTGGCGCTCGTTTGCTGCTATGTGCGCGGCGGGTGGAGCGGCTTGAGGCGATGCGCGATGAGTTGGTGGGCGCGGGCGCGGCGGAGGTCCATGAGTTTGCGCTGGATGTGCGGAGCCGCGGCGCGGTGGAGTCGGCGGTCGCGGGGCTGCCGGCGGAGTGGGCGGCGATCGATGTGCTGGTGAACAATGCGGGGTTGAGCCGCGGGCTGGCGAAGGTCTATGACGAGACCGAGCCGGAGAACTGGGAAGAGATGATCGACACGAACGTGAAGGGTCTGCTGTATGTGACGCGGGCGGTGGTGCCGGGCATGGTGGAGCGGGGGCGGGGGCACGTCATCAATCTTGGCTCGACCGCTGGTCACATGACGTATGCCAATGGGGCGGTATATTGCGCGAGCAAAGCGGCGGAGCGGGTGTTGAGCGAGGGATTGAAGCTGGACCTGATGGGAACACCGGTGCGGGTGACATCGGTCGATCCGGGAATGGTGGAGACGGAGTTCAGCAGTGTGCGGTTTCGCGGCGACGCGGAGAAGGCGGCAAAGGTGTACGCGGGCGTGACGCCGCTGCGGGCGGAGGATGTGGCGGACGCGATCGTGTGGGCGGCATCGCGGCCGGCGCATGTGAACGTACATGAGATTTTGCTGACGTCGATCGACCAGGCGAACTCGTTGACGATCCACCGCAGAGGCTAGAGGTGGATGGACCAGCCGAGTTCGGCGAGCTTTTCTTCAATGTCGGCGAGCGCGTTGGTGAGAGCGGAGCGGCGGTGAGGGCTGGAGGTGCGTTCGGAGAGGATGCGTTCGCGCTGCAGTTCGAGCGATTGGCGATGACGTTTCTGAGTGGCTTCATCAAGATTGAGGGTACGGGCGCTGGATGCGGCGGCGTTGGCGGCTGACTGATTTTGCTGCTCTTCCACGGATTTGCTCTCCCAGCCTTTGGACATGACCCCATGGTAACTCGTCCGGGGTTTCCCGAGCTACGATAAAAGCGGCTTGGCGTTTTCGAGGCGGAGGCGCGTCCCGGTACCTATAATCGAGCGAGTGGGCGGGAGTGAAGCGCGGTGATCGTTGAAATAGCGGGACTGAAGAAGGTGTATGAGGGCAAGCAGCGGGTGGTCGCGGTTGACGGCATCGACCTGAGCGTGCAGCCGGGGGAGCTGTTCGGCTTGCTGGGGCCGAACGGGGCGGGGAAGACGACGACGATCAGCGTGTGTACGACGCGGGCGCTGCCGAGCGCGGGCGTGGTGCGGATCGCGGGGGTGGACGTGGTGGCGAACCCTTCGCTGGCGCGGGTGCATATTGGGGTGGTGCCGCAGTACAACACGTTGGACCGGGCGTGCACGATCTTTGAAAATATCAACTTTCATTGCATCTACTTCGGGCTGTCGCGAGGGGATGCGCAGGCGCGGACGGAGCAGTTGCTTGGGCAGTTTCATCTGAGCGAGCGGACGGGGGCGTATCCTTCGCAGCTCTCGGGCGGGCTGGCGCAGCGGGTGCAGATTGCGCGGGCGATCGCGCACCGGCCGAAGGTGCTGTTTCTGGATGAGCCGAGCGCGGGACTCGATCCGCAGAGTCGGATTGCGATGTGGGAGGCGGTGCGCGGATTGCGCGAGGAGGGCATTACGGTGGTGCTGACGACGCACTATATGGAAGAGGCGGACGAGCTGTGCGACCGCGTGGCCATTATCGATCACGGCAAGATTCTGGTGGAGGACTCGCCGGCGGCGCTGAAGGCATCGATTGGGGCGCAGAAGATTTATGAATTGGAATTGAGCGGCGGCGGGCAGGTACCGGAGTTGGTTACCAAGCTGAAGGCGCTGCACGGGGTGATGAACGTCGAGACGAAGGAGACGGGCGTTCGCGTGTTTGCGCATGGCGCAGATGGGCTGCTGGCGGACGTTGTGGTGGCGGCGGGCCCGTATGGGCTACGCGACTTAACGATTACGGAGACGAGCCTGGAGACGGTGTTTATCCGGTTGACGGGGCGGGATTTGCGGGAGTAAGGCGATGGCGACAGCGACGATGATGGCACCGGCGACGGCTTCAAGGGGTGTGCAGTACACGCGGGCGTTCGCGGGATTGTTTGTGCGCGATCTGTATGTGCTGCGACGTGAACTTTTTCCGTTCGTGGTGCGCGTGTGCATGAATCCGCTGCTATTTCTGTTTGTGTTCACGTATGTGATTCCGCACCTGAGCGGGCCGGCGGCGGGGGCGAATCCGACGGCGTCGATGGCCGGGGGCGGTGCTGCGTTTTCGACCGTGCTGCTGCCGGGGCTGATGGCGGTGGCGATCATGTTTTCAGGGATCGCGGCGGTGGCGTTGCCGCTGGCGGCGGATTTCGGCGTCACGCGCGAGATCGACGACCGGGTGATGTGTCCGTTGCCTGTGGCGGCGGTGGCGATCGAAAAGATCGTGTTTTCAGCGATGCAGGGAGTGCTGGCGGCGGGGATTGTGTATCCGCTGGCGTACTACGTGCCGGCGACGCACGCGCAGACGCATGTGACGAGCTGGTGGTTCCTGGCGGCGGTGCTGGTATTGTCGACGCTGACGGCGGGGGCGCTGGGGCTGACGATCGGCACGGCGGTGAAGCCGCAGCAGATCGGGCTGATCTTCGGCGTGGTGGTAATCCCGATTACGTTTCTGGGCTGTGTTTATTATCCGTGGGCGGCGCTGACGCATATTCGTTGGCTACAGTTCGGCGTACTGGTGAACCCGATCGTATATATGAGCGAGGGATTGCGGGCGTCGTTGACGCCGAGTTTGCCGCACATGCCGCCGGCGATGATTTTGCTGATGCTGACGTTTTTTCTTGTACTGCTGACATGGGTGGGGATCAGGGGATTTTTGCGGCGGGTGATTGGGTAAGGCTCGGCCGGCAGTGCGTTGATCCGATAGACTTGCTCTTGCTTAACAAACAGCGAGGATGAGCGGATGAGACGTGTTCTGACGATGGCGATGGCGGTTGGATTGGGCGGGGTATTTTGCGGGTCTTGCTTTGGTGCCGCGGCTAAAAAGACCGTGCAGGCGGGGCCGTGGGTGGTTACAGGATGGACGTTGCAGGATGCGTCCAAGGTGCCGGAGACTGGGGAGCGGGTGGCGTCACCGGGCTTTGACGCGGCTGGATGGTATCCGGCGACGGTGCCCGGCACGGTGCTGACCACGCTGGTGGACAACCATGTGTATCCCGAGCCGCTGTATGGGGAGAACAACCGGCCGGAGGTTATTCCGGAGAGCCTGGCGCGCGGTGCGTACTGGTACCGAACGGAGGTGGCGGTCCCGGCGGGGTATGCGGGACGGCACGTGTGGCTGAACTTCGATGGGGTGAACTACGCGGCGCGGGTGTGGGTGAACGGGGCCGAGGTGGGGACGGTGCGCGGGGCGTTTGTGCGCGGCGCGTTCGATGTGACCTACAACGTGAAACCGGGGCGGAGGGCGGCGATCGCGGTGCTGATTTCGCCACAGCCGCATCCGGGAGTGTCGCACGAGCATACGCTGCGCGGCGGCATGGGACAGAATGGCGGGGAGACGGCGATCGATGGGCCTACGTTTCTGTCGACGATCGGGTGGGATTGGCTGCCGGCGATCCGGGATCGCGACGCGGGGATTTGGCGGAAGGTGTACTTATCGACGACGGGGCCGGTGCGGATCAAGGATCCGCTGGTGACGACGGATCTGCCGCTGCCACGGACGGATAGCGCGGATCTTACGGTGCAGACTACGCTTGAGAATATTACGGACCAGCCGGTGAAGGGAGTGCTGCGGGGGAGCGCGGAGGGAGTCAGGTTTGAGCGGGAGGTGGAGTTAGCGCCGCGCAGTTCGCAACTGGTGAGCCTGGATACGAAGACAACTCCGGCACTGCATATGACGCAGCCTAAATTATGGTGGCCGAACGGGTATGGGCCGCAGAATCTTTATCACTTGCGGCTTAGTTTCGAGATAGGGGCAAGGGAGTCCGATTCAGAGGATGTGAGCTTTGGGGTGCGGAAGATTACGTATGCGGTGCCGGACTCGGATAACTTGACGATCTCGGTGAATGGGGTGCGGGTGTTTATTCGCGGAGGGAACTGGGGGCTCGATGAGGGGATGAAGCGGATTCCCCGCGAGAAGTTAGAGGCCGAGATACGCATGCACCAGATTGCGAACTTGAACATGATTCGCAACTGGGTGGGGCAGAGTACGGGCGAGGACTTTTACGAGTTATGCGACAAGTATGGGATTTTATTGTGGGATGAGTTCTTTCAGCCGAATCCTTCCGATGGACCAAATCCGACCGATTTGGAAACGTACATGACTAATGTGCGGGATAAGATCGTGCGGTTCCGGAACCATCCTTCGATCGCGGTGTGGTGCGCGCGCAACGAGGGGTATCCGCCGAAGATAATTGACGACAAATTGCGGGTGCTGATGGCGGAGCTGGAGCCGGTGCGGTTGTATCAGCCTAGCTCGACGGAGGGGCGGGGGGTAAAGTCAAACGGGCCATACCGCTGGCGCGAGCCGCGCGCGTTCTACAAGGTGGATGCCGCGTTCAAGACGGAGACGGGGAGCATGTCGGTGCCTACGCTGGAGTCGATCAAGGGCATGATGCCGGAGAAGGATTGGGAGACGATCACGGACGATTGGGCGGAGCACGATTTTACGAGGGGGGCGCAGGGCGGGGATGTTTACCCGGATGTTGTTGCCAGCCGGTATGGAAAGATCGTCAATCTGGCGGATTTTGTGCGTAAGTCGCAGATGATGAACTATGAGGCGTTCCGGGCGATGTACGAAGGACGCAACGCGCAGCTGTTCAAGCCGACCACGGGGATATTGACGTGGATGAGTCATCCGGCGCAGCCTAGCTTTGTATGGCAGCTGTATCACTACGATCTGGAGCCTAACTCTTCTTTATTTGCGGTGAAGAGCGCTTCGGAGGCACTCCATATTCAGTTCAATGAGGCGAATGGGCAACTGGAAGTTGTAAATAATCAACCGGAGCCCCTTGCTGGAGCGACCGCGCACCTGACCATGTATAACCTGGATGGGTCATCCGCCTTAACGCGAGACTATCCGGTTTCAATCGCCGCCGACACGGTGAGCGACTTAGGTGCTCCGGAAGTACCGGCTACAATCTCTCCCGTTTACTTTGTTCAACTTTCTTTAAAAGATGCGAGCGGAAAGGTGCTTTCGGAGAACTTTTATTGGCGGGCGGTGGCGGAGCAGAAGGACGATCTTACGAGTCTGGATACGATGCCGCGGGTTACCCTGGAAGCGCGGGTAGCCCGGAAAGATGACGCGGGCACGACGATGGTGACCGTGACGCTGCACAATCCCGGTCAGGGGATTGCATTGATGGCACATATACAGCTTCGGAAGAGCACGGGGGAGCGGGTGCTGCCGGCTTATTACAGTGGCAATTACGTTTCGCTGGCGGGTGGGGAGACAAAAACATTGACGCTCGAGGCCGAGACGAAGCTGCTGAATGGGAAGGATGCGCTGGTGGTGGTGGATGGATGGAATGTGGCGGTGGCGGACGCTCCAGGCGCGGGCGTGTCGATCAAAACGAATGCGGATGCGTTGGTGGAGCATTCGCCCGCGACGGGATTGCCATTGCAGACGGTGGGTTTGCGGTAGGGCGTTTTCCCCGGCGAAGAGAATTATGGGCCGGGCCTTCAGCCCTTGTTTATGTCTCGTGAGCTTACCTAGGCTTTCGGCCCAGGCTGGTATAGGTCGCGCCTTCAGCGATTAGAGCGAATGACCTCTACGACATTGGTGATTGTTCCAGACGCAAATTCACCTCGGGAGTAACAACGATAAAGACAAAGGCCCCACGTATCAGAGGCGAGACGTGGGGCACCCGGATCGTCAGCTAGACGAAGAGGGGGGCGAGGACGAGCGTTATGGTGGCCAGGAGTTTGATGAGGACGTGGAGGCTGGGGCCGGCGGTGTCCTTGAAGGGATCGCCGACCGTGTCGCCGACAACAGCGGCCTTGTGGGCGTCGGATTTTTTGCCGCCGTACTGACCGGTTTCGATGTATTTCTTGGCGTTGTCCCAGGCACCGCCGCCGTTGTTCATCAGCATGGCGAGCAGGACGCCGGAGATGGTGCCGACCATGAGGAGGCCGGCGACGGCTTTGGCTCCGGCGAGGTTGACGGCGATGCCGTTGATGGACGGAACGGCGAGATGGCCACCTAAGCCGACGATGTCGGCGACGGCGCGATAGCTGGGGCTGAAGTTGCGGAAGATAAGGCCGACGGCGACAGGCAGGCCGACGGCGAGCAGGCCGGGAAGCACCATCTCCTTGAGGGCCGCGCCGGTGACGATCGAGACACAGCGGGCATAGTTGGGCTTGGAGGTGCCCGCCATGATGCCGGGGTTTTCGCGGAACTGGTCGCGGACGTCCTGGACGACCATCTGGGCGGTGCGGCCGACGGCTTTGATGGCGAGCGAGCTGAAGAGATAGGTCAGCATGGCTCCGAGCAGCGCGCCGACGAAGACGGGCACCTCGGCAAGATTGACTTCGGTGAAGGTCCATCCATGGGGCATGAAGCCACCGGCGACGGCGACTTTTTGCTCGACGAGGGTGCGAATTTCTTCAAGGTAGGCGGAGAAGAGCAGGAAGGCGGCGAGCGAGGCCGAGCCGACGGCGTAGCCCTTGGTGAGGGCCTTGGTGGTGTTGCCGGCGGAGTCGAGCTTGTCGGTGCGGTTGCGGATGGATTCGTCCTGGTTGGACATCTCGATGATGCCGCCGGCGTTGTCGGTGATGGGGCCGAAGGTGTCCATGGCGAGAATGTAGGCGGCGCAGGAGAGCATGCCCATGGTGGCGATGGCGGTGCCGTAGATGCCTTTGGCGTAGTCGCTGACGTTGGCGACTCCGGCGAGGCCTTGCACACCGAAATAGTAGGAGAGCAGGAGCGCGGCGGAGATGACGACAACCGGCATGGCGGGCGTCTCCATGCCGACGGCGAGGCCGGAGATGATGTTGGTGGCGGGGCCGGTGAGCGAGGCCTTGACGATGGACTGGACGGGGCGGTACTTGGCTTCGGTGTAGTACTGGGTGATCCAGACGAAAAGGAAGGCGGTAACGAGGCCGGTGACGCCGCATAGCAGCAGCCAGAGGGGCCGGACGCCGGGGCCGCCGAGCATGGCGTGGATGGCCGCCGCGAAACCCAGGAGAGCCAGGCCGGAGGTGACGTAGAAGCCGCGATTGAGGGCGCGCATGGGGTCTTCGTGCTCGTTGGTGGAGACGACGAAGACGCCGACGATGGAGGCGATGAGGTTGATGGCGAGGACGATGAGCGGGAAGAGGATGCCTTTGAGGCCGAAGACAGGGTAAAGGGCTGCGCCGAGGATCATGGCACCGACGTTTTCGGCGGCGGTGGACTCGAAGATGTCGGCACCGCGGCCGGCGCAATCGCCGACATTGTCGCCCACGAGGTCGGCGATGACGGCGGGATTACGGGGATCGTCTTCGGGGATGCCGGCTTCGACTTTGCCGACGAGGTCCGCGCCGACGTCGGCGGCCTTGGTGTAGATGCCGCCGCCGAGCTGGGCAAAGAGGGCGACGAGCGAGGCTCCGAAGCCGAAGCCCACGAGCTGGTAGGGGACGCCGCGCGGGTCGTTCAAGCCGCCGAAGACGAGGAAGAGGGAGGCGACGCCGAGCAGCGAGAGGGCGACAACGACGAGGCCGGTGACGGCACCGCCGCGGAGGGCCATCTTGAGGGCGCGGTCGAGCGAGGTGCGGGCGGCGGAGGCGGTGCGGATGTTGGCGCGGATGGAGCAGTACATCCCGGTAAAACCGGCGAGGCCGGAGCAGACCGCGCCGACAAGGAAGCTGATGACGGTCTTCGAGGCGTAGGGAGCGGTGCGCGGAGAGACGCGGTAGCCCACGAAGACGACGATGGCGAGCACGGCGGCGATGATGGCGATGGTCTGGTACTGGCGCTTGAGGAAGGCTTCGGCCCCCTCGCGGATGGCGTTCGAGATGGCCTGCATGTCAGGGGTGCCGGCGTCGGAGCCGATGACCTGGCGGGCGAGGAAGAAGGCGAAGGCCAGGGCGAGGAGCGCGACGGCGATGGCGATCCAAAGATAGAGGCGGCCGTCGTCCGGGGCTGTGGGGTTGAGGGAGTTTACCGGTTGAAAGGCCACAGCCAGGAATCGCGATACGTGCATAGACGACAGTCTCCTTGGGTTTTCAAGACGAGCGGGATAGTGCCTCGGTTGAGGGGGCCATTATCTATGATTTGGCGCGGATGTGCGAATGGGGGCTTATGGCGGGGTGGGTTCCAGAAGAGAACTGCAATGCGTCTTTGTCTCTATACGCGCACGTTTTACCGGGCTCCGGCTGCCATACTTGCCTGAGCTTCACTTCATCGGGCCAGGAGTTTTATGCGGTTTTTACGTGCGATTCGAGTTGAGACGGTTGGTTTATCGCTTCTTTCCATGCTTGCCTTCGCGGGGTGTTCGACGACGGCGATTCCGGTGGCGGTGGCGCCCGCCGTGGCGGTTTCGGGTAACTGGCAGATCGCTTCTTCGGCGGCAAGCGCGGGCAAGCTGCCAATGCTTTCGGGGGAGCTGACGGGGTTGAGCTCGGCGATTACCGGGACGGTGCACTCGCACTCGGCCATGGATTGCATTCCGCCGTCGACGCCGGTGGAGTTGACGGGCGCGGCGGATGCTCATCAGATGGTGACGTTGTCGGGGGCGGTGGCCGGCGGCAAGCTGAGTATTACCGGATCGCTGGCCGCGGATGGCCGGTCGATCGGCAACGCGGCATACACGGTGGTGGGTGGAAGCTGCGCCTTTGCCGCTCCGGCTGTCGCGACGGTGAATGCTTACAGCTCGATCACGGGGAACTACACGGGCGGATTTTCGGATGCGAACGGGCAGGTGATTACGATTGCGGCAAGTTTAACGCAGAACCCGAGCTCCGATCCGAACGGGAACTTTCAGCTGAGCGGGACGGCGACGTTTCCAAACAATACATGCTTTAACAGTCCGGTGAGCATCGCGAACTCGCAGGTGACGGGCGGAAGTTTCAGTCTGACGTATAAGGATTCCGTGACGACGAACAGCGTGACGGCGAGCGGGACGTTCTCGACGGATGGGCTGACGTTGACGGCCACGAACTGGGCATTGACGGGGCCGTGCGGGCCGGATAGCGGGACGGGGTCGCTGACGCGGTAATCCTTTCATCACGGAGATATGCAGCGAGTTAGAAGTAGAGGGTAGGCCGGCTGGAGTAAACGGCCCGTCTGCTCTGCTTGCTTACCGGCCAAGCGCCGCCAGTTACCTCTACCCCAAATTTCCTTGCCGCAATCCCTTGTGGTACATCCCACGAACCTTCGCAGCAGCCTCCCTGACAGTGACCTTCCCATCCTTGTCCGCATCGAGGCCTTTGTTTTGATCGTATTTTTTGGAAGGAGCCGTAAACAAAGCGGACTCTGTATCTCTGCCAATGGCAACTGGATACAAAATAGACATATAAACGTCTTCCAGGTCTTGCAGCTTTCCTTTATGTGGAAGGAAATGTTTTTGTACGTAGTCCAGCTGCTCAGTGGCGGTCATTTCAGCCAACTGTTCGGTGGAGGTTCCAAGCGCCTTTGCGACCGGCGGCATGAATTGGATCAAGCCGATTGCGCCGCTTCCCGCGGCGTTTTTCATGGATGGGCTGAAGCTCTGGCCTGATTCAAACGCCATGGCCGCCATCAGGAAGTCCGCCGGTGCCTGGAGGAAATCGGCTATTTGAAGTAACTTCAGCTTGAAAGAGGCTTCAATCTTTGCGCCCCAGGCGATCGTGGTCTTTGACGTGTCTCCTCCACATAGCGCCTTGAACACCGCTCCCGCCTGTGTCACATTTGCCTCGACCGGCTTGACCGAATTTTGGTTCTGAAACGCATCGATGGCCGCCAACATCGTGGGGTTGGCGCGTCCATCTACCTTTAGCAGCGGTATGGTCGGCGATTGGAATCGATTAAGAAGCTGCTGCACAAGCCGAACATCCTGCACTTGGTTCGCGCCGTCTTTTCCAACAGAAGCAGTCAAGCTAGGCATCGTTAACTCCCCTTTCGTGCATGTGTCCCTAATCGTAAGACTGGCATAAAGTATCGGCCCCGCCGGTGAGCGACGCCAGAAGGCTTAAGCGCCCTCCACTCTGTAACCACAACCTGCACACCATTCGTCCGAACACGTTCCAACGTAAACAAGACATCGTTCGGCTGGTATACCGCAACCCCAAACTGATTTGCCACGGTGCCGTCGGCAAAACTTATAAAACGTATTTCGATCCGATCTTCGCTCCCGGAAATAGCGCAACGAACCCTGTCTTCCGTCTGAAATCCGTCGGCGTTCAGCGTTGCCGGCCGCGACGCACTTTTAGGTACACGCAACTTATAGGTGATGAAGACATGGGTACCCGACCTGGCGGGGATTTCACCCAAAGCATCCTCGTACACATAACTCCCAGCCCAAAGCCGCGCCCTAGCATCCGAAGCCGTCACCATAGTCTGCGCCATTGCGCTAACCGGCACACCGGAAACCAGCGCATCCTCGGCGGCAATCAAGATTAGGGCCAGACAGACAAGACGCACACGCTCACTCCGAACACGATTGTAAGCCGGCGCTCGCGTGGGTCGGTGGCTAGGCCATCTGCGGGACGGCGGCGAGTTTGGCGCAGAGGTCGTCGGCGATGAGCTTGCCGTGGAAGCGGCCGTTCTCGATGAAGATCTCGTTGGTGCGTTCGCCGGCGACGATGACGCCGGCGAGATAGATGCCGGGGACGTTGGATTCGAGGGTGGCGGGATCGCAGACGGGGCAGCGGTCGTTGCACTCGTCGAGGCGGACGCCGAGCCGCTCGATAAAGGAGAAGTCGGGGTGATAGCCGGTGAGGGCGAAGACGAAGTGGTTGGGCAGGGTGCGCGGGCCCTCAGGGGTGGCGAGGGTGACGGTGTCTTTGGCGATGGATGCGACGGTGGAGTTGAAGAAGGCGGTGACTTCGCTGTTGTTGATGCGGTTGGTGATGTCGGGCAGAATCCAGTATTTGACGTGGCGGTGCATCTCCGCGCCGCGATGGACGAGGGTGACGCGCGCGCCGTGCCGCCAGAGGTCGAGCGCGGCGATGGCGGCCGAGTTCTTGCCGCCGATGACGAGGACGTCGAGGCCGAAGAAGGGATGCGGCTCGTGGTAGTAGTGCTTGACCTTGGAGAGCTCTTCGCCGGTGATGTTGAGGTAGTTGGGGAGGTCGTAATAGCCGGTGGCGACGACGAGCTTTTTCGCGCGGTGGGTGATCGTCCGGTCGAATCGATCGGTGGTGTGGACGCGGAAGTCGCCGTCCGAGCCGGAGACGGAGTGGACGGTCTCGTACGGGCGGATGTCGAGGGCGTAGTGCTCGGCGACCTTGCGGTAGTATTCGAGGGCTTCGGAGCGGGTGGGCTTCTGGTTGGGGCTGGAGAAGGGCATGTCGCCGATTTCGAGCAGCTCCGGGGTGGTGAAGAAGGTCATGTGGGCGGGGTAGTGGAAGAGCGAGTTGGTGAGGCAGCCCTTGTCCACAAGAATCGCAGACAGGCCGGCGCGCTGGGCTGCGATGGCGCAGGCCATGCCGGTGGGGCCGGCACCGATGACGAGGAGATCGTGGGGGTCTGTAGGGTGCACCATGATTTTATTTTACGCGCCGCCCTTTGTGCGCCGCGGCATGTTGCTTGATGCGGTTGTAACCGTAAACACAGATTCCCTTCGGGAATGACAAACAGAAGGGCAAAGCAAACGCGATGACGATAACATTGGCCATGTGGCTATGCGTAAAACGACGCGATCCCGTGCGCTGCGCTGGGTTTGCGCGGGTTGTCTCATGCTTTTTGGGGGGAGCTTGTGCGCGCAGCCTACGGGTTCGCCGGGCGAATTTCTTTTTGCTCTCGGCACGACACAATTTGTTTCGAGTCATGCGTCGACGCTGGTGCAGTTGCATGGCGGCGGATTGATGGCGGCCTGGTTCGGCGGAAGCGACGAGGGCAATGCGGATGTGGCGATTTACGGCTCGCGGCAGACGGCGAGCGGCTGGACTCCGCCTGTGGAGTTGGTTCGCGAGCCAGGGGTGGCGTGCTGGAATCCAGTGCTCTTCCATACGGCGGACGGGCGGCTATGGCTCTATTACAAGTATGGGCCGAGCCCGGAGACATGGACGGGAGCGCGGCTGCATAGCGAGGACGAGGGACGGACGTGGTCCGCGGCGGAGCATCTGCCGGCGGGTCTGCTGGGGCCGATCCGGGCGAAGCCGCTGGTGTTGCCGGACGGGACCATCGTTGCCGGGAGTTCCGTGGAGTCGTATAGGTCGTGGGCGGCGTGGATCGAGCGAAGTGTAGATGGAGGGCGCACGTGGGCAAAGATTGGGCCGATCGTGCCGCCGGTAACCCCGGGAGGGGCGGAGATGTATAGTGACGGGATCATCCAGCCGTCTGTTGTCTCCTTGGGTAAGCGGCATCTGCGGCTCTATGCGCGGTCGACGAAAAAGACAGCCCGGGTATGCGTGGCGGACTCATTCGACGACGGCGCGACGTGGACGGAGGCGCGCGCGCTCGATGTGCCAAACCCGAACTCCGGCATCGACGCGGTGGCGCTGGCGGATGGACGCGTGGTGCTGATCTATAACGCGACGACGATGGGACGGACACCGTTAAACCTGGCGGTCTCACGTGACGGAGAACATTTTACACCCTTTCGCGTGTTGGAAGACGCGCCGGGCGAATATTCGTATCCGGCGCTGATCCAGACGGTGAGCGGCGACCTGGAGATGACGTATACGTGGAACCGGAAGACGATTCGTCATGTACATTTGCCGCTCGGCGAGGTGCCTGCATTACAGTGAAGAATGATGACCTCCGGCGGAGACGAACGGGAGAATGGCGCGGCGCGCGCGGAGATTGCCGAGCTTCGCGGGCGTGTGGAGCAGTTGGAGCGGGCTGTGGCGGAATTGCGGGTCGCCGAGGGCGTCCCGGCCGACCTTAGGCACGATGAGGTTGTGCCGAAGGTGGGGCACCCGGCCGGTGTTGCGAGCGGAGCGGTCAGGGAGCCGGTGTTTGCGGCTACGCTTCCTCCTCCCTTGCCGGCTATCCCATCCAGCTTCGATCTGCCGCCGCTGACGACGGGCGCTTCGTTTGAGAACCGGCTGGGATCGCAGATCTTCAACCGCGTTGCGATCGTGGCGCTGCTGATTGGGACGGCTTATGGGTTGAAGCTGGCGATCGACAATGGTTTGCTGGGGCCGGTGGCCCGGGTGCTGATTGGGCTGGTCGCGGGGGCGGGGCTGGTGGTGTGGTCGGAGCGGTTCCGGCGACAGGGTGTGGTGGCGTTCTCGTATTCGCTGAAGGCGGTGGGGTCGGGCGTGCTGTACCTGTCGCTGTGGGCGGCGTTCCAGCTGTTTCATCTGCTGCCGGGCTGGGCGGCGTTGGGGGCGATGATCCTGGTGACGGCCTGGAACGCTTGGATGGCATGGGCGCAGGATGCGGAACTGCTGGCGGCGTATGCGCTGATCGGCGGCTTCCTGACGCCGGTGCTGCTGTCGACCGGCGGCAACCATGAGGTCTTTGTGTTCACGTATGTGCTGGCGATCGATGCGGCGACGGTCGCGCTGGTCCGGGTAAAGCACTGGCCGCGGCTGCTGCTGGGGACGTTCCCGGCGACGGTGGTCTACTTCGTCGGCTGGTATGGCAGCTGGTATCGAGCGCCGGAGTTGGGCGTGACGGCGCTGTTTTTGGTGCTTTTCTGGGCGGTGTTCGCGGCGGCTACGCTGGGGGTTGCCGGAGAGGAACAGGACGCATCCCCGTTACGGAGCGTGTTGCTGCCGCTGGGCGCGGCGGTGTTTCTGGCGCTGGGGATGTACTCGGTGGTGCGGGACGCGCATCATCACGACTGGCTGCCATGGCTGATGCTGGGCTTGGCGGCGGCGTACCTGGGACTGATGCGGCTGCCGCAGCGCCGTGAGGTTTTGGCGGTGCATCTTTCACTGGCGGTGGTGTTTTTGACGATCGCGATTCCGCTGAAGGCGAGCGGACGATGGATTACGGTGGCGTGGCTGGCGGAGGGCCTGGCGCTTTACTGGGCTTCGGAGCGGGTCGATCCGGGTGAAGACGGGGAAGCGCTACGCGTGCCGGTGGTACTGCGCCGATTGGCGGTGGGGGCGCTGGGTCTCGGATTTGTGGCGGTGTTTGCGTCGGAGTATTGGTATTCGCCGGCCGTGGCGGAGGCGTTCCCGCAGTATGACGCGGCGACGGCTCTGGTGGGGATTGCCGCGTTCGCGGGCGTGGCGTGGCTGGGCGCGCGGCTGGGCCAGCGAAGGGGCGGGGAACGGCGGAAGGAGTTGCTTGCTTCGCTGGTCGCGATCAATGTGCTGGCGCTGCTGCTTGCGATCCGCGAGGTGGCGGTAACGCGGTACCGACCGGCGACGATTCCATTTGGGCACGCGGACCTGCTGAGCGCGGTGGTGGGC
>CAXTRY010000050.1:0-20412 GCA_964246805.1 uncultured Acidobacteriaceae bacterium
CTCGAACTCTCCACACCCCTTCCGGAGATCCTCATCCTCAACCTCCGCGACTATCCCGCCTGGCATCTCTCCCGCGACGGCACCCTGGTCACGATCCGGCTCGAACGTCCCGACGGCCTCATCGCCGTTCCGCTCCCCGCCGGCCGCTCCACCCTCACTCTCGCCTACGCCCGCACCCCCGACCAAACCACCGGCGAAGCGATCGCCCTTATCTCCCTCGCCGTGCTTCTCTACCTGCTCTCTCGCCGCCGCCGCTGATTTATCATCGGAGTTCGATGCCGTACCCCATCCAGGAACTGTTGACCACCGGCGCTGCCCTCACCGACGCCACCCTCGAACGCCTCCTCCCCTCCCCCGAGACGCTCCCGCACTCCATCCACCGCGCCATGCGCCACAGCACCTTCGCGGGGGGTAAGCGCATTCGCCCCATCCTCTGCATGGAGGCCGCCCGCATGGTCGCCGCCTCCGAAGCCATCCCCGAAGGCGCGGCGGAGCTCGGCGCGGCGCTCGAGATGCTCCACACCTACTCCCTCATCCACGACGACCTCCCCGCGCTCGACAACGACGACCTCCGCCGCGGCCAGCCTACCTGCCACAAAGTCTTCGGCGAAGCCACCGCCATCCTCGCCGGCGACGCCCTCCAAACCCTCGCCTTCCAGACCCTCGCCAACCTCGAGACAAATCCGCGCACAACCGTCGCTCTCCTCCGCGAGGTAGCCGCCGCCATTGCTACCGGCGTTGGCCACGTAGGCGACATAGACTCCGGCCTTTCCCCCGGCATGATCGGCGGCCAGGTGATGGACCTCGAAGCCGAGCACCAGACCCCGACCGCCCCCCTTGTCGAAGCCATCCACCGCGCCAAAACCGGCGCCCTCATCACGGTCAGCATCGTTGCGGGAGGCCTCTTCGGGTCGCCTCCGTTCCAAGAAGGAATGGGAGTTGGTGGCGGAGCAGGCAAGGTTGGCCGCGATCGCGCAGACGCCGCACGACGACGCTTTGAAGAGCTTCAGGCGTTGGGTGAGCAGTATCGCGAGGCTGCTGTCGACACCATCGCCCGCCTCCGCACCTTCGGCCAAAACGCCGGCCTCGCCTTCCAGATCGTCGACGACGTCCTCGACCTCACCCAAAGCTCCGCCGAGCTCGGCAAAACCGCCGGCAAGGATACCGCCAGCACCAAAGCCACCTGGCCCGCCGTCTTCGGCGTCGATCAGTCCCTCCGCGACGCCGATCAGCTCATTGCCGATGCCTTCGAAGCCCTCACCCCCTTCGGCCCCGCCGCCGATCCGCTAAAGGCCCTGGCCCACTTTCTCACCACTCGCAAACACTAGCCTAGTTCCCCTATTTCAAGAATGAGGCGCGAATTTCGACCTAAGCCACTTGACATACTAATGCCCCAAACACCCCTTGGAGAAGCAACGATGAGCTGGATTGCGCCCATACCTCTGCATACCTCGACCTAGTGTTTTGAAGACTTTAGGACTTTTTGGAAAATCTACTTTTGACCTTGTCGGAACCCGTTTAACACCTCTGTAACCTCAGCGGTTGAGAGGCAAGCTTAGACATTCAACATTTAGTTTTCACTTTGCATTCTCACTCAAATGACCCAGGACAGCATCCTCACCGCGCTGCGCGACTGCTACGACCCCGATCTCCCCTGCAACATCGTCGACCTCGGCCTTATCCGCTCCATCGAGGTCGACGCGGACCCGGAAGCTCCCGGCTCCGGCATCCCCGGCGTCCCAATCCGCTTCCGCGTAGCCGTTACCTTCACCGCGTCCAACCCCAGCGAAGCCACCGAAGCCCATCTCTCCGCCCTCATCCGCAATCGCCTCGCCGGCCTCGAAGCCCTCAGCCGCATCTCCGTCACCGTGCAGCATAACCCTCCCTGGACCCCCGTCGGCATTACCCCCGCCGGCCGCCGGCAACTTGGCCTCGACGGCAACCCCAGCCTCATCCAGATACGCTAGACAGCGGTCCGCATGGTAGCGTAAGACATCTGAGATCACTATCTATCGCGCTCAAAGAACGTAGCCAGCCGACGTAAGCGGGTCGTGCCGGGGAGACCTGAATTGAAGAAATTGCTCGCTCTTCTCTCTACACTCATCTCTACGATGATCGTCACTCCGGTCTTCGCCCAACCCGGCACCTGCCCACCCGCCGCCTCGCATATCTCCATACAAAGCGGAACGTATGCCTCGAAGCCCGGCATCACCTTCCATCTGCGAAACTTCAACGCGACCCTTGTCCCCATCGGCAAGACAGCCCCGGCCTGTTACCAGAAGATGACCGTAGTCTCCCGTGCCGAAATCTTCGTCAGCAACGAGAGCTTGACGCAGGTCTTCGCTGAAAAGCTCGGCGGCGGCGAAAGCAAGATCAAAGGCTTCAAAGTTGAAAACGGTATCGGCAAGGTCACCCTGAGCGGAAGAATCACGAAGATCGTGCCCATCGAGTTCACCATCGAAGGGCCAGTCACGACGGACGGCACGTCCATCCTGCTCGACGCCGGCAAAATTAAGGCAGATGGTATCCCGCTCAAAGCGCTTCTCACCATGGTCGGGGAGCACCTTAATAACGTCCTCGGCCTCAAGAACATACCGGGTATTTCGGTCGATGACAATCGGCTTTCCTTTTTCCCGGAGCAGATCGCTCATCTGAAAGGGCATATCGAGTCAGTCGTCACGTCCCCCCAGGGCCTCACGCTGCGGTATGCCGACACAACGGCACACCGTCAAACCTCCGGAACATAAAACTCCGACCGATCTCCATAGCCGATGCCAGGTTCCAAACGCCCCCGCGATCTCCTCCGCGCCACCACCGAGCCCATCCATCCCTTCGACGAGATGCATGGCGTGGACACCTCCGGCCTCGTTCCCGCCGCCGATCTGCTTACGGGCCACCCGAACGACGCCCACGTCACCGCTTACTACGCCGTCGCTCCAAGCATTCTCCGCGCCCTGATCGCCCTTTGGCGGGAGACGCCGCCTCCCGAGCCCATCCATCGCTATACCTTTGTCGATATTGGAGCAGGCAAGGGACGCGCCATGCTCGTCGCCAGCGAGTTCCCCTTCCGGGCCGTTATCGGCGTTGAGCTCAACCCGGCAATGGCGTCCATCGCCCGTCAAAACCTGCTCGCATGGCAGGCAGCCCACGACGCCGATCCTACCGCTTCCGCCATTGTCCCCCCACAGCTGCTGGAAGCCGATGCCCTCAGCATCGACTTCCCGCCGACCCCCACCATCCTCTTTCTCTTTCATCCCTTCGAAGCCCCTGTCCTCAAAGCCCTTCTCCGCCGTATCGAGTCGCAGTTCGCCGCCCGCCCGGGCGAGATCGACCTTCTGTATGTCAACGCCGAGTGTGCAGCCGTCCTCGACCGTCACCCCGCCTTCGCCCTCCTCTGGTCCGGCAGGCTCCCCATGTCTCCCGAGGACCACACCGCTGACCTGGCGGCCATCGCCCAGCAGGCGGAGTACGGCTCCACCGGCGATGAAGTCTGCGCCGTCTATCGCTATACCGGCCGCTTTCAACCCGCTTAGCCCACCCGCATATACACTCGAAATACCCTAGTTTGGAGAGTTCATGCGTCTGCCTATCCTCTTGCTGTCCGTAACCTTTACGTCTCTCGCATCCATCGCCCAGGATGTCTCCACGCTGGTGAACACACAGCTTCCAGGGCTCGTTCAGACCTACAAAGGCATCCATGCGCACCCCGAGCTTTCGCACCATGAAGAAGCAACTTCGGCGCAGCTAGCCGCCGAACTGCGCAAGGCCGGCTATACCGTTACAGAGCGAGTCGGCAAGTATCCCGACGACTCGCAGGCTTATGGGGTCGTCGCTATCCTCAAAAACGGACCCGGCCCCACGCTCCTTATCCGCGCCGACATGGACGCGCTGCCGATCGTCGAAGAGACCGGCGTCTCCTACGCCAGTCACGTGAAGTCCAAGAACGCCGCCGGACAAGAGGTGGGCGTCATGCATGCCTGCGGCCACGATATCCATGTTACGACGCTGATGGGCACCGCCCGCACCCTCGCCGCGCTCAAAGCTCAGTGGCATGGCACCCTGATGCTCATCGGTCAGCCCTCCGAAGAGACCATCGACGGCGCAAAGGCCATGCTCGCCGACCACCTCTACGACCGCTTCGGCCGCCCGGACCTGATCGTCGCCCTGCACGATACCAGCGCGCTCGCCGCCGGGATGGTCGCCGTTACCACCGGTCCCGCCGCCGCCAGCTCCACCTCCGTCGACGTCACCATGCGCGGCATTGGGGGCCACGGCTCCGCTCCGCAGGCCGGTAAAGACCCCATCGTCATGGCGGCTGAGTTCATCGTTCAGCTTCAAACTATCGTCAGCCGCTCCGAAGACCCCACCGACCCGGCCGTCGTCACTGTCGGCGACATCCATGGCGGCACCAAGCGCAACATCATCCCGAATGAAGTCAGGATGGAGCTGACCACCCGCGCCTTCTCCGAGAAAAGTCGCCAGGTCATCCTCGACGGCATCAAGCGTACCGCCGCCGGAGTGGGCGTCTCCGCTGGAATACCCGACAATTTGGCCCCTGTCGTCACCGTGCTCGATAACGAGTCCACGCCTTCGCTCTTCGACGATCCTGCTCTTGCCGCCCGCATCAAGGCCGCTTTAATCAAGTCCCTCGGCCCCACCAACGTCGTCGACGGCGAACGCATGATGGGCAGCGAAGATGTCGGCGTCTTCGGACTTTCCGGCCACGCCATTCCCGTCGTCATGTTCGGGCTGGGCGCGGCCGACCCGGGGAAACTCGCGACCGCCACCGCCGCCGGCAAGGCACTCCCCGGCCCCCACACCAGCCGTTTCGAGCCGCTGCCCGAGCCCACGCTGCGCGCGGGCGTCATGGGCATGAGCTCCGTCGCCATCGCCTTGTTACAGTAGGCAGCGTCTACGCGCCGCCCGGCCCGGCGATCAGCGAAACATCCTGCGTTCCAATCCGCCCAGTCGCTGTCACTCGAACGACAACTCGGGCGCGCACGGCCTTTGCGTCAGCATCAATCTTGACCGGCAGGTCCGCTCCACGTTCAATCCGTCCTGTTGGCGCTACGTCCTTCGGCGCGGTGATCTTGATGTTCTTGGCCGAGCGTTTCAGCTCTTTGCCCTTCTTGTCGAAGGTAGTCACCATCAGGATCAGCTCAGCGTGGCGTGGTTCGGTATCGGTGGCATAGGTCCAATTCAGTCCGCGCGCATCGATCCTTGCCATATAGCTGTAGGGATCGCCCGCCGTCGGCACCAGCGTAAAGGGCACCCCATCGTAGACGATCGAGCTGTTTTCGGCGTTGATCAAATCGAAGGCCAGCCGCCGGGACGGCTTATCGGGATCGACGCGCGGCGGACCGTAGGCCAGATAGTAGCCTTCGCGCGTCGTTGCCGTCAGCCCTGGTCGATCCAAAGTCACGGCAATCTTGCGGAACTTGCGCGGATCGGTCGAAGTATTCCCCGGGCGATACGTGAGGGTATAGAAGCTCGACCCGTCGCGAATGCCGGTGGCGATCTCCGCGTCTACATCGTTGCGTCCGTAAAGAGCCTTTCCTCCAGTCGCCCTCGCCAGCTTGCTGAAGGTGTAGTTGCCGCCGAAGGGATCGTCGAAGGCCGCCTCCACGCCATAGACGCCGGGGTCGACCAGCAGACCCGCCGGATCCACCGAGTAGAGCGTTACCCGTGCATCGCGCAGCATATTCACGCACTCCTGCACGGCGTTGTTCACGCGCGCTTCCACATCGACCTGCGCGTTCAGAAAGCCGATCGCCGGGAAGCCGCGGCCAATCCAGATCATGTTCTTATGACCCGGATGGCCGACCGTCGCCTGTGCCACTTGCATCAGCGCGCCAAACGCCGTCGCGAACCGCTCCGCTCGCCATTGCCCCTGCTGCGCCTGCCACGGGTAGGCGGCAAAATGATGGTCGAGCGCCTCAATCAGCCCTTGCTTGTCCTGCGTGTAATCGCGCAACACGCTAAAGTGCTGGAGATTGACCGCCACCAGCATCGTCGGTGTGTCGAGCTTTTCCGGCTGTTTTTCTAGGAACTTCTTCAGCGAGTAGCGCGCGAACGCCATATCCTCAAAACGCGTGTTGAACTCGTCGAGCAGGATAATGTTGACCGGTGCGCGCGGAGCTTGCCGGTCGAGTTCGGCGGTCGAGTTAATGGTCAGCGTGGGACTGAGGACGTGCGATCCAGCCTCCTCGAAGTTCAGGATCGTCTGCGGCTCCTTCGCTTCGCTGACCGCGAAATCGTCTTTCTTCAAGTCCGTAACGACGTTGCCCCTAGCATCCGTTACCACTACGTCGAGGATAACCAGACGGGAGGAGCGGCGGATGGTGTAGACGCCATTGGCATCCTTCACCGGCTGGCCGTTATGCGGGACCGCTTGGTTTTGAGCGGGAGCAGTTACTGGTTGCGGCGGCGTTTGCGATTGCGGCGCGGTCGTGGCGGGTGCCGGCGTTTGTGCGAAAAAACGTCCTCCGCATAAAAGGGTCAGCAGCAGAGGGTAAATTGGAAGCGTTCTCATCGCGGTACCTTATCTCATCTCGAACCCATTCTGGACGGCTAAAGTTGTGGAGGCTTGGTGGATTTGGCTTTGAGCCGGTCCATGACCAAAGGCGGTACCAACGCCGTTACATCGCCGCCCAAACGAAAGACGCCCTTGATAAGCCGCGAGCTGACGTAAGTATATTTTTCAGCCGGCATCATGAAAAGCGTCTCAATGGCGGGATTCAGCTTGCGGTTCATCATGGCCATCTGGAACTCGTACTCATAATCCGAGATCGCCCGGATGCCGCGCAGCACCGCCGCCGCGCCCTGCTGCTGGGCGAAGTCAACCAGCAGACCATCGAAGGTCGAGACAGAGACGTTATCGAAGTGGGCGGTCGCCTCGGAGATCATCTCCCGGCGCTCCTCCACCGTGAAAAGGGGTTCGCCCTTATCGGCGTTTCGAAGGATCGCGACTACGAGATGATCGACGATCTTCGCTCCGCGCGCGATCAAGTCGAGATGCCCGTTGGTCAAGGGGTCAAAGGTTCCGGGATAGATGGCTTTAACGGTGTGCATAGACGGAAGAAGCATACCGCGCCCGCATGACAACTGACTGCTACTTCCTGCCGCCTACCTTGATTGCTTCCTGCGCGACGACGGTACCATTCACCGGTACCGGCGGGACTTCAGCGGCGACTACTCCGGTGATGCCTAACTTTTTGCGCAGTTCCGTGTCGACGCGTCCGAAGACGTCTTTATTCTCCTTGAGGAAGTTACGGACGTTCTCGCGGCCCTGGCCAATGCGTTCGCCTTGGTAGCTGTACCAAGCACCGCTTTTATCAACGATGCTGTGCAGCACGGCCAGGTCGAGTACGTCACCCTCGCGCGAGATACCCTCGCCATAGAGGATGTCGAACTCGGCGTCGCGGAAGGGCGCGGCCACTTTATTCTTGACGATCTTGACCTTAGTACGTGACCCGACGACAACATCGCCCTCTTTCACCGCGCCAATCCGGCGAATGTCGATGCGCATGGAGGAGTAGAACTTGAGCGCCTTGCCACCGGTCGTCGTCTCCGGGTTGCCAAACATGACGCCGATCTTGTCGCGTATCTGGTTAATAAAAATAAGACAAGTCCTTGATTTAGATACAGTTCCAGTCAGCTTCCGTAGCGCCTGCGACATCAGCCGCGCCTGCAAGCCCATATGCGAATCGCCCATCTCTCCGTCGAGTTCAGCCTTCGGCACCAGCGCCGCCACGGAGTCAACGACCAGCACGTCGATCGCGCCCGATCGCACCAGCGCCTCGACGATCTCGAGCGCCTGCTCGCCATAATCCGGCTGCGAGACCAGCAGATTGTCCACATCGACGCCCAGCTTTTTGGCGTATTGCGGGTCGAGCGCGTGCTCGGCGTCGACGAACGCCGCCAGCCCGCCCGCCTTTTGCGCCTCGGCGATAATCTGGAGCGTGATGGTCGTCTTGCCCGATGACTCCGGCCCGAAGATCTCGATCACCCGGCCGCGCGGTACGCCGCCCACCCCCAGCGCCGCGTCGAACGAGATCGATCCGGTCGAGATCACCGAGATCGGCACGATGGCCTCTTTCGAGCCCAGCCGCATGATGGAGCCCTTGCCGAACTGCTTCTCCAACTGCGCCATCGCCGCTTCTATCGCCTTGCCCCGCTCGTCCGCCACGTGAAATCTCCTATTGTGCCCGTTACCGGATTTTAGCACCAAATCGGGAGGAAGCAAACAAAAAGCGAATTAGTTGCGGAGGAAGGGTCAGCGAATTCCAAGTTCGCCTTTTAGACGATTGAAGTTGGTTTGCAAATCTTCATAGAACGGGTTCAGATCGGACTCTGAATGGCCGACTGATTCGACCACCTCGCCGGGAAGTGCTTTTGCGAAGTGCCGATTTAACATGTCTACATATCGCACGAACATCTCGTAGTGCTCCAGTGTGGAGGGAGCTGCTAACCACATATGGGCACTAAAGTGTTCATTCATTTTCCAATAAAGAGGAATTAGACCTCTTCAGACTGTTGATTGTCATAGTCGATGATCTTGTCATACCGAGGTCCGTCGCTTTTACTTATCCGTTCTGAAGTTTCAGGATTCCTACTACCTTCGAATTTCCGCGACCACGATGCTCCTGCCGCAATGCTGATTTCACGTCGAACACGGGACTTTGCTCTTATTTCCGCTCTCATTCCGAGCATAGGAGAATAGAAGTGTTCTAGTTGCTCTCGTATACGAGCATTCTTCCGCTCCTTTTTCTGAGCCCAAGCGGTCATCAAACCGCCAAGTCCCACTCCGCCTAATCCAGCACCGGCGGTTATAAGGCTTAGCACCCACGCATGGCTTACGTCAGCGAACATTCAATCTCCAAGCTGTACGCAGCGTTAACGCCGCAGCAGAGCCACCGGCTCCCGTACATCCTCCACCCGAAACAATCCAGCCAGCGACGGGTGCCGCCGCGTGACAGCCTGGTACATCTCCCACGCGACGCGGCGATAGGAGAAGTGGCCGCCCGCGCCCGAGCGCAGCTCCGATATGTAGAGGGCTTCGGCGAAGTCCATCTTGAACATCGCCCGGCAGCGGGTGCCCAGCGGCAGAGCGTACTGGGCCGATTGGGCGGCTTCGGGCACACCGGAGTCGCGGAGCGTACGGTACGCCTCCAGTCCCGCGTCCATCGCCTCGCGGTAGATACCATCGAGACCGGCCTCGGCGAGCGTGGGCTGGCCGGGGCACTCGGGCACCTCATAGCCGTGCGCGTCCGTGTAGCCCTGGAGCAGCTGGACGCAGCGGCGGTGGCGGTGCATATCGCGGAAGCCGCCGATATCCATCAGGATGTCGAAACGGAGCGCGGAGCCCGAGTGGAAGCCGCGAATGAGCTCGTCGTGCCGCCCGCGATGCGCCGCGCCCAGGCGGATCAGCTCGGTACGGCGCGCCTCGCTGAGCGCCATCACCTGGTTCCGTATCTGCCGGTAGGGAAAGTGACAGCAGGGGTAAAGCAGCGAGGTGGGCAGCTCGATTTCGAGCATCTCTTCGCCGTCGACCATATCGACGACCGGCGCAGCGAGAATGGTCTGGTGCGCCATCAACTCGGCAGCGGCCTGCGTCAACTCGGCGCGGGTCTGGGCCTGGTACTCATTTGCGGCGGCATATTTGACCAGCGTCGGTGCCGCCTTTACCGGGCGCAGCAACATCTCGGCGGCACGCCGGCCCAGCTCCGGGTCGAGCGAGCCGATCTCCTCACGCAGCACCTCGGCGTCGCCGTGATGGACGTTCCACGCCTCGCCCGCAGCCGCTTTTCGCAGCTTTTCACCGAGTGTTCGAATCTCCGCGAACTCGCTCGTCAGCAGCCGCGAGACCTGCGTCTCCAGCGTGCGGGCGTTGACGATCTGGCCAAGCGAGGTGTTGGTCGCCAACGGCAGCAGATAACGCGCTACGTCGAACGCGCGGGCCTTCAAGGTACGCTCGTAGGCATCGGGCTTCATCGTCTCCGGCTGTGGCACGGCGGCCTTGAGCGCTGACAACATTCTCGCGCCGACAGCGTCATACCCGGCAAAGAGCGTTTCGACCGCAGCGGTAAAGCGCGGCGTCTCCGCCCCGAGCGCGGGCGTAAACCATCCTGAACGGCGGAAGTCCTGATAGCGTGTCGAGCGCTCCTGCCCATCCCAGCGCTGCTCATCGACCAGCACGATGGCCGCCAGCAGGCTCAGCCGCTCGATGGCGAAGGGAATGTGGGCAAGGTCGGCGATGGAGCGGTGACCATACTGAAAGTAGAAAGTATTGAGGAACTGCTCCGCCCGCTGCGCGCTGATCTCGGCCAGCGACTCCTTCATCGATAATGCCGACCGCGAGTATTTCGCCATCGCATAGGCCAGCACCTCCGGGTCCGCGCCGTGGATGGCGTAGACATCGGTCTCGTCGGCGAGCGGGATTTGTGGCGAAGTCAAACTCTTGTTCGCGGCTTCCATATAGAAGATCAGCATATGCCATCTGATGGTAAGTGTCTGACATTCTTTCTTCGGTCGCTCACCGGCCTTACAATCTGCCCGGCGGCTGCTGGCGCATGGCGCAGCGCTGGAACGACCTCCTCTTCGCACACTGGCCTATTCCGGCGGATGCGATAGCGCGCCTGCTGCCGCCGGGTGTTGAAGTCGATACGTTCGAGGGCTTCGCCTGGGCGGGCGTGGTGCCGTTCTGGATGGACCAGGTCCGTACCCGCGTCGTCCAGCAGCGCACCTTTACCGTTCCCGGTACCGGCAGCTTCGCGGAATTAAACCTCCGGACCTACGTCCGCTCACGGCTGACCGGGCTGCCCGGCGTCTTCTTCTTTTCGCTCGACGCGGCAAGCCTGCTGGCGGTGACGGGCGCGCGAACGCTCTTTCATCTGCCCTATTTCTGGGCGGCCATGCACCGTGAGTCGAAGCCGGACGGTAGCATCGAGTACACCAGCCGCCGTCGGCTCACCGGACAATCCGTCCGCTTTGAAGCCGGCTACAAAGGGACAGGTGTGGTCGAGCCGGGCCTGCCCGGAACCCTGGAGAACTTTCTGACCGAGCGCTACTGCCTCTTTACCGTGCATGGTGGACGGCTTTCAGTCGGGCACATCCACCATTTGCCGTGGCCGCTGGAGATTGCCGAAGCCGAGATTCGCCTGAACGAATTGCCGGCCGCCCACGGCGTGGTGCTGCCGGATCGGCCGCCGGTGCTTCACTTTGCCCGCGAACTGCACGTATATATCTGGGGATTGGAGCAGGACCAAGCGCATTCCCGAGATCGCTTCGTATAATTCTCTTCTATGAGTCGATTGGAAGGCCGTATCGCCCTGGTTACCGGGGCCTCGCAAGGTATCGGGCGCGCATGCGCGCTGGAGTTGGCGAAAGCCGGTGCTACGGTTGCCTTGGCCGCTCGTAATATGGATAAACTTGCGGAGGTCGCCGCCGAGATCGCCCAATCAGGTGGTAAGGCGCGGGCCTTCGCTCTCGACGTCGCCGGCGAAGACTCGATCAAGGAATGCGCCAAGGCGGTTATCGCTAAACTCGGCGGCGTCGGCATCCTGGTCAACAATGCCGGAATTACCCGCGACATCCTCGCCATGCGGATGAAGCGCAAGGATTGGGACGATGTGCTCTCGACCAACCTGACCGGCGCGTTCCTGATGACGCAGGCGTTGATGTCGCAGATGGTCAAGGCGCGCTGGGGCCGCGTTATCAATATCACTTCCGTCGTCGGGGAGATGGGACAGGCGGGGCAGGCGAACTACGCCGCGTCGAAGGCCGGTCTGATCGGGTTGACGAAGGCGCTCGCGCGGGAGCTTGCCAGTCGGACCATCACCGTGAACGCCGTGGCGCCGGGCTATATTGAGACGGCCATGACGGGCGTACTTAATGACGAGCAGCGCGCGGCCATGATGTCCGTTATCCCCCTGAGCCGCGCCGGAACAGAGATGGATGTAGCCCACGCGGTCGCGTTTCTCGCCTCCGACGAAGCCGCTTACATTACCGGGCACACGCTCGATGTAAATGGCGGGATGTACATGGGATGAGCGAGCCGGTGCTGCGCGTAGCCGAAGTCGTCGAGGACGTCGCCCTCGTTGCCCAACTCTTTCGCGCTTACGGGGATCATCTCTCCACCGTCGCGGATATCTGTGTCGAGGATTTAGACCGGGAGATCGCGACCCTGCCGAGAGATTATTTTCTGATGCTGCTCGCGATGGTCGATGAGAATCCGGCCGGCTGCGCCGCTTTGAAACTGCTTGCCCGCCCTGATGAACATGCCTGCGAACTGAAGCGTTTGTGGGTCTCTCCAGCTTTCCGTGGTCAGCAACTAGGCAAGCGTCTGATGGAAGAAGCCGTCAGCCGTGCCGCGCGTCTGGGCTTCACCGCCATCTATCTCGACACCGCGCCCGTAGTCATGCCGCATGCCAACCGCATCTATCAGGATATGGGATTCGAGCGAACCGATCGTTATAACGCTAATCCGGTCGCGGACATCGTCTTCTTTCGCCTGCCGCTGCCGGTCGCTTCCGGGCCGAGAGAATCGCGGTAGGTTCGGGAAATCCACCGCCACGGAAAGTTTGCGCTTGCACACCGCGCGATGGCTCGTTACCGTGTGGCTAATGGCTTCCCTGCAAACACTCATCCCCCTCGAAGGCTCCGTTGGACAAGCCTCCATGAACATCGGCACGACAATCCGCGGCTTCCGTCAACAAAAGGGGCTTTCGCAGGGCGACATCGAGAAGCGCACCGGTCTTCTACGCTGTTATCTTTCACGGGTGGAGAATGGCCACACTGTTCCGTCGCTCGATACGCTCAAGAAGATCGCCGGAGCATTGGATTTACAGCTCTCGCAGTTCTTTGCCGAGGAGGAGACCCCGAGAGAGATCATCGGCCTCAGCCTAAACGCGGAGGAGATCCAGTTTCTGACGCAGGTACAGCGCTACTCCGCCAATCTGAACGAAGCGGATAGACGATTGTTGCTGGCCATGGTGCGGAAGTTTGCGTCTACCGGCGTAAGCTGACGCGGAGAAGTAGCTAGTGCAGCCGCGTCAGCCAATAGCCAAATAACACCATGAGAAAAGCGGCTCCGGCAAAGGTCGCCTTTTGGCGCGAGAGGTACCGCTCGCGGCCCGCGGTCATTCGCGGCACTAAAGGGACCCCAAGCGCTAAACCACATAGGAATCCGCCGACATGGGCCGAATTGTCGATGCGGATGATGTTGGTAAACACGGTTGCGCCCCCGATGATCAAGTTGAGCACGGCGAATTGTATGACGGAACGGCGAAGCCGCTTGAGTTCCTCCCACGGGATAGGCAGATGGCGGTTACTTAACAGCACAATCAGGATGCCGGCGATGCCGAAGACCGCTCCCGACGCGCCCGCGCCCACGGAGTCCTCCCCAAGAATGATGTTGATGCCCATGCTCAACAGGTTTCCGGCGATTCCAGTTAGCACATAGGTCGCCGCCAGGCCATAGGCACCTATCAGCGGTTCGCCCAGGAGACCGAGGTTCCAAAGGCACCACATGTTGGTCGCCAGGTGGATGATGCCGATGTGGACGAAGGTCGCCGTCAGTAGGCGGTACCATTGTCCTGCCAGCACTTCACCGGTCGAGTTCGCTCCAAAATGGACGAGCTGCGCCGCGGTTGGGCTGCTGGCCGAGACTCCATGCAGCAGCATCCATAGGAAGACCGCGCAATTGATGGCGACCAGCGTGTAGGTTGCGGGTGAGGAGCGGGGCGTAAAGCTTCGTTTGTCGCTTTGTACCGGACGCTGCCGAGCATACTCGGTGGGTGTGTAGTCGGGCACGGGTACGGCTCCACCAAGTGGAGGAAGCACTTCGCCCCGCGGTTCAGAAGGTGGCATGGCGTCCGCTATGCCGCGTTCTTGTGAAAGCGATCCCGAATGTCCGACGGAATGCGCTGCTGCAAGACCGAGCTTAGATAGCTTGGAAGAGGCGTCGTGGTGGCTACCAGGAGCCAAAGCAGCGTAGAAACAATAACCCCGGCAATGGCGAATGCCTCCAGCGAGACGAACACCACCGAATGGCGGATATGAAGATGGATCTGAGCCATGTGCGTAATCGTCTCAACCCGGTGCATCACCACGGCGGCAAGTAAGAAGGCGAAGATGGATAGTGTGCTGACCGTAATCAGCAGCACGTCGACCATGCGATGCAGGCGCTGCTTGGACCGGCAATGACCACAGTCGGCGAAGTGTTGCTCGTAATCGGTACGCATCTCGGGAGAGAGCGCTGAGATATCGTAACGCCAGCCTGAAAGAATCGCACCGACTACCGGATCGACACACGGCGACGATGGGACACGCGACTTGTTACGGTATGGAGTTACCAAATCACTCATAGGCGTGGACTTCAGTCTAACGCGTTTGACTCCGTTTATCGACCGGGAGATTCATTGAAGCAGAAATAGGATTCGACAAAGTAAAGACCAGATTCGATAAAGCGAAGATCATTGGGCCGCGCACGTGGTCCATGGGGCTACCTTGGTTGCTCCGTCGCGGCTTGCTGCGGACCATTTAACACAACTGGTACAGGGAGTATCGTTCCTGGTTCCATTCCGTTCCTATAATTCACATCGCAAACGCGTATTCTTAAGCGATGCGGATGACGGTGTTAGCCTCGGGTTCGAAAGGCAACAGCACCGTCGTCTCCAGCGCAAAAACAAGAGTGCTGGTCGATGCCGGTCTCTCTTGCCGCGAGTTGTTGAAACGCATGGCGCAGGCGGGCGAAGACCCTGAGCGGCTGCATGCCATCCTGATCACGCATGAACATATCGATCATGTAGCCGGTCTAGGCGTGCTGGCGCGGCGGCTAAACATTCCCGTGTTCTTTACCGAGCCGACGCACCGCGCGTGGGTACGGATGCTGACGCCGCGCACGACGATGTCGTATGCGAAGTGGCTCGACCATCTACAGCAAGAGCGCGAGGCTAAAACCGCTACGTTGGCCGACGTGGCTGCCCAGACAGGTCGAAGCGACGACCCTCATGCCTCCATGGAAATCCTCGCCGACCTTTCAGAGGAGGAGCCCTGCGATGCGGAAGCTCGGCAGGCCCTTCCTCTCCGGGAGAAGGCGAACCCCGCGCATCTTCCGGCGGTGGAATACTTCAGAGCGGGAACTCGCTTCGCCATTGGAGACATTTGCGTGACGCCGTTTACCATTCCGCACGACGCGGCCGATCCTTGCGGTTTCGTCTTTGAGGCGGAAGGCATACGGATGGCGCTGGCCACCGATCTCGGCTATATGCCGCCGAATGTTAAAGCAGCCCTCAGGTGCATCGACGTTCTGCTGCTCGAATCAAATCACGACCTTGAAATGCTGCGCGATGGCCCTTACCCCTGGTCGGTCAAGCAGCGAGTGCTTTCGCGTGTGGGACATCTCTCAAACTTGGCCACGGCTGAGTTCCTTGAAAAAGATTATGACGGCGGCGCGGCGTACATTATTCTTGGACACTTGTCGGAGTCGAACAACGCACCGGAGCTGGCGCGGATTTCCGCCGAGCAGGCGATCGGCGACCGCATGACGCTGCTTGGCAACCGGATTATGCTGGCGCATCAAGCAATCCCTTTAGAGCCAATCTGCCTCTAAGGCGCGGTTTGCCTGCACCATGACAGCCTATGCGGCCGCCATGGGACGGACCGGTGCCAGAAAGTTGACCGTGGAGCGCAATACTACTTGGTCGCGCTGGTTGTAGGCCAATGTGCGCGTCCGCACGATGCCGAACTCCGGCTTCGAGAGCGAATGACGCACGCCCACGACTTCGATCTCCGTGCGGATGGTGTCACCCGGCCGCACTGGCTCGGTCCAACGCATCTCCTCTACGCCCGCGCCGATCATGCCGCCAGCCACCTGAATCGACTGCACCCGTAGGCGCATGACGATGGCGGCCGTCAACCAGCCGGACGCCGCCAAGCCCTTGAAGAATGAGCCTTCGCCCGCCGCTTCATCCAGATGGAAAGGCTGCGGATCGTACTTCTGGCCAAACTCCTTGATCTCTTCCGCGCTTACCTTGGCAGTGCCGGCGGAGTGAAAGGTCTGGCCAATGTAAAAGTCTTCAAAGTAAAACTCACGCGGCATGGCACTTCCTTCAGGTAAGTAGATATACCCCTCAACGTATCAGATAGGGTGTCATTCCCGTTCGATGCGCAGTAAGAGCACACTGATGTTGTCGCGCCCCCCAGCCGCGTTCGCCGCACCCACAAGCGAACGGCAGAGCTCTTCTAAATGCTCGTTCGCCTGTAGCAGCCGAGAGATTACAGCCTCCGGCAGCTCGCGGGTCAACCCATCGGAGGCCAGCAGGTAAAGGTCGCCCGGTTGCGTATGCAGCCGCCGTATCTCCGCTTGCACTTCGGGCGACGCGCCGACCGCCCGCGTAATGATGTTCCGCATCGGCGAAAGCTCCGCCTGCTCCGCCGTTAGCTGTCCAGCCATTACCTGCTCTTCGACCAGCGAATGGTCGCGCGTAAGCGGGCGCAACTCTCTCCCGCGCAGCCGATAGCAGCGGCTGTCGCCCACATGGGTCAGCCACAGCGTACCTTCAGCGGAGAAGGCCAGCGCGACCAGCGTCGTGCCCATGCCACGCAGACCCGGCTGCTGCGACTGCCGATGGACCCGTGCATTCGCCGCGTCCACCGCCGATTGCAGCAGCAATTCACTTATTCCGTTCGGCGTCGCGGTGAGATGGGCTATAAACGCTTCGGCCGCCAGCAGACTGGCCACCTCACCCGCCGCCGCTCCGCCCATGCCGTCGCAGACGACAAAGATCCTATGCTCCGGCTCGGCGGCGCAGAGGTCTTCGTTACCGCTCCGCAGACGTCCCACGTCCGAGAACATGGCAAAGCCGTGGCGCGGGTAAGGGCTTGCAGGATTCGGTTGATTGCCGCTGGCGGAGGTGTCGTCGAACATCGCACCCTCAACATACACGCGCGACGGGCGGCCATGGGGTGCGATGATGACTTTATGGACCTCCCACGCAACGTCCGCTGCCGTTCCGGGAGAGGCTCGCTTTGAACGCGCCCGAGAGCCATGTTCTCTACGGGGACAATCTCCCCCTGCTCCGCGAGCTTGCGACAGAGTCTATCCCGCTCATCTATATCGATCCGCCTTTCAACACTGGCCACCGCCAGATGCGTCCTTCGCTGACGACGGTGCGCGACGAGGCAGGCGACCGCACCGGTTTCGGCGGCCATCGTTACCGCACGGAACGCCTCCCAGAGACACAGCAACCCGGTTATCTGGACGCTTTCGACGACTTCGTCGGCTTCCTGCGCCCACGCCTCGTGGAAGCGCATCGCATCCTTACCCCCGCCGGCAGCCTCTTCTTTCATATCGATTACCGCGAAGTGCATTACTGCAAGGTGTTGCTCGACGAGATCTTTGGTCGCGCGTGCTTTCAGAACGAGATTATCTGGGCCTACGACTACGGCGCGCGCGCGACCAAACGCTGGCCGGCCAAGCACGACAACATCCTCTGGTACACAAAAGACCCCGTTCGGTACACGTTCCATCTCGACGCCACGGACCGCATCCCCTACATGGCGCCGGGGCTGGTCGGCGCGGAGAAAGCCGCGCGCGGCAAGACCCCCACCGACGTCTGGTGGCATACCATCGTCTCGCCCACCGGCAAGGAGAAGACCGGTTACGCCACGCAAAAACCACTCGGCATCCTTGAGCGCATCGTGCGCGTCCACTCCAATCCAGGCGATACCGTGCTCGACTTCTTTGCGGGAAGCGGCACTACGGGTGAGGCAGCCGCTAAAAACGGGCGGAGCTTTCTGCTGATCGATCAAAGTCCTGAAGCCATCGCGGTCATGCGTCAGCGTTTAGCCGCTTACCTGTCGCCGTAAAGAAAGTAAGATGGAATCATGAGGTATCTGCTTGCTCTGCTTGCCTGCGCGGGCATCTGGGTCTCCGTGCTGGCGCTGAAGGTCCACAACCAGTCGCCCGGCGAAGCGCCCCCTTGCGCCGTCACGGAAAAATTCGATTGCGGCGCGGTCAATCACAGCCGCTTCGCCGAGTTTCCGCCGCGTTCGTTCGACGAACCGCCCGGTGCCAAAGGCCATATGCCCATCGCCGTTCTGGGGATCATCGGCTACAGCCTGATGGCCGCAATCGCGATCGCTGGGCGGATCACATTACTGCTCCATGTCGCCGAGTTCGGTTTTATGATGGCCGCCTTCCTTACCTATCTTGAAGCCTATGTCCTCCAGAAGTGGTGTATCTACTGCCTTATCTCGCAGAGCATCGTCGCCACGCTGCTGCTGCTGACCGCCGCGACCGTATTGGTCCGTTGGCGCAGACATACCCGCGAACGAGGTTTGGAACGCAGCCGGAAAACCGGATCGGTCCAGTATGTGGCCTAAAGTCTTCGCTCAGCTCGTCGATCTGCTGCCGCACGTCTCCCGCCTTATCCCGATGGCGGATGTCTTCTTCGCGACCAAGACGGCCAACGAAAAGGCCAATGAAGCCACGCTCGCCACGCTGGCGCAGGAGGTGCGGACCGATCTTAGCCGCGTCACCTCCGCGCACGACAGCCTGTACCGGCAGTTGCAAGAGCAGAGTGGCCAGATCGCCGCCATAGCCGGTGATTTCCACCAGGCCAATACCGCCATGGAACGGACCGCTCTGCAATCCGCCGCGCTCGAGCGCCAACTCAAATCGATGCGCGGCTGGCTTATCGCTGTCGTCATACTTCTCGCACTGGTCTTCAGCGGCATCATCGCTCTCCTGCTACGCGCCCATTAGCACCGGTAAACTCGACCTATGGGAATCACGCACCAGCAAACCCTGGACTGCTTCGCCTCCGACGACCTGATCGGCATCGGCATGGAGGCCGATGCCGTACGACGCCGGCTGCATCCCGAGGGCGTCGTCACGTATGTCGCCAATCGCACCCTCTGCGTTACCGCTCCCGGCGCGGACGAAAAGGTTGCCGAAGCCGCGGATGCCGGAGCGACCGGTCTTACCCTGTTCGGCCAACTACCTACCCTGGCCGCCTGGGAGACACTGCTTGCCAGTCTACGCGGCCGCTTCCCTGCTCTTTGGTTGCATGGTCTCTCCGCGACCGAGATTGTCACACTGGCCGCACAGTTTAGCTTCACCATCGAAGAGATGCTTATGCGCCTCCAGGCAGCCGGTCTTCAATCCCTCTCCGGCTCCGACGCGGGGATCCTCTCGCTCAACGATCCCGCCCGTTGCTCCACACAAAATTGGTTCGCCGTTCACCGCGCCGCGCACACTATCGGCCTCCCTTCAACCGCTTCCATGCGCTTCGGCGCAGGCGAGACGGCGGAAAATCGCGTTACCCATCTCGAAGCACTCCATCAGCTTCAGCAGGAGACCGGCGGCTTCCTCTCCTTTCGTCTCTCCGCCGCACCGCTCCCCAACTTTGAAGAAGTCACGGCGGTCGAGTACCTGAAAACCCTCGCGATCTCCCGCATGGTGCTTGACACTATCTCTCACCACGAAGCAGATTGGCCCGCGCAAGGCCTGAAAGTCCTCCAAATGGCTCTTCGCTTTGGAGTGAATGACGCAGGGTCAACCTTTGCCGGAGAGTCCCTCCAAAATCCGGACGGCACTACCGAGGAAGATCTCCGGCGCGTTATTCGAGGCGCGGGTCTGCGACCAGCCGAGCGCGACCCTGCATACCGAACGACGTTCCTCAGCTAGGCCACCCCGCAACACCATCGCGTAGAATCAAGCCAACCCTGTAGCCGGAGCCGTACCCTGCCGTCCTCTCTCGCATCGATGCCCTTGCCGCTCGCCCTGCTCTTCGCCACCAAGGGTATCGGCCACTACTTTAAAGCCCACTACACGGACCGTATCTATAATTTCCATGGCCTCTATCGCTGGAATGCCTTCGATACGGCGATGCTCATCCCGTACTTCATCGTCATGCTGGTACTGGCGTTCTACGGCATCCACCGTTATCAACTCGTCTGGCTCTACTATCGGAACCGCAAGAATGAAGCCAAATGGAATGAGCCGCCTGTCCGCTTCGCCGAGACAGAGCTTCCTTTCGTCACCATCCAGCTTCCCATCTTCAACGAGCAATTCGTTATCGGCCGCCTGATTGAGGCCATATGCCGCCTCAACTACCCGCGCGACCGCTTCGAGATCCAGGTGCTCGACGACTCGACCGACGAGACTGTGGCGGTCGCCGGCGAGATTGTCGATCGTTACGCGCAAGGTTTCCCCGGAATGCCGCCGCAACCGATCGTTTATCTGCATCGCACTAACCGTTACGGTTACAAGGCGGGCGCGCTCGACAACGGCCTGCACACCGCGCGCGGCGAACTGATCGCCATCTTCGACGCCGATTTTGTGCCGCCGCCCGAATGGATCATGCAGGTCGTTCACCACTTCGCCCAGCCGGAGATCGGCATGGT
>CAXTRY010000051.1:0-16021 GCA_964246805.1 uncultured Acidobacteriaceae bacterium
CCGTCGGACCGGCTGCCGGCGGCGCGGAACGATGGCAAGAAGATCCTGGAGCGGATGGCGCGGGAGACGGGCGGACGAATGTTCGAGGTGACGAAGAAGCAGCCGGTGGGAGATATCTACGCGGAGATTGGGAAGGAGCTGCGCGCACAATACCGGCTGGGGTATACGCCGGACGCTGGGGCAGCGGAGGATGGCTATCATAAAGTGGATCTGGCATTAACCGGGGCTGACAAGAAGAAATGGACGGTGCAGACGCGGGAAGGGTATTACGCGAGTAAGTAGCAAGGATTAAGAACAGGCAGCGCCAAGGGTGACCCCCGGTGTTTTCACAGATGCTTTGCCTTACCGCGATGACAAGGGCGGATCATCCAGACCCGACAGGAGGTATTTACCGTGAAACAGGGTAAATACGTCCTGTAGACTCAAGCTATGAACTTGAGGATGAGGCAAACCGCGCCGGGCAAGAGAAACACTTACCAAAGTCTGCTGTCGATCGTCTTGATGACAGGTGTGCTCGCTCTTTTGCCCGTCATGGAGGGCTGCAAGAAGACCCCGGCCCCTGCGACTCCTTCATCGGAGACACCGGTGACGCAGGCTCCGGCGAAGCCTCCCGCGGTTCCGTTTACAAAGAAGCATCTGTATGACGAGCAGGTGGATCCGCATAAGGAGGTCGCTACCGCCTTCCAGACAGCGAAGCGGGAGCATAAACGGGTGCTGCTGGACTTTGGCGGGGATTGGTGCGGAGACTGCCAGGTGCTGGATATCTTCTTCCATCAGGCACCGAACGATGCATTACTGGCGAAGAACTTTGTCGTGGCGCACGTGTATATCGGCCATATCGATCAGAATCTGGACATCCCGGAGAAGTACGGCGTGGGGATCAAGAAGGGTGTTCCGGCGCTCGCGGTAGTGGAGGCGAGTGGAAAGACCGTGTATGCGCAGAACGGCGAGTTCGAGGATATGCGGCATATGGATTCGGGCGCGGTCACGGCGTTTCTGGAGCGATGGAAGCCGTAGGGCGATCGGCCTTCGGATGCAGCAAGCGCAATGCAGGTTCCTTTGGAATTCCCTTTGGGAATGACTCATAAAAAAACAAACACGCGCCTTTCGACCCGCAACGACGTTAGTTCCGGGTACACGTTCTGGAGACAGGCTTCCTTGCGAGTGGGGCGAGCAGGGTATCGGGCGGTGGCGCGAGCTCTTGACCACGATGCGATCAACCTGGCGCAATCGACTGCCTATTCGGGCATGGTGGCGCTATTTCCGGCGTTGATCGCGGCGGCGGCGGTGATCTCGCTGCTGCCCCATAGCGCGCCGTTACGGGCGGAGATTGGGGTGCTGTTCGACCGGATCATGCCGGGGGATGTAACACCTATTCTGGAGGGGTATTTTGTGGCCAGCCCCGGGAAGGCGCTGTCGGTGAGGGCTGTGCTCGTAAGTGTACTGGTGAGCCTGAGCGGCGCTTCAGGGGTGATTGCGACGCTGATGGAGGGCATTCGCCGAGCGCATGGGCTTCCGGAGGACTGCTGGACATTCCGGCAGAGGCGAGCAAGAGCGCTGCTGCTGGTGCCTTTGTCGCTGCTGCCGCTGGGGGTGGCGAGCGGGCTGGTGGTGTTTGGGCATTCCATGGCGCTTTGGCTTGGGGCGCATGTGCCGACGGCGGTGCGAAGCGGGGTATTCGTAGGCGCGCTGGTGGTCCGGTGGACGGTGGCGCTGGGAGGGACCGTGGGGCTGATCGCGGTGCTGTATTCCATGGGGACGCCGAAGCGGCAGTCGTGGCGGAGCGTGATGCCGGGAGCGGTGCTGGCGACGGCGCTGTGGCTGGGGACAACGGTGGTGTTTGGATGGTATGTGACGAAGTTCGCCAACTACAGCCAGGTGTACGGGTCGCTGGGGGCGGGGATCGCGCTGCTGTTCTGGCTGTACATTACGTGCCTCTGCGTGTTGCTGGGGGCGGAGTTCAATGTGCAATTTCAGTCGAGTTCGCGCGACGATGCGGCGGGCAGCTAGAATAACCAAGCGTTTTCTTCCGCGACATCCAAGCACTATTTCTGCCCACGCAGAAAGAATCGGACAACTTCCATGCCGCTCCTGAACTCGATGCCTGCTTTTCCTGCTCAAGAAATCACTGCGTTGGCTGAACCGTCGCGCCGGGCGAAGATCGTGGCTACGCTGGGGCCGGCGTGCAGCACGGAGGCGGTATTCAGGCAGCTGGTGCGGGCGGGGCTGGATGTGGCGCGGCTGAACTTTTCGCATGGATCGCATGAGCAGAAGACGGAGCTGATCCGGATGGTGCGCAAGGTGGGGCGTGAAGAGGGTAAACCGGTGTGCATCCTGGCGGACCTGCAGGGACCGAAGATCCGCACGGGCAAGCTGGTGGACCACAAGCCAGTGCAGCTGATGGCGGGGGAGCGGCTGCGGATTACGCCGCGCGAGATTGAAGGGACCGCCGCGATGGTGGGGACGACGTTTTTGACGCTGGCGGAGAACCTGGAACCGGGATCGCGGATCCTGTTATCCGATGGATTGATCGAGTTGCGGGTGGAGAGGGTCGAAGACGCGGACGTGGTCTGCGAGATCGTCAATGGCGGGATGCTGGGAGAGAACAAGGGCATCAACCTGCCTGGGATCGCGGTGAACGTGCCGTCGTTGACGGAGAAGGATGAGGAGGACTTGATCTTCGCGATCGGCGAAGGGGTGGATACGATCGCGGTGTCGTTTGTGCGGACGGCGGCGGATGTGCTGCATGTAAAGAAGCGGCTGGCGGTGTTGAACTCGGATGCCTGGATTATCGCGAAGCTCGAAAAGCCGCAGGCCATCGAGCATCTGGATTCGATCCTGGAGGTGGCGGACGGGATTATGGTGGCGCGCGGCGACCTGGGCGTGGAGGTGCCGCCGGAGAAGGTGCCGGCGATTCAAAAGCACATCATCAAGCGGGCGGCGGAGTATCGCAAGCCGGTGATTACGGCGACGCAGATGCTGGAGTCGATGATCGACAACCCGCGTCCGACACGGGCGGAGGTGTCGGACGTGGCGAACGCGATCTATGACGGATCGGACGCGGTGATGCTGTCGGCGGAGAGCGCGGCGGGCAAGTATCCGGTGCTGTCGGTGGCGATGATGGCGAAGATCGTGGTGGAGACGGAGCACCAGATGCGAATCGATCCGCTGGGAACGGACCTGCGGCCGAAGAGCCCCCGGCTAAGCGTGGCGGAGACGATCTGCGAGTGCATGGCGCATGCGGGGGACGACTTGGACGTGGCGGCGATCGCGATTTTTACGGAGACGGGAGCGACGGCGCGGCTGCTGTCGAAGTACCGGCCGTCCGCGCCGATCTATGCGTTGTCCCCCTATGAGAAGGTGATCCATCGGGCGATGCTGTTGTGGGGAACTTATCCTATTTTATGCGACCGGTTTGAGGATACGGACATGCTGGTGAGCATGGCGGAGGAGACGCTGGAGCGGCTGGGGTATGTGCGGAAGAGTCAGGTGCTGGGGATCGTGGCGGGAACGCGGACGCGGAGTGGCGCGACGAACTTCATGCGGCTGCATATGGTGGGGGATCGCGAGGCCGAGATAGGAAAGACAGTGGCGGCGAAGGTGTAAGAAATCACGGTACCGTCACTGTCCAGCAATGCCCTGTTTATATTGCGGAAGTAGTGTTCAGTCATTCGATTTGATTGCTGTGGAAGCCGTTTGTGTGCCGCATTCTTACACGGGTAAACGCGGCGTGTGCCCACGCGATCCCGGCAATCTGGAGGCTGAGTGACACGTAATTTCTTGCGGCATGGTGTGTGCGCGCTGAGTTTGGCGCTTGTTTTGTCTTCTTCCGCGATAGCTCAAACGGGTACCGGGACGTTGAGCGGGTCGGTGGTGGACTCGGCGGGGGCGATCCTGCCGAACGCGGCGGTAAGCCTCAAGAACCAGGCAACGGATCAGGTGTTCAAGACGAATTCTGATTCGGCGGGACGCTACAGCGTGGCGGGGCTGCCGGCGGGGAAATATACGGTGGAGGCGGCTTCAATCGGTTTCGCGGCTACCCGCAAGACGGACGTGCAGATTGGCGCGGGGCAGACACAGGACGTGCCGCTGGCATTGAATATCGGTACGGCGAGCGATCAGATTACGGTGGAATCGAACGCTTCGGGATCGATCGCGGCGTCGCTTGCACCGATGGATGGCCTGCTGGAGGCACGGTCGGCGCGAACGGAGATCAGCTCGGCATTCGTGCAGAACTTTACTTCGCCGGTGTCGGACTTTTCGGAGATCATTCAGATGGCTCCGGGTACGTTTTCGGTGAACTCCAATGGGATCGGGCTGGGAGATTCCAAGACGTATTTCCGCGGGTTCCCGGATGGAGATTATGACATTACGTTCGACGGGATTCCGTTTGAAGATACGAACTCACCGACGCATCACTCGTGGGCATTCTTTCCCGCGCCGTGGATTGGCGGCGTGGATTTCGACCGCAGCCCGGGCGACGCGGCGACGATAGGACCTACGCCGTTTGGCGGGTCGATCAACCTGCTGTCGCGGGATTTGTCGCCGCTGATGAACGTGCGTGGCGGGATGACGTATGGGTCGTACAACACAATCCTGACGGATTTGCAGTATGACTCGGGTAACTTTGGCGGATCGTCGAAGCGGGCGAGCATGACGCTGGATTTCAATCGGCTGACGTCGGATGGTTTCGAGACGCTGAACGCGCAGGAGCGTAATGCCGGCGCGCTGAAAACGCAGTATAAGTTGACCGACAAGACAGTGCTGACGGGGTTCGCGGGCGTGCTCTGGCTGGATACGAACACGCCGAACACAAAGGGGCCGACGCGGCAGCAGGTAAATACGCTGGGGTATAACTATCTGCTCCAGAATACCGATCCGACCGCGGCGAATTACGTGAACTACAACTTCTACCACATTCCCACGGATTTTGAATATGTGGGAGTCAAGTCGGAGTTTGGAAAAGGCTGGCGGATCGACATAAAGCCGTACACCTACAGCTACTATAATCAGCAGAATTATGCCGCGTTACCGAAGGCCGGCGGCATTACGCTCGCGAGCTGTGTGCCTACACTGAATAAGACCTACAATGTTTATATTCAGCCTTGCGGTACGGATAAGTTGAACAGCTACCGAAAATACGGCGAGACGAGTACGGTGAGCCAGGCTTCGAAGTACGGCGTCTTTAGGACGGGTATGTGGTACGAGTGGGCGACGACGAGCCGGCATCAGATTCCACAAAACCCGATTACCGGGCAGGATGACGTGCTGCCTAACTTCAACGAGCAGTTCTATACCAACTCTTACCAGCCGTTTGGGGAGTACGAGTTTCATGCCACGCGAAAGCTAACCATTACCGGCGGCTTCAAGTATGCGCATTACAATCAGAATCTGACGCAGCTGGCGGATAATGGAAAAACGATTGGCCAGCTGGGTGGCGCGCCCATCAATGTTAAGACGGTAACTACCGTGCTGAACGGCGGTGCCGGCTCCGTAAACCATGTGGGTGCCTATGACTCCTACTTGCCTTCAGCGGACGCCAACTATCGGATTCGTGAGAACTGGTCGGTGTATGGGCAGTTCGCGACCGGATCGATTATTCCGCCTTCAAGCGTCTTCGATACTTCAGGCGCGAATACGTTGATTTTGCCCAAGCCGACTTCGGCGAAGACTTACCAGGGCGGGTCGGTTCTGAAGCTGAAGCGGGTAACGCTGAATGTGGATGGGTACTATACGCACTTTCAGAATACCTACGCGGCATCGCCCGATCCGAACGCAACATCAGCGACGCAATTTACGCAGTCGGGTGACTCCGTAACAAAGGGATTCGAAGGCGAGACAAACTTTTACATTTCGCATGGATTCAGCCTGTATGCGAACGGCACGGCGGGCACGGCGAAGTATGTAACGCAAACGCTGAACGGAACCGCGCTTGGCAATTATGGGGAATGGGTAGCGAACGCACCGGCTAACACCGAGGCTATCGGCTTGACTTACCAGAGGAAGTATATCGACGCGGGTTATTTCCATAAGCGCGTTGGACCGCAGTGGAACGACGGCACGAATACCGCGGGCGCGACGCTGAACCAGGTGATCCCGATCGATCCATTCAACATCGACGATGTCTATGTAAACTACACGGTGCGGAATGGCGGGCAGCTCGATGGGACCAAGTTTCGGTTTACGGCGAACAATCTTCTGGACACGCGCAACATTATCGGCGTGACGCAGGCGGCTACGGTGCAGGCTTATACGCCGGGACCGGGTGATTCGCTGCTGCTGACGCCGGGGCGGAGCTTCTCGATGACCGTGACATTTGGATTCCATCCAGTAGAGAAGTAGGTTATGCCTTGGCTGGTCATTAGATTGACTGCTCCCCTGGACGGATGGATTTCGCTTCGCTCCGGTCGGATGACGTGCATGGGTGGCTCTCTTGCGGCGCTCCATCCCCTACAATCGAGGGATGGGACGCATCCGTATTCTGTCCGACCAGGTGGCGAATCAGATTGCGGCGGGCGAGGTCGTGGAGCGGCCGGCTTCGGTGGTAAAGGAGCTGCTGGAGAACGCGATCGACGCGGGGGCGACGCGGATACGGATCGAGGTGGAGGGCGGCGGGCGCAAGTTGATCCGCATCGTGGACAATGGCTGCGGCATGGTGCGGGACGACGCGCTGCTGGCGTTTGAGCGCCATGCGACGAGCAAGCTGCGATCCTCGGACGATTTATTGTCGATCGCGACGCTGGGGTTTCGCGGGGAGGCCTTGCCGTCGATCGCGTCGGTGGCGCGGGTGAGCCTCGGAACACGGGTGGCGGAGGAGGCGGCGGGGACGGAGATCGAGATCGCCGGGGGCAAAATGCTGCGGGTGGAGGAGGCCGGAATGCCCGCCGGGACGACGATCGCGGTGCGGGACTTGTTCTTCAATACGCCGGCGCGCCGGAAATTTTTGAAAACGGAGCAGACGGAGCTGGCGCATATCGCGGCGCTCGTCACGCATTATGCGCTGGTGCATCCGGCCAAGCACATGGAGCTGCATACGGGGACGCAGGCGCTGCTCGTGGCTCCGGCGGTGGCGGACGCCGGGGAGCGGCTGTTCCAGATTTTCGGGCGGGAGACGGCGGGGTTGATGCTCCCGACGGCGGCGGAGATGGACTTTCGGCGGGCGGGGCTGCCGGAGCCTCCGCCCTGGAAGCGCGACGCGGAGTATGAGCCGCCGGAACCGGGGTATATCCGCATTACGGGGTTTGTGTCGAAGCCGGAGTTGCAGAAGCTCAATCGCAACTCGGTGTATGTGTTTGTGAATCAGCGGCTCATTAAAGATCGTCTGGTCATCCATGCACTCATCGAGGCGTATCGGAATGTAATTCCGCCGACGAGCTATCCCGTGGTGCTGCTGTTTCTGGAGATGCCGCCCGAAGAGGTAGATGTGAATGTGCATCCGGCGAAGACCGAGGTGCGCTTCCGGCAGCCGGGTTTTGTGCATGACTTTATCCGGGACACGGCGCGGACGACGCTGATGAACGCCCGTCCGGCGACGAGCTTCGCGGCGGCGCTGGGGCCTCCGCTGCATACGGCGAGCAGCTCGCTGCTGCTGGAGGTGAGCCCGATGGCGGGGGTGGAGCAGGGGTTTGTGGATGCGAGGCCGCAATCAGAAGCCGATCCGGCCTGGGGGGATGCGGAGCCGTTCGCGCCGGCTTCGCCGATGGTGGCGGAGAGTCCGGGACGGCTGGCGTTTGCGGGGGTTGGTATTGCGGTCGGGTATGAGGAGGTTCCCGCTGAGCAGGAGGCAGAGGCGGACGTTACGCTGAATGCGCTGGCGACGCTGAAGCCGCTGGGGCAGATGCGGGACTCATTCATTCTGGCGGTGAACGACGAGGGATTATGGATCGTGGACCAGCATGTGGCGCATGAGCGGGTGCTGTTCGAGAAGATTTTGCGGGAGCGCGAGGTAGAGGGGGTGCAGCGGCAACGGTTGCTGATGCCGCTTCTGGTCGATCTGTTGCCGGCGCAGATGGTGGGATTTGTGCGGCTGGCGGAGGAATTGGAGCGGAACGGGTTTGAGGCCGAGCCGTTCGGGCCCAGAACACTGGCGGTGAAGTCGGCTCCGGTGGGGTTGGAGGGCCGGGAGCTGGAACGAATGCTCGAGGAGGTGCTCGGCGTACCGGAACGGGAGCAGCAGGCGGAGAACGCGGACATGCGGCGGCGGCGGATCGCGGCGAGCATTGCGTGTCATGCGGCGATCAAGATCAACACGCCGCTGGAGCCGGCGAAGATTGATTGGTTATTGCGGGAGTTGGGGAAGACGGAGCATCCGACGAGTTGTCCGCATGGGCGGCCGATCGCGTTGCGGTATTCTTATAAGGACGTCCAGAAGGCGTTTCAGCGGATTTAGTGTGTTTGGCTGAAGGCGTAGACGCGGAAACGCAGATTTCCTTTGGGAATGACAAACCAGAAGAGCAAAAGCAGCCATAGGTTCGTCTTTGACAATTCAGCAGGGCTTCCGCGTTGCGACGCGGAAGAGCTAGACGCTTGGTTCAGCCGGCGCGCGGCGGGAAGGCAATACGATTTTGAGCAATTCTGAGGGTAGTATCCCCACGTTAGAGCAGTTGAATGAGTCGCGGTTGCGGCAGTGGCACCAGGGCGGCGAGGCGCTGCTGACGTTCGAGAATCTCCGCTCATGGATCAACGCGACGGGTCTGGCATTGTTTACGGCGCGGCCTGGGCAGCTGCCCGCGCCCGCGCCGAGCCTGGTGGAGGCGGTGCTCGGCGCCCCGAATGCGAATCCGGTAATGGCCGACATGGAGCAGGCGAAGAGTTTGCTGGCGCGGCTGGTGACGGAAGGGATCGCGGTGCCGCTGAATCTGTTGGGCACGCCGGGGGAGACGCCGGACTTTGTGGTATCGGCAACGGTATTTGCGTATGTGTTTACGCTGCGCGGGGACAAGGCGTGGAAGCAGCCTCCGGCGACGGCGGGCGCGCTAAGGGTATCGCCGCTGGCCTTGGCGGCGTATGAGATGCTGACGGAGCGGGTGACGCTTTCGGCCTACGACCTGGCGACGCAACTGGGCAAGGAGGTGACGGAGTCCGCGGTGCTGCGGGCGCTGAATGAGCTTTGGGCGCATCTGCGGGTGCTCCCCGTTCCGCAGATGGACGGGGCGGCGACGCTTTGGGAGCTGACCGGCGCGCGGTTTACGAAGATCATGAAGGCAGGGGCGAACGCAGGGCAGCCGAGTGCTCTTTCGGCGCTGATCAGCTTGTATCTCAACACGGCCATCGTGGCGACCGAGGAGGAGATTGAGACGTTTCTCTCCCCCCTTGCGGCGCGGAGCCGGATTCGCGATGTGGTCCATGCGCTTATGGCGGCGCGGCAGCTGGAGACGCTTGCGATCGAAGGCAAGACGGTGCTGCACGTAGCTGGGGAGTTACCGGCGTTCCTGGCTCCGGCGGGGAGTATTTTGATCGACGCGGAGGCCTCTGTGGACGCAGAGCCGGTCGTCGGTTCGGGCGAACCGACAATCGAGCCGATAGAAGGGGCGGAGCGGATCTCGAAGTTCGTGCCGAAGCCGAAGAAGGTAGGTACGGGGTTTGTAAAGAAGTTCGTGGCCAAGCCTGGATTTGGAAGCCGGCCGGGATTCGGGACACCGGATCGCGAGCGGCGGCCGTTCGCGCGCGAAGATCGTCCAAACCGCCCCGATCGTGGCGAGCGCGCGGTGGGGCGGCCGAGCTTTACCAAGCCTTGGCAGGAGGGCAAGCCCGCCGGTTCGGGCGGTGAAGAGCGCCCGGCACGGAGCTATCCGACGCGACCACGTATGGAGAGTGGCGAATGGCCAGCATTTGGCGGAAAGCCGGGGTTTGGCGGAGAGCGGGGAGCGCGTCCGGCGGGAGGCTTTGCAGCGAAGAGCGGCTTTGGGGAAGACAGACCGCCGAGGCGCACGTTCGACCGGGGCGGCGCGCCGGATCGTCCCGCATTCGGGCGTTCGGCCAATCCGGGCGAAGGGCGTCCGCCACGGCGGGAGTTTACGCCGCGTCCCGAGCGGACGACAGGAGGACGGACTTCAGGCGAACGGCACTCGGGAGAGCGGCCTGCGGGGGCTCGGCCATTTGGGGATCGTCCGGCGTTTGGAGGCGCACGGAAGCCGGGCTCGTTCAGCGCGCGCCCTCAGGGCGGGCCGGGGGAGCGGCGGCCGTTTGTTCCGCGTGAAAGCGGAGCGGGGCGGCCGGGTGCGAAGTTCGCGGACGGGTTTAGCGCAGCGGGCGGTGGATCGGCGAGTTCAGACCGGCGTTCGCGGACGGCTGGACCGCCGTTCCGGAAGTTCGATGCTCCGCGCGGCGATCGTCCTGTGCGAACGGATCGTTCGGACAGACCCGATCGTCCAGCTGGAACGGAAGGAGCAGCGGGACGTCCGCCGCGTCCGGGTGGATTTGCGGGTAAACCGGCCAGTGGCGGTTTCGCGGGCAAGCGGCCCGGGGCGAAGTTCGCGGGTAAGCCTGGTGCAGGCAAATTTGTGGCGGGTAAACCGGCCGGAACATTCGACAAGTTCAAGAACCATGCGAAACCGTTCGGCAACAGGCCTCCGGCGCGGAAGTGGAAGCCGGAGGAAGGAGAGCCGACGGCATGACCGGGCAACAAACATCCGACACGAAGCGCGAACGGCTTGTGATTGCGATCGATGGACCGGCGGGGGCGGGCAAATCGACGTTGGCCGCGCATCTGGCACGACGGTGCGGATTGCTGAACCTGGAGACGGGGGCGATGTACCGGGCGTTGGCGTTGAAGGCGATCGAGAACGACTTCGCGTTCGACGAGGAGGCTCCGCTGGTGGCACTGGCGGAGCGGACACGCATCCGGCTGGAGCCGCAGCGCGAGGGCAATAGTGTGCTGCTCGACGGGGTGGATGTCAGCCGCCGGATTCGCGAACAGGATGTTACCTCGGCGGCGTCGCAGATCTCTGTGCATCCGGAGGTGCGGGCATGGATGGTAGCCGAGCAGCGCGCCCTGGGATTGGCGGCAAAGAGTGGCGTGGTCATGGAAGGACGGGACATTGGAACGGCGGTGTTTCCAGATGCGGACGTAAAGATTTTTTTGGACGCCGCGCCTGAGATTCGCGGGAATCGCCGGTTCCGGCAGATGGGACCGGAAGAGCATGAACCAGGCCGGACCGATGCGGTGGGTGAGGCGGCGATCGTGGCGGAGTTGAAGGAGCGGGACCATCGTGACCGGACGCGGGCGGAGTCGCCCCTGATTCCGGCGCTGGATGCGGTGGTGCTGGATTCGACGGCGATGTCGCTTGACGAGGTGCTGGCTGCGGCGGAAGAGATTGTAAGGGCGCATCTAAACCACTAGAAATCATCACGCGGGTGTATTGTCTTGAAGACGATCATGAAGGCTTGTTTGCTCCTTTTTTCGCTCGGCGCGGCTACGATGCAGGCACAGACCGCGTCGGCCGACTCAAAGTTAGAAGGAATCTGGGAGGGTTACGATGGGGAGTGGGAACATGTGTCACGGCAGCTGCTTGCGCTTGCCGAGGCGATACCGGCGGATAAGTACGCTTGGCGGCCCGCGCCCGGTGTACGCTCGGTAAGTGAAGTGATCGTGCATCTGGCACAGGCGAACTTTTACCTGCTGAGCGTGACGGGACCGAAGATGCCGGCGGACATGGAGCACGACGATCTGGAGAAGACGGCCACGTCGAAGCCGATGGCGATCTCCTATTTGAAGCGGTCGCTTGAAGCGGTAAGGCTAGCCCGAGTACGGCTGAAACCGGGCGATCTTGAGCGTAAGGTGCAGATCGAGGGAAAGACGGTTCCCGTGGACGGGATGTATCTGCGCATCATCGTCCACGATAACGAGCATATGGGGCAGCTGATCGCGTATGCGCGCGTGAACGGAATTGTGCCGCCGTGGTCGAGATCCACAGCGGTATCCGGAAAGTAGCTGCAACGCAATGCGCTTCGTCAGGGTCGCTTGGCTGGGATGAAGCCCCTTGCTTTTGCATTGCGGAAGCAATCGTTACTTTGCGGGTACGATTTCGCAAACTATTTTCAATTTGTGTGCTAACCTTAGCTTGTCGTTTGAAACAGATTGGTTTTCTGTAGGGCAGTAGTGTACGAACCCCGATTTGGTCATAGCGTCAATTTCAGCAGGACATAAGGAAACAACATGGAACAGGGAACAGTAAAGTGGTTTAACGATGCCAAGGGGTTTGGTTTCATCAGCCGTCAGAACGGCGAGGATGTGTTCGCGCACTACTCGGCAATCGTTTCAAGCGGCTTCAAGAGCCTCCAAGAGGGTCAGGCTGTGCAGTTCAACGTGGTTAAGGGACCCAAGGGCTGGCAGGCTTCCGATATTCAGCCTCTGTAGGCTATAACGCAGATGCATCCTCAAAACCGGCCTTAGGGCCGGTTTTGTCGTCTAACTGAACGCTCTGCGATGCGTGACACCGTTGCATGGAGGTTACGAGCCTAAGGTGCCGGGTTGACCGTCGTGGCGGGCAGAATCGTTGAGGTGGCTTTGAACTTGCGGTAGTTGGACACGGTGACGTGCAGACTGCCATGAAGAGTGACAAAGAGCAGGACACGCAGGTCGCCACGGCCCATGAAAGAAGCTGGAAGCCAGACCTCACCGTTGACCTTGGTCCATTCGGCACCAAAGCTGGTACCTTGTTTTACGTCGGCGAGAAGGCCTCCACCGACTTTGAAATCGTGAAGGAAATGGCCTTCGAGCTTGCGGAGGGAGCGGTCCTGCTCATCGACCCAGAGGGTGCCCTCCATCTCGCGGATAGCGCCTTCAAAGCGGTTTTCGGTTCTAGCTTTGGGGTTACCGGTGTAGTCGACGGCGATGGTGTCGCGGCCGCTGAGTTGTACGCGCCGGGCATTTGAAAAGCTGCCGAGAATGAGAAAGCGAGAGACGGTCACCTGATCGCGTTCGTTGTTCTTCGACTTACCATTCGCCTGTTCCTCTTTGGCTTTGGCGATTTCTTTGTCGATACGGCGGGACTCTTTCGCTTGTTCGTCCGGGGTAAGGTCCTTGCCGTCTTTCTTGAGCATGCGGCGAATGCGGGTGCCGGCGACAAAGAAGATTTCGGAGTCTTCGGTTTGGGTCTTTTTGAGATTCCCATGGCTGTCGAGGGTTTGTTCGAGAGCAAGGGAGTGGAAGATATAGTTCTGTTCGAGGGCTTCGGTGGCTTTCTGGTGGGCCTCCACCTCGCGCATAAGGGTAACGATGTCGGGGAGCGGCTCGTCCTTGGCTTCAGGGGTCTGGGCACGGTTAATGGGTGTGAGTGCCAGCAGCAGCAATGTGGCGCGGAGATTGAATCGCGTCATGCATTTACTGTAGCGGAACAAGACGGGTGCCGTGGCGGGTCCGCGTGCCACGCGCTTGAACAATGTCCGCTGCAACTTGCTATGCAAAGGTCTAGCATGGAAGAGTACGGGTCGAACATCCTTTGAGGATGACTCCCGAAGACTTTGACTGGAGAAGCGAGGCAGCATGGGGATTCAGACAATCCTTTCGTCGGCGGGGATAGCAGCGGAGAGACAGATTACGGAGCGCGAGCAGGTATTCGATATCTTTCGGCGATGGGGGTATTTGCAGGCGTGGCTCGATCCGCTGGGACAGTATCTGCCGCCGGAGCCGTTTCCCGTCGCCGTACCGGAGGGGGCGTATGCGCGGGAGGCGCGGGAGTTCTACTGCGGAACATTCGCGGTGGAGTTCATGCATATCGTCAATCCGGAGCAGCGGCAATGGCTGCAAGAGCAGGTGGAGCAGCCGACGCGGCGGCCGGATCAGGCGCATGTGTTGACGCAGCTGATCCGGGCGGATCTGTTCGAACAGGTGATCCAGGCACGGTATCTGGGGACGAAGCGGTTTTCGCTGGAGGGATTGACGGCGCTGATCCCGTTTCTGGATGAGGTGCTGGCGACGGGGCACAAGGGCGGCGTGGTGAAGGCGCTGATCGCGATGAGCCATCGCGGGCGATTGAACGTGATGACGAATACGATTGGGCGATCGGCGTCGGAGATTTTCGCGAAGTTTGAGGATGTAGACCCGCGGAGTACGCTTGGCGGCGGCGATGTAAAGTACCACGTGGGCGCGACGGGGGAGTATCAAGCGCCGGACGGAGGGGCGATCGCGCTGCATCTGGCCTCAAACCCGAGCCATCTGGAAGCAGTGAATCCAGTGGTGATGGGGCGGTCGCGGGCCAAGCAGGTGCGCATGGGCAAGGGATCGATCGAAAAGGTGTTGCCGATCATCATCCATGGAGACGCGGCGTTCGCCGGGCAGGGAATTACGGCGGAGTCGATCAATATGGCGTCGCTCGCCGGGTACAACATCGGCGGGACCGTGCACATTATCGTCAACAATCTATTGGGGTTTACGGCGCTGCCGGAGGAGTCGAACTCGTCGCGCTTTGCGACCGACATCGCCAAGCGGTTGCCGATTCCAATCTTTCATGTGAACGCGGAAGACCCGGATGCGGTGGTAAGGATTGCGGCGATCGCGATGGAGTTCCGACAGAAGTTCCACTCGGATGTAGTCGTGGACCTGATCGGCTATCGGCGGTATGGGCACAACGAGGCCGACGATCCGACGGTGACGCAGCCGCGCCGCTATGCCCTCATCAAAGACCGCAAGCCGCTATATCAGCTCTATGCGGAGCAGATCGGGGTCGATCCGGCAGAGGAAGCGAAGCACATACAGGCTGAGTTTTTCGATGAACAGAAGGCGGCGGCAAAGGCGGTGCGAAAGCCGCGACTGGCGCAGCTGCCGGATTACTGGAGGCCGTACCGCGGCGGTCCGCTGCCGGAAGCGGATGAGCAGGTGACGACGGGCTTGCACGCGGAGCGTGTGCTGGAGTTGACGCGGGCGATGGTGCGCTATCCCGATGGATTCCACGTTCATCCGAAGGTGCAGAAGTTGTATGAGCAGCGGGTGGAGATGGCGGAGGGTAGGCGAGCCTTCGATTACGGGGCGGCGGAGCTGCTGGCGTATGCGTCTCTGCTGACGGCGGGGACGCCGGTGCGGCTGACGGGGCAGGATTCGCAGCGCGGGACGTTCAACCAGCGACACGCGGTGCTGGTGGATACGGAGACGGAGGTGCGGTATACGCCGCTGGCTCATCTGGCACCCGACCAAGGGAGGTTTGAGGTGCATAACTCGCTGCTGTCGGAGGCGGCTTGCCTTGGCTTCGAGTATGGATACTCGCGGGATTACCCGGAGGCGCTGGTGCTGTGGGAGGCGCAGTTCGGGGATTTCGTAAACGGGGCGCAGATCATCATCGATCAGTTTGTGGCGTCGGGCGAGGCAAAGTGGGGGCTTCTGTCGGGGCTGGTCATGCTGCTGCCGCATGGCTATGACGGACAGGGGCCGGAGCACTCGTCGGCGCGGATGGAGCGGTTTTTACAGCTGGCGGCGCACGACAATATGGTGATCGCGCAGCCTTCAAACGCGGCGCAATACTTCCATCTGCTGCGGCGGCAGGCGATGCGCAGCTGGCGGAAGCCGCTGATCGTGTTCACGCCGAAGAGCATGTTGCGTCACCCGGACGCGGCGTCCTCCCTGGTGGATTTGGCACAGCCGCAGTTCCAGAATGTGCTGCCGGACCACGATGCCGTAAACGCGCGGCGGCTGCTGGTGTGCACGGGCAAGATCGGGCATAATCTGCGGGTGGAGCGGGCGAAACGGAAGGATCTATCGGTTGGGATCGTCTTTGTGGAACAGCTTTACCCATGGCCCGAGGCGGAGCTACAAGCGGCTCTCGATCAACATCCGGGCGCGGACGAGATCGTGTGGGTGCAGGAGGAGCCGGCGAACATGGGGGCGCTCTCGTTCGTGATGCCGCTGCTGAAGAAAGTAGTCGGCGACCGAAAGCTGACGAGTGTCAAACGGACCGCGAGCGCGAGTCCGGCGACGGGATCGGCGAAGGCGCATGAGATGGAGGAGCGGACGTTGATCGACTTGGCATTTGGGATGTAGCTCACCATGAGGACCCCACCCTACGACGAAGAAACCGTCGTGAGGATG
>CAXTRY010000051.1:16121-20078 GCA_964246805.1 uncultured Acidobacteriaceae bacterium
ACGAAGAAACCGTCGTGAGGATGAGGCACCCGGCACATTACTCTTTGGCCATGAGACCCATCAGAAGGGTGAGCATCTCCATGCCGTGGGGCTGTTGGAAGCCGGGGACGAGGGTGGTGAAGAAGCTGGCGACGGAGGTGAGGGTGCCTCCGGCGGCTTCGATCCGGCGGAAGGCGGCCTGCTCGGTGCGCTCCGTGAGGCCGCCGCAGCAGTCAACGAGGATGTGCACGTCGTAGCCTTCGCGGATGGCGGTGAGCGCGCCCTGGAGGACGGCGATCTCGGAGACGATGCCGCCGATGGCGAGAGTCTTGCGGCCGGTGGCGGCGAGGGCCGTGACGATCTCCGGCTGGTTGAAGCTGCCGAAGACGTGGCGGGGGTACGTGGGAAGGCCTTCGAGCTCGGAGACGGCTTCGGGTGCCTTGGGTCCGGTGGGGACGAGCGAGACGAAGACGGGAATATCGAGGAGCTTGGCGATCTTGACGGAGGTATCCGCGGCGCGGCGGACAGTCTTGCCTGGGTTGGTGTGGGCGTTGTCGATGATGCCGGGCTGAATGTCGATGAAGAAGATCTGGGTTTGCGCGGGGGTGAGCTGCTGCGGAAGGGGCATCGGTTTTCTCCTTCGGTTTGAGATGCAACGAGTGTGGCCATGGAGCAGTTTGCAAACAGAGAAACGAGGGTCGCTGGCCGTGTGCTTCAGACGGTGCCGGGGGTGTCGGCGATCTCGCGGGCGTAGATCTGGTGAGTGGTGATGGGTGGGGCATCGCCGCGATGGAGGACACGGACCTGCTCGCGGATCGCGATGTCGGCGGCGGTCATGCGTTCGCGGCCGCGGAGGTAATCGAGCCAGGACTCCATGACAAAGGTCTCGTTTAGCGATTCAGGATCGGCGGCGTCGCGGAAGATGCCCCAGCGGATGGCTCCGTCGCGAAGGCGGACGCCCCGCATCCGGTGGATGGCGCGGGTGAAGGCGGGATAGTTTTCAAGCGGGACGCGGTAGAGAATGGAGATGCGGACGGGACCGGCTTCCGGGTTGGAGTCGAGAGCGTACTGCGGGGCGGGGCTTGTCCATTCGTAAGGGGTGAAGTCGGGAGCTTTGCCGCGTAGAATGTGAAAGTTGCGGGCGAGCGGGTAGGTGAGGGCAAGACCGGCGGCGGCGCTGACGAGGGATTTGGAGGTGGAGCTGTGCTCGGCGATGAAGCCCCAGAGGATGCTGCCGAGAGCGAGTCCACCCTGAAAGGTCATCATGTAAGTCCCGAGAACGCGGGCCTGGACCCAGGCGGGAACGGAGAGCTGGACTGAGGTGTTGAGGGTGGCCATGGTGCTGGTCCAGGCGAAACCGGCAAGAATAAGCGTGGCGATGAGGATGGCGGGGCTGCGGACATAAGCCATGGCAACCAGGGTGAGGACGTTGTAGGCGGTGGCGGCGGCGAGAATGGCGTCCGCGGAGAAGCGGGCGCGGAGGCGATGGAGCTGGGTGGCGGCGATGACGGCTCCGAGGCCGAGGGAGCCGTTGAGGATGCCGTAGCCCATGGCTCCCTGGTGTAGGTCGCGCTGGGCGACGACGGCGAGCAGCGACCAGATCGCGGAGACGAAGAAGGTGAAGACGAAGGCGCGGAGCAGCGAGGCTTGTAGATCAGGCGCGTAGCGGATGTAGCGCAGACCGGTGCGGACGGAACCGGCGATTCGCTCGGCGGGGAGGGTGCTCTTGAAGAGGGGAACGCGCTTCCAGTTGACGAGCACCCAGATGACGCCGGCGAAGGAGACGGCGTTAAGGAAGAAGACGGCTCCGGAGCCGGTGTCGGTCCGTTTGAACGCGGCGACCATCAGGCCGCCGAGCGCTGGGCCGACGGCGCGGGCGAGATTGTTGCTGGCGGCGTTGAGCGAGACGGCGTCGGGGATGAGGTCGCGGGGGATAAGCTCGGGCACGATAGCCTGCCAGGCTGGATTGTTCATGGCGGAGCCGACGTTGAGCATGGCGGTGAAGGCGAGCAGCGCCCAGGGCGAGATATGGCCGAGGAAGGTGAGGACGGCCAGGATGGCGACGGAGACGAGCATCCAGACCTGCCAGAAGATGAGGAGCTTGCGGCGGTCGAAGACGTCGGCGGTGGCTCCGGCGAGCAGGCCGAGAAAGAGAACGGGAAGACTGGCGGCGGTCTGCATAAGGGCAATCAACAGGGGCGAGTGGGAGAGGGTCGTCATCAGCCAGGTGCCGGCGGTGTCCTGCATCCAGGTGCCGACGGAGGAGATGGTGGAGGCGATCCAGCGGTCGCGAAAGAGGGGAACGCGGAGGGGGCCAAAACCGCCAGGGGATTTGGTGGTGGCTTCGGAAGTTGGATTATTCATCGGAGCAGTTCTAGGAACTGCCGCGCCGATACGATGCGCGCACCAGCGTGCCGTACCAGTACAAGAAGTCCGCTTTTGTCGCCCGTGACAAGATAATCCGCTTTTCCCACTTCGGCCATGGCGAGCAGGAAGTCATCCTCCGGATCGGCTGACCGCTCCACTAGCGGAAGTGGGCCTACATCCTCGGCGAGCTTGTATAAGCTATTGACCAGATGATCGGATCGATGAAACTTGATACGCGCCGCAAGCACCGGCTTAGCCAAGGTGCGGCGCAATTCGGAGATCTGTTCCGCGGCGATGGGCAACGTAAACACTCCGTCGGCCCATGAGCGATAGATGGCACCGGGCGGCCCTGAAGGGACCAGGAGAGCCGAAACGAGGATGTTGGTGTCGAGTACGGCCCGCACCTAAACTTGAAGCTGCCCAGTATAGGCGCGAGCCTCGGCCCGCACGGATTGCAAGGCGGCTTCGATCTCCTCTTCAATCTCGGCTGTGTCGGCGTTCCGGTTGCGGGCGTGGATGTCCTCGATGGTGCGATGAAATACATGTGCCAGCACAGCTTGCTCAATGAACTTGGAGCGATCGCCCGTATTCATGCCTTGCGAACCGAGAAAGGAACGGAGGGAGAGTTCGGTCTCTTTAGAGACTTCGATGGTCCAGCGGACAGCTTCTTTACCCAGCATTGGACGCGCCTCCAGCAAATAGTGTAGTCGATGTTTGAATAAAATCTTACAACTTAGAAGATACTTAAAGTGGAAACCCACGCAGCGCGGTGGGGGCTGATGCGTGGGTGTTCCAGTAAAGCAACGAAGTGGGTGGACTTCGTTGTGACTGACTCAACCCGAAGGGAGTCTTGCCACTTCTTGAATGTATCGTTTTGTAACGGTGGTGTCAACCATTTTGCGGCGATTTTCACAGGCGGCAGATAAGAAGTTCGCGCTCGTAGATCATTTCGGGAGGCAGATGATCGTGGAGGGCGAGGAAGAGTTCTTCATGACCGATGACCTCTCGCTTCCACTGGGCGCGGTCGACGGTTTGGAGGGCGGCGAAGGTCTCCCGCGGAAACTCCAGGCCATCCCAGCAGAGGTCTTCGTAGTGCGGGGTCCAGCCGATCGGGGTCTCCTGAGCACGAACCTTGCCGCGAACGCGATCGACGACCCACTTGAGGATGCGCATGTTTTCGGAGTAGCCGGGCCAGAGAAAGTGGCCTTCACCATCCTTGCGGAACCAGTTGACGTGAAAGATGCGCGGGGTAGAGGTGAGCGACCGCTGCATGCGGAGCCAGTGCCGGAAGTAGTCGCCCATGTGGTAGCCGCAGAAGGGAAGCATGGCCATGGGGTCGCGGCGAACGGTCCCTACGGGGGCACCGGCTGCGGCGGTAGTCTCGGAGCCCATGGTTGCGCCGATGTAGACGCCGGCGGACCAGTTGAAGGCCTGATAGACGAGGGGCATGGTCGTCGGACGACGGCCTCCGAAGAGGATGGCGGAGATGGGGGCATTGAAGGCGGCGGCGAGGCCGGCGGCGGCGCCGACTGGGGCGAAGATGCGCAGGCGATTGCGCGAGAGGCCGACACGGCGGCTGATGAGCGAGGCGACGCCCGCGCCGATCTGCAG
>CAXTRY010000052.1:0-19941 GCA_964246805.1 uncultured Acidobacteriaceae bacterium
GGGTCACCCCGCGGCGCCCATCGTGTGCTTCAGGTCAGGGCCGCAGTGCTGGACGGGCGGTTTGCCGAGCCGGCAATCCAGCTCGCGGCGTAGCGCCCCAGGTTTTTGACACTCCCCTGTCCGCCGTGCCGCCCTACGTCATCCTGCACGATCGCGCGCTGGCCGAGATCGCCACTGTCCGCCCCAAGACCCTCCCCGACCTCGCCCACGTCGCCGGCGTCGGCCAGACCAAACTCGACCGCTACGGCAAGGCGGTGCTCGAGGTTGTGCGCGCGGCGTAGGTCTTTCTCGCTTCCGGCGTGTGAGCGCTTCACGTCTCCTCTACCTCGGGGAGAGGGGGACCCCGAACGGGTGGAAAGGGGCCGCGCGACGTCTGGCGATGCTGGCGCGGGGCGGGGCGGCGGGGGCGTTCCATACGCATCTACAGGCGACGCCGATCGATGTGTCGGAGCTGCTGCATGAGGCGTTGTTCGATTGCTACAGCTCGGTGATTCTGACTTCGGCGACGCTGACGGTTTCGGGAGGCTTTGACCATGTCCGCAAGCGGCTGGGGCTGCTGGACGCGCGGGAATTGGTGGTGCCGAGTCACTTCGATTACCAGCGGCAGGCGCTGCTGTATCTGCCGCCGAATATGCCCGCGCCGAACGAGCCGGACTTTCAAGACAAGGCGGTGGAGCGGATACGGCGGGTGCTGGAGATTACGCGGGGACGGGCGTTCTGTTTGTTTACCAGCTATAAGCAGATGCGCGAGGTGCACGACCGTCTGCTGGCGGAGCTGCCGTATCCGCTGCTGCTGCATGGGACGGCACCGCGCCATGTATTGTTGCAGCAGTTTCGGGATACGCCGAACGCGGTGCTGTTTGGGACATCGAGCTTTTGGCAGGGGGTGGATGTGGCGGGGGAGCAGCTATCGTGCGTGATCGTGGACCGGCTGCCGTTCGCGGTGCCGTCGGACCCGGTGGTGAAGGCGCGGATGGAGGCGATCGAGTCGATGGGGGGCAATCCGTTCTTCGACTTTCAGGTGCCGGCGGCGGTGATTACGCTGAAGCAGGGGTTTGGGCGGCTGATCCGGTCGCTGACGGACCGCGGAGTGCTAATGCTGCTCGATCCGCGGGTGCAGCGGCAGCGGTATGGGCGGGTGTTTCTGGACAGCCTGCCGCCTTATCGGTTGACGCAAAGCATCGAGGATGTGGAGGCTTTCTTCGACCTCGGAGCGAAGTAGACTAAGAGCAGCCATGGGACGCAATCTTTTTATACTCGCCGCGACGCTGACGCTGTTCTCGCTGGTCTCGTGCGGGCTGGCGTATACGAACATCGCGCAGCAGCCGGGATCGCCGGGCGACTCGTCGCTGTGGCGGACGATAGGTTTGGTGCTCTTCGTCATTGCGCTGTTGGTGATGCTCGCCGGGGTGCTGTCGTCGCTGTTCGAGCAGGCTGAGCGGCGGGCCGAGTCCGAGCGGCAACGTGTCCGCGCAGACCGCCTCGATCGGCCAGTCCGTCCCGACCGCTACAATGGAAACAGCGAAGGGATTTGAGCCGTCATGTTTGAAGTCACCGTGGAGGCGGGATTCTCGTCCGGCCACTACCTGAGGAATTACAGGGGTAAGTGCGAGAACCCGCATGGACACAACTACAAAGTATTCATCACGCTGATCGGCGAGGAGCTGGACGAGAGCGGACTTCTGCTCGATTTCAAGCTGCTGAAGCAAGTCATGCGGCCGACGATCGAATACCTCGACCACTTCATGATCAACGATTTGAAGCCGTTCGACGCGGAGCTGAACCCCAGCGCGGAGAACCTGGCGCGGTATTTTTACCAGAAGACCAGCGGCCAGCTGCGGGAGATGACCGCGGGGCGCGTGCGCGTGAAGGATTGCACGCTGTATGAGACGGATACCAGCTTCGCGCGGTACTACGAGTAAGCCGTGCACCTTATCGAACTCTATAAATCCGTTCAGGGCGAGTCCAGTTTCGCGGGGCTGCCGTGTATTTTTGTGCGGCTGGCCGGGTGCAATCTGCGGTGCGCGTGGTGTGACTCGGAGTACACCTTTACGGGCGGCAAGCCGTTTACGGAGGACGAGATCGTCGCGCGGGTCGTAGCGCTGGCACCGTGCAGGCTGGTGGAGTTTACCGGCGGCGAGCCGATGCTGCAGGCGCGCGAGCTGCTGCCGCTGATGGAGCGGCTCCTGGCCGCCGGTTACGACCTGATGATCGAGACCAGCGGAGAGCGGCCGCTGGCGGCGGTGCCGAAGGCCGTGCATAAGATCGTGGATGTGAAGTGTCCGGGGGCGGGTGCGGCGGCGGGCAGCTTCCGCATGGAGAATCTTGCGGCGCTGACGAAGAAGGATGAAGTGAAGTTCGTGCTTTCAGATCGTACCGATTATGAGTTTGCGCGAGCGTTCATCACTGAGCACAATCTGAACGCGCTGGCGGGCGGTGTGCTGCTGAGCCCGGCGTTCAACAAATCGCCCAGCCCGCTGCGGACGACGGAGAACGCGACGCTCGACCCGCGGACGCTGGTGGAGTGGATGATGGCGGACGGCGTCGACGCGCGGCTCTCGTTGCAGATTCACAAGTTCATCTGGGAGCCGATGCGCAAGGGCGTGTAAGGCGGTGCGCTACGATGCGGTATGCGCCTCCTTCCATGCTGCCTGTTGTTTGCGATTGCCTCTGTTTCCGCTCAGACGAAGCCGATCGAGATCAAGGTGGTCGTCGTTACGATGTTTGAGCTTGGGGCGGACACGGGAGATACGCCGGGCGAGTTCCAGTATTGGGTGGAGCGCGAGCATCTCGACACGGTGCTGTCGTTTCCGCTGGGCTATCACGATCTGCGGATGAACAAGGATGGCGTTCTGGGGATGGTGACGGGCGTGGGGACAGCGCGGGCGGCGGCGAGCCTGATGGCGCTGGGAAGCGATCCGCGCTTCGATCTGAGCCATGCGTATTTCCTGGTGGCGGGGATTGGCGGAATCGATCCGGAGAAAGGATCGCTCGGGTCCGCCGTGTGGTCGGACTATGTCGTGGATGGCGATCTGGCGTATGAGCTGGACGCGCGGGAGATGCCCTCCGACTGGCCCACGGGGTATGTGCCTCTGGGTAAATCGACACCGTACCAGCAGCCGCGGGCTGACCGGTTTGCGGGTGGCGATGGGACGGCGTATCGCTTGAATGCCGGGCTGGCGGCATGGGCTTACGGGTTGACGAAGGACACCGTGCTGACCGACACGCCGCAGATCGCCGAGCGGCGGATGCAGTATGCAGGGGCCGCGGCACACCGGCCGCCCTTTGTGCTGCGTGGAGACGATCTCGCGGCAAGCACGTTCTGGCATGGCAAGCTGATGAACCAATGGGCTCGAGCGTGGGTAAGCTACCAGACCGAAGGGAAGGGCCACTATGCGATCTGCGGCATGGAGGATACGGGGACGATGCAGGCGCTGACCTGGCTGGCGAAGGCGGGCAAGGTGGACCTGAATCGGATACTGGTGCTGCGCACGGCGAGCAATTACGATCAGCAGCGGCAGGGGATCACGGCGGCGGAGAGCCTGGCGGAGACGAAGATTACAAAGTACAGCGCGTACCTTCCGGCGCTTGAAAGCGCTTATCGCGTGGGGCATACCGTGGTGGATGCGTTCGTGGCGGGATGGCCGCAGACTCGCGACCGGATCCCTGTAGTGCAAACCAGAGGAGATTAGATGGCGGAGATCATTGCACCCCCGTTTACCGATCCGGAGCTTGCCGCGCGCAAGGTTCAGATTGCGGAAGACCTGTGGAACACGCGCGATCCCGAGAAGGTGGCCGCGGCCTATACAGAGGACAGCGTGTGGCGGAACCGGACGGAATTTCTTATGGGCCGCGCGGCGATCGTGGAGTTCCTGACGCGCAAGTGGAAGCGCGAGCTGGATTACCGGTTGAAGAAAGAGCTTTGGGGCTTTCGCGGGAACCGGATGGCCGTGAAGTTCGAGTATGAGTGGCATGACGATAGCGGGAATTGGTTCCGCAGCTACGGCAATGAGCTGTGGGAGTTCGCGGAGAGCGGACTGATGCAGCGGCGGGAGGCGAGTATCAACGATTTGCCTATCGTGGAAAGTGAACGCAAGCCGGCGGGGGTAGCGGCGTTCGGGTCTTCCGGGTGACAGTCGGGCTTTCGGCCACGTCACATCAAGTCGGTCAGATTTTATTGAATAGATTCAGCATTTAAAAAGGCATATCTGCATCCATCTGAGTGAATATAATCACTCACGGAGAAAATGAATGAAAAATATTGTCACCGCCGCCCTCGTTGCGCTGAGCCTGACCGGAATAGTCAAAGCCCAGGGCACTGACGCCAAGCTTGCCAACCGCATTGAATCCGCTCATTCCGTCCTTCACCAGCTTATGGCCACGCCGGACAAAGGCATTCCGCTGGATCTCGCGGCCAAAGCCCAGTGCGTCGTTGTCATTCCCAGCTTCAAGAAAGGCGCTTTCGTCTTCGGCGGCGAGTATGGCCAGGGTGTCGCCACCTGCCGCACTGGACATGGCTGGAGCGCGCCGGTGTTTATCCAGTTGGAAGGAGCCAGCTTCGGCTTCCAGATCGGTGGCCAGTCCAGCGATATCGTTCTGATCGGTGTAAACCGCAAGAGCCTGGACGATCTGCTGAAGGATAAAGTGAAGCTCGGCGGCGACATCGCCGTAGCCGCCGGACCGGTTGGCCGTAATTCGCAGATCGCCACGACAGAGCTCGCCAATGCCGAGTTCATCACCTACTCGCGCAGCAAGGGTCTCTTCGCCGGCATCGATATCAATGGCGACGACGTCCACCAGAACACCAAGGATACGAATGCTTACTATGGTTCAGACCTTCCATATGCGAAGATTCTCAGCGGGGACGTACCTACTCCGGCATCCGCCCAGCACTTCGTTAAAACCGTTGGCGAACTCTTCCACGAAGGTCGCGCACGCGGCAACTAACCCTTACCTGGACGTAAAGCAAACGGCCCCCAAACTCTGGGGGCCGTTTATTTTTTCGTGGTAATGGTCAGTCGCCGGCGTAGGCTCGGTCTCTCCAGGAGACTGCGCCCCCAGACAGCTTGCGAGCAAGGGCGTACCACTGGACGGCAAGCAGAGTAAGGATGCCGAGAGGGTGCAGGGCGGTGCCGCGCCAGTCTTGCCGGAAGCGGCCGATGGCGAGCATCCGCGGCAGCCAAGCGGCACAGACGGACACGAGAACGCAGAGCCGTGTGGGCCACGACGCCGTATGAGCGATGATCCAGGCGGCAAGGATGTAAGGGAGGATTTGCCCGGCGAAGAGTAGGAGCGAGATGGGCACGATGCGACCGGGAGAGGCGATGCCTTCGGTGGCGTTCTTGGCCAGGCCTTGCCAAACTTGGCGGGCGTCGGTGTACATACGGCAGCTGGCGAGGCTGGTGAGGTCGGCGAGATTGGTGCGGTAGCCATGCTGCCGGAAGAGGCGGGGAAGCAGGAGGCCGTCGTGCATGGTGGCCTTGATCCGCGAGTGACCGCCGGTGGCTAGGTAGGCGTCGCGTGTGACCATGAAGAATTGTCCGCAGCCGGCGGCGAAAGCGGGATCGGTGGTGGAGCGCATTTTTGAAAGTGGAAGGAAGCCGAGCAGGACGAAGTGGATGAGCGGAAGCAGCAGCCATTCGAGGAAGGTGCCGGTGAGTTGGCGGGGGAAGCCGCTGACCAGACTCGCTTGAGCGTGGGTGAGGAAGGCGGCCATGCGGGCGAGGGCGTCGGGATGAAGGCGAACGTCGGCGTCCACAAAGCACAGGATGGGGTGGCGCGCGGTGTGGGCGAGCCTCCAGCAGGCGTGCTGCTTGCCGTTCCATCCGGCGGGCAGTGGCGGCGCGGAGGCGAGGCGGACACGCGGGTCGGAGACGGCCATGGTGGTGACGATGGCGGCGGTCCGGTCAGTAGAGTGGTCGTCCATGACGACGACTTCGAAGTCGAGATTGCGGCTGAGGAGGATGGAGGCAAGCGCCGCGCCGATGGAGGCCTCTTCGTTGCGCGCGGGAATAAGGACAGAGACGGCGGAAAGAGGTGTCCGAAGATCGCGCGGCGGTGGCTGGTAGAGGCGCAGGTTGACGCAGAAGAGCGCGGCGGGAACGGCAGCGCAGAGTAGCGCCAGCACAGCGAAGGCAAGGAGCATTATTTGTGCTCGCCCACGGCTTCCGGCGGCAGAAGAGTGTGCTCCGGACGGTAAGGGCGGCGTTGAGCAAAGGCTTTGAGGCGTTTGCCGAAAGCGTAGAAGCCGCCGGTGCCTTGCCGTCCACCCAGCAAGGTGACGAAGAGGCGGGAATCGCGCTGCTCGGAGAGCGCCTGGAGCTCGGCCATGGTGGTTTCGAGGGCGGCGACGAGGGCGGCATCGATGGCATCTACGTTCGAGCTGCCGGCGGTCACCTGGACGGATTCGCCGAAGTGGAGCAGAGTCTCCGGCATACGCTCGTTCCAGAAGGCGTACTCGATGGCAAGCGGGAGAACGGTACAGGTGCCGTGCTGCTCGGCTACCCGGCGGGCGAGGGCGGCAAGGCCGGGTTTGAACTCCAGGGGGCGCCGGCGTGAGTCGACGAAGCGGCCTTGCGGGGTGATCCAAAGGACACCGCCGCCGGCGAGGACAGCTTCTCCGGTGCGAAGGAATTGAACGGCACCTCGCGCGCTTTCAAGGGCAACAGGGAAGATGCCGATACGTTTGAGGATGCCGTAGCGTTCGAGCGAGGCGGCGTCCATGGGGGCGAAGTGGGAACGATCCGGCATACGGCGATGGCCCAGCAGAACCGAAACCATGGGGTCCCACCAGGAACTATGGTTGGCGTAGATGATCAGTGGCGCGCCGTCATGGCGGAATTGCTCGCCGCCGCTGAGCCGCACGGCGCGGAAGTGACGGCGGAAGTAGCCCCGCACGATCCAGCGAAAGAACGCGAGGGTGAACCGGGATATCTTTGGGACGGGTACCGACGTGCTAGGGGCAGCCATGGAAGTCAGCCTATTTTACTCTCAGCTCTTGCTCTCAGCTTGCTTGCGTCCGCACGGTCCGGTCGAGCGTGTCGGCGGCGATCCAGCCGGACATCATCACCATCGGCATGCCCGGGCCGGGATGGGCCGCGCCTCCGGCGAGATAGAGGTTGTCGAGCTCCTTGGATTTATTGGCGGGCTTAAAGGCTCCGTTGAAGACGCCATGGCTGGAGATGCCGTAGATGGCTCCGTTGAGAACACGATAGCGATCATGGATGTCCCGCGGGGTAAGGGCGGACTCGTAGACGATACGGTCTTCGATGTCGGTGAGGCCGGCGGTGCGCTTGAGCTTGTCGAGAATGAGTTGACGCTGGACGGGGAACATCTTCTTCCAGTCGTGATGCGGGCGGAGGTATGGGGTGTGGACGAGGACGTAGAGGGCCTCGCCGCATTCGGGTGCCGAGGTGGGGTCGGTGGCTGCGGTTGCCGCGAGATAGCAGGTGGGATCGGGGGCGGGCTCACCCTGGTCGTAGATGGCGTGAAACTCCTCATGGGGGTCGCGAGAGAAGACGAAGTCGTGGTGAGCGAGATGATCGTAGCGCTTGTTCAAGCCGAGGTAGAGAACGACGCCGGAGCAGGCAGGCTCGTAGGAGCGCTTGCCGTCGAAATGCCGGGCGGCTGCCCCGCCGATCAGCTCGCGGTGGGTGCGGACGGCGTCGGAGTTGGAGACGATGGCGTCGAAGTTATGGACGATGCCGTCGGTCGTGACGAGACCGGTGACCTTCCTGGCGGCGCGGTGGCCCATCGCCGGCGCATCGGTGAGGATCTGCGCGACATCGGTGGAGGCGTGGAAGGTGACGCCGAGTTCAGTGGCGAGCTTGACCAGGCCTTCGGGGATGGAGCGGGTGCCGCCGAGCGGATACCATATGCCCTCGCTCATCTGCATATTGCCAATGGCGGCGAGGATGGCGGGGGAGGCGTCGGGCGAGGAGCCGACGTACTGTACGAAGTGGTCGAGCATCTGCGCGGTGTTGGCGTCTGGAATATTCTCGCGTATGACCTGCGCGACGGTCTTGCCGAGGCGCATCCGCATGACGTCCTTGAGGACGTTGATGTCGAAGGCACCGCCGATGTCCATGGTGTCGCGCATGGAGCCTACGGACTTCCAGAAGAAGAAGCGGTCGGAGATGGAGTGCAGATTTTTGGAGGCTTCGAGGAACTTGAGGTAGCCATCGCCCATCTTCGGCCAGATGCGGTTAAGGTCCGCGGCCATGGCGGTGGTGTCGTCTTTAAGGTCGAGGACGCTGCCATCTTCGAAGAAGCAGCGCCACTGCGGATCGAGGCGGACCATGGGGACGTAATCTTCCATCTTGCGCCCAGCCTCGGCGAAGATCTTGCGGAGCATGGAAGGCTGGATGAGGATGGTGGGGCCCATGTCGAAGCGGAAGCCCTGGGCGCGAAGCTGGGCCGCCTTGCCGCCGAGCCACTCATTTTTCTCGAAGACGGTAACTTGATGACCGCGCGCGGCGAGAGTGCAGGCGGCGGTGAGACCGGCGAGACCGGAACCGATGACGCCGACGCGGGTCGTGTCTTTGCCGTGCGTGTCTTTGCCGTGCGTACGATCAGCGGTGTCGTTTACAGGTGCTTCAAGGACTGCCATGGTGCTCCTTACTTCGTTGTACGGGATGCGAGTTGTTTGCCGCTGGTGGCCATCTGCTTGAGGCCATGCCAGCGTTCGGCCCAGGTACGGGCGTGGCTGGCGGCGAGGATGCCGTGGAAAAGATCTGCGTGGACCGCGGTCGTGGCTTCGTAGTGCCGTGTAGTTTTGTCGCGTCGGACGGCGATGGTTTTGATGGCGGTCATTTCGAGCAAGCCTTCCGCCCCGCGAGTGGTGCCGAAGCCACTGCCGCGACGGCCACCGAAAGGAAGCCGCGGATCGGCGGTGGGAACGATCAGGTCGTTGATGATGATGGTGCCCGCGGTCAGCTTCGCGGACAAACCGCGAGCTTCACGTTCGTCGCCGAAGATGGCGGCGGTGAGGGCGTAAGGACAAGCCTCCTGCGCCGCGAGTATGCCCTCCCGGCCACGCACTTCGATCAGGGAGAGAACCGGGGCGAAGAGGTCGGCCTGGGCAAGCCGCATGGTGGGCTGGACGTCGAGGGCAAGGATGGGCTGGATTGTGGAGGGACGGCGATCGCCTTCGATCGTTGCGCCTTCCTCTTCGGCTTCACGCAGCAACGAGCAGAGCTGTGCACGGGATGCGGCGGAGACTGAGACGGCGGGAACTTCGCGGAGGGTGCTTCGCAAGGCCTGTAAGAACACGGCGCGGCGGGCCGGTGTTGCGTCGACGAGAAGAACGCGGCGCGGAGCCATACAGGTGGCGGAGCCGTTGAGACGCATCCCGAAGGCGAGGGCGGCGGTGACGCGATCGATAGGAGCCGATGGCAAGACGATGACGGCGTCGCAGCCGGACAGCTCCATCACGGAAGGTGTCAGGGTCTCGGCGAGCCGGCGCATGAGGAGGCGGCCCGTGGTGGCGGCGCCGGTGAAGAAGACCTTATCCGGCGGCTCACGGAGAGCCTGCTCTCCGGCCGCTATGCTTTCGCCGGTGATGTGGAGCAAGCCTTCGGGAAGACCGGCTAAGCGCATCGCGGCGGCGAAGAGATCGGCCACGGGACGGCCGCCATATCCGGGCTTCCAGGTGACGGCATTGCCGGCGACCAGCGCCTGAAGGACCTGGACGCCGGGAAGAAAGAGGGGGTAATTCGATGGCCCGATGACGAGAACGTGGCCGAACGGGACGCGGTGAACCTCGCTCCGCACCCCGGCGAGCCAGAAGGGAAGGCCCCGACGTCCGAGCTTGCGCGCGGCCAGGAGCGACTCGGCTCGATGTTCCAGAAAGCGACCGGCGGCAAGCAAGGGGAGGAGTTCAGCGACCAGCGTATCGGCGGGGTTGCGAGACAACTCCGGCGAGATGGCCTGGGTGAACACCTTGGACATCCCGGCCATGCGGTGCCGAGCAGCGCGTAAGATTCCCAACCGCGCCTTGATCTCGATCGAAGCCCAGAGCGCTTGCGCTGAACGATCGATAGACGAACCCGCATCCGATGCTGGCTCGCGCGGCGCGGTGAGCTCGTCTTCGGCCAGGGCAATCATGGCTAGGATGCCACCCCTACCAGATCATCGTTGAGCAGGGCGTCGGTGACACCCGCGTTCCACTGGGGCTCGAGCTTCATATCTTCGAGCAGCAGCTTCGAGGTGATGCGCGCGGATTCGAAGATGACAGGCAGGCCGCTGCCGGGGTGCGTGCCTCCACCCACGAGATACATTTGTCCGATATCCTCAAAGCGATTGTGCGGGCGAAGGTGCAGCATTTGTTTGAGAGAATGCGCCATGCTGAAGGTGGCACCCTTGTAGAGGTCGAACTCCGTGGTCCAGCCGGCGGGGGTCAACACTTTTTCCGTGCGGATACGGCTCTTTAAGCCAGTGATGCCGATCTTTTCAAGCTGCTGAAGCGCCAGCTCGCGGTAGCGCGGCGTCTCCTTGGCCCAATCGACATTTGCTGATTCGTGCGTGACTGGCAGCAGGACGTACAGGGTGCTCTTACCGCCGGGCGCCAGGGTTGAGTCGGTAACACTGGCGTTCTGGACATAGAACGAAGGATTATCGGAGAGTTGGTGCAGCTCTTCAATGTCGCGTAGATTTTGGCGATAGTTTTCAGCCAGGTAGATGGTGTGGTGGGAGACATCGTCATAGCGGCCGTCGATGCCGAGGTACATCATAAACGTGGAGCAGGAGTACTGCTTCCCGGCCAGGCGTTCATCCGTCCACTTATTGCGGAGATGGTTGGGTACCATGCGCTTCATGGCACCGGCAAAGTCGGCATTGACGACGACGGCGTCGGCGGGAAGACTGTGGTGCGCGGTTTTCACGCCGATAGCTCTTCCTTTTTCGACGAGAACGCGCTCTACGGGCTCATTGAGCAGAATCTCTACGCCCATCTCGCGGCAGATGCGCGCCATGGCTCTGGTAACGGCACCACAGCCGCCCGTGGGATGGTAGACGCCATGCTCATACTCTAAAAAAGAGAGGATCGAGAAAAGGCTAGGGCAGCGGAAGGGCGACATCCCGAGATATTTCGACTGGAAGCTGAAGCCGAGCCGAATACGCTCATCCTTGAAATGGACCTGCAGGTCGGAGTCGAGTGAGCGCCAGGGGGCGAGCAGAGGAAAGAGCTTCATCATGCCGGGCTTGGCGAGATCGCGCCAACTCTCGAAAGGCGACTGGAGAAACGGGAGAAACTTCTCGAGTTTGTTGCGATTGCGCTCGAGGAACGCGTGGAAGCGCATAGCGTCTTCAGGCGAGATAGCCGCAATGGCCTTTTCCATGCGCTCAACATCAGGCGTGGCGAGCAGCTCACCGCCCGCTCCGAAGACGAGCCGGTACTGGGGGTCGAGCCGCGTCATGGGGACTTCGCGGTCGAGATCATAGCCCGAGGCGGCGAAGATCTCTTTAAGAACGCGAGGATAAAGAAAAAAGGTAGGGCCTATGTCGAATTTGTAACCGTCTTGCTCCCAGGTGGAAGTGCGTCCGCCGACGCGGTCACGCTTTTCGACGATGGTGACTTTGACTCCGGACTTTGCCAGCAGCATGGCCGCCGCCAACCCTCCCGGTCCCGCGCCCACAATTACCGCTTGCCGCGACTGCTTCATCATCAACGCGCCGCACCCTCTCTTGAGATAACCAAAGTATAAGAGACCACTGTGTCCAATTCAGGACATCCTTCCGTGACGTGAAGAATCGGAGGTTACACCCTTGGTGTGACGAAGCCCTATTCTTTTGTAAGGCTAAAGCAGCTTGCGAATATTGCGCCGGACCGTCTCCGTGACCAAGCCGAAGATGACGTGCGTACTCATTTCGCTAGTCTTCTCGCGAGTCGTCTGGTCTCCCGGTTCGGCTGAAAGACCCATGGCGGGCAAAGCGTTGCCATGGGTCAGCGTGGCAAGCGCGATGCCGAAGCTCGCCCCATCCTTGGAGGTTGCCGCAGGGTAATATTCGGCGAGCGCACCGTAAGCCGCACCGGCGAGCGCGCCGAAGGCCCAGTGAATCGACTCCGTGGCGACAGTCTGTGTCGTGCCTTCGAGAGGATGGCCCGCGAGCTTATCGGCGAGAACGGCCGGCGGCTCCGGCTCACCGTGGGTGCGAGGCGGGTAGATACGTTCCGCAAACGTCTTGGCGGCGGTCGCGACCAGGCCGGCAATCAAGCCCGCCACTAATCCTTTGGCTAACGATTGTTCATGATCCTTGGTCTTCGACTCTGTCGTTTCCGTGATTGCTTCGCTCATCGTACCGTCCTTTGCTTTGTCGGGTAGGATGCATTCGGCATGGCGCAAGGTGCCAGTGTCTCTAGAATCAGCGCGCTCTGCTCAATCCGCATAAGCTGTGCTTGCCGTCGTATCCACTCCAAACGGAACACGCGCGAGCCGGAGCAGGAAGGTGAGTAAGACAGCACCGACCAAGTTCGCGAGCAGCGCCGGTACGGCGGCATACATTGTATACACCTGACCGAAGAGATGCAGAGGATAGACGGAGCTCTTCAGGCTGAGCGAGACGGCCATCGCGGTGCCAAGCGTCATTCCGGTAAGCCAGCCGAGGAAAAGCGCCCACGGGTGCAGCCAGCGAGTGAACGCGCCGAGGATGACGGCGGGGAATATCTGACAGATCCAGATGCCGCCAAGGAGCTGCATCTCGATGGCATAGGGCGCGGGCAGGCGCAGGACAAAGAGAAGCGCGCCGAACTTGACGAGGAGCGAGACGAGTTTGGCCATGCGCGACTCTTCAGCCGGCGTAGCCGGGAGGCGCGCAAACTCGCCCCAGAGATTGCGGGTGAAGAGATTGGATGCGGCGATGGACATGATCGCGGCAGGAACGAGGGCACCGATCGCGATGGCGGCGAGGCAGAAGCCGGCGAACCATTCGGGGAACATCTTGAGGAATAGGAGGGGGACAGCCATGCTGGTGGCATTGGGTTGGGTGACGATGCCGGCGGCGAGCGCCACGTAGCCGAGCAGCGCGATCAGGCCGAGAATAAAGCTGTAGGCGGGGAGCATGGCGGCGTTGCGGCGGATGACGGCGGCGGATTTTGCGCTGAGCACGGCGGTCGCGGTGTGCGGGTACAGCAGCAGGGCGATGGCGGAGCCGATGGCGAGCGTGGAGTAGCCGAGCACCTGGCCTTGCTTGAGATAGATGGTCGCGGCGGGGGTATGCGTACTCAGAGCGTTGTTGGCGAGCTCGAAGACGCGGGCGTAGCCGCCGAGCTTGAGCGGAAGGATGACGATGGCGGCGACGACCATGACGTAGAGCATCACGTCCTTGACGATCGCGATGACGGCGGGGGCGCGCAGGCCGCTCGAATAGGTGTAAGCGGCGAGAATGACGAAGGCGGCGGCGAGCGGCCACTCCCCTTTGACGCCGAGCGCCGAGATGACGACGCGCATTCCGACGAGCTGGAGCGCGATATAGGGCATCAGCGAGAGAATGCCCGTGAGGGCGACGGCCAGGGTGAGCGGGCGATAGCCGTAGCGTCCGCGTACGAAGTCGGCGAAGGTAACGTACCCGTGCCGATGGCAGATGGTCCAGATGCGCGGCAGCACGAGCATCATGTAGGGGTAGACCAGCACGGCATAGGGAACGGCGAAGAAGCCCATCGCGCCTGCTCCATAGAGGGCGGCGGGGACGGCGATGACGGTGTAGGCAGTGTAAAGGTCGCCGCCGATGAGGAACCAGGTGATCCATGTACCGAAGGAGCGTCCGGCGAGACCCCATTCTTCAAGCGAGGCCATACCGGCGAGCGGACGACGCCAGCGGGCGGCCCAGAAGCCGGCAATGGTCACCAGAAGAAAGAAAAAGCAGAAGACCGCGAGCGCGACTGTATGCAAGGCACCGTCCAGAGTTGGGTGTAGACGCCATGCTAAACCAACGCGGGAATACTAGCGGAGACCCGGTCCACCTTCGGCCCACTCGTACACGACGACGCCCAGATCGTTGAGAGTTTTGATAGTGGCTTCAAGGTTGCGGCGAACTTCAGGGCGCGCGTTTACGGGGATGTTATGAGCCTCTTCAAGCGCCATGACGCGGCCGTAGGGCCAAGCGGTCTGGGGGATGGCATCGAGGGCTTTGGGCAGGTCGGAGCCGCGGATGTTGAGATCCTGCCGTCGCGCGCCGACCGGGCGGAGCAGGCCGCCTTCGCCCAGGCCGCTGGTGTTGGCGTCGGCCACCAGGACGTGGAGGGTCAACATGCCGCCCTGCACGGTGATATAAGGGTTCTCCCACGAGGTTAGACTTTTGACGGCCATAAAGCGGGCCTTTGAGGGCAATGGAATCAACTCGAGCGCATGGCGGGCATCTTCGACCTGCCGGGTATCGGCGCGCGCGGGTTTGCCGTTATCGTCCGCACGGTTGGCGGCGGTGTTGCAGCCCAGGAAGGCTGTCAGGAAAGCGACGAAGAAGATCGAGAGCCGAAGATTCTGCACGTACTCAGCATATCAAGACGGTTCTCAGCGGCCTGTCCATTGCGGTGTGCGCCTGGCGAGGAAGGCGGCTGTGCCTTCGAGCTTATCGGCCGTGCGGGAGAGAGTGCCCAGGAGTCCGGCTTCAAGGCTCATTGCTTCGTCCAGGTTGAGGCTGTCGCCACGCCGCACGGCTTCGAGGCAGGCGGCTACGGCAAGCGGGGCTACGGCAAGGATCTCGCGGGCTAGTTCGTCGCCTCGCGCGAGCAGGTGTTCGGGAGCAACGACCTCATCGACCAGACCCAGGCGGAGGGCTTCGGCGGCATCGATGATGGTGCCGGTGAGCATGAGTTTGAGAGCGGCGGAGGGCCCGATAAGCCGAGGCAGACGCTGGGTGCCCCCATAGCAGGGCAGGATGCCGAGTTTGGCTTCGGGCAGGCCGAACTTTGCGGTCTCGGAGGCGATGCGGAGGGTGCAGGCTAGGGCCAGTTCGCAGCCGCCTCCAAGAGCATACCCGTTGACGAGGGCGAGTACAGGCTTACCGCAAGCTTCGACGCGGCGCATGACCTGCTGTCCGCGCCGAGCGAAAGCCTCGCCTGCATCGGGGGCAACGGCGGCCAGCTCGGCGATATCGGCTCCGGCGGCGAATGCCTTATCGCCTGCTCCGGTAAGCAGGATGACCCGGGCGGCGGGATCGTCGGCGAGATGCGTGAAGACGGCTTCGAGTTCAGCAAGGACGGCGGCCGTCAGGGCGTTGAGCGCCCTGGGGCGATTGAGGGTGACGGTGGCGACCTCGCGGTCAACCGAGCAGAGCAGTGTTTCGTAATGCATGGGAAGCCTCTTTGGTTCTCAGTTGAGACGATACAATCGACGGATGATCAAGGGAATGACGCTCGTCCAGGCCGCGGGTGAAGGTGCGGGTCTGGAGCGGTTGCAGGCGCTCTTCGCGGCGCTTGGGTTTGAGCAGGGGCGCGGGTGGGAGGATGGCGGAGGGAGCGGGTTGGCCTTTCTTGCGCCGGTCGGCAATCTGGAGCTGGTTACCGGGCGTATGCCTGCCGTACCGCCGGTGCTGATCGAGGTGACGCAACTCGATCACGTGCATGGCGTGGTTGCGGAATGGGTAACGGATAAGAGTACTGTGACGGAGCCGGAGCTAACGCATTGGAACTCGCGGCTGTTTACGGTACGGCTGACGCCGGAGTTGCGGCTGGGGTTTTGGGAGTCGGAAAACCCCGTGCATGGCAAGCCGGTGGCGATTGAAGGCGATCTAAGCGCGGCGGGGATGCGGTTCGCCATTGTGACGACGCGCTGGAATACGGTCATCACCGATCGGCTGCTGCAAGGATCGTTGGACGCGCTTTATCGTAGTGGGGCGGCGAAGGCGGATGTGGAGATCGTCCGGGTGCCCGGGGCCTGGGAGGTGCCAAGCGCGGCGCGGACGCTGGCGGAGTCGCAGCGCTTCGACGCGATTGTGACGCTGGGCTGCTTGTTGCGCGGGGAGACGGCGCATTACGAGGCTATCTATAACGAGGTGGCGCGGGGGATCGGTCAGTCGCAGCAGGAGACCGGGGTGCCTCACGCGTTTGGAGTGCTGACGTGCGAGACGCTGGAACAGGCGCTCGACCGGGCGGGATTGAAGGCGGGAAACAAGGGCTTCGAGGCGGCGGTCGCGGCCATTGAAATGGTTTCGCTGCTTCGCAAGCTGGCGGTGGCGGACTGATGGGTACGCGCCGCAAGTCTCGCGAGATGGCGATGCAGATGTTGTTCCAAGGTGATCTTGGCAAGCAGACCCCGGATGAGGTGCGGCGGCTGTTCTGGCCGTCGCGGGAGGATGTGGACCCGGAGGCGCGCGGGTTTGCCGAGGATATCTACCGGGTGGCGACGGCGCGGGCGGTCGAGATCGATGGAATATTAGAGGAGCACTCGCAGAACTGGCGGATTGAGCGAATGCCGGTGGTCGACCGCAATCTGCTACGGGCGGCCGTGGCCGAGATGCTCGGCTTTCCGATGACGCCGGGGCCGATCATCATCAATGAAAGCCTGGAGATTGCCAAGCGATATGCCGCGCCGGAATCGATCCATTTTCTGAATGGAGTGCTGGATTCGATTTCGCGAGATTTGATGAAGAGACGGCTGGGGTGAACTGGCAGCTTTGATATTGAGCTGCTCGACTGAGCGCGTTTAAGCATAAAAGCATGACCCCTTTTTATGAAAGGCCATGCTTTTTGCGCAATCAGCTTGCACAACCATCAGCTAGATCTGCTGAACGCGCCCACGGGTAATCAGCCGTAGGAGCAGTGTAAGGATTACCGCGCCGATGACCGCTACGAGAATGGTGTAGAGAAGGCCACCGCTTCCGGCAAAGCCGAGATGCGACATGACGAAGCCGCCTATGAGTGCTCCCACCAAACCGACGACCATGTCCATGATGGCACCGTAGCCGCCACCGCTCATCAATTTACCGGTGATCCATCCTGCAATCAGACCAACGATAACCCACCAAATCAAACCGCCCATAATGTTGCCTCCTGAACTTATATTCGTTTAGGAGCAAATAAAACCGTTTAGGTTATCCGCCAGAGCAAAAGAAGTCGATTATTGCCGCAGCACCCTAAGCAACCGGGTGCCGCGCGAAGGAAGCCCGGCTGTATATCCGCCAGTTACCTAAAGTGTGCCGCCCTATTAGGTGGTTTTGCGAGGCTTTTGAACGAGCAGATTGGGGACGGCGGTACCGCCGCTCAGGCCGGGCAACGCCGGGGAGATGGTCTTGGTGTCGGCCAGGGATGCAGCGGCTGTAGCGGAGGCGCGGGTAATGAGGTGGACAAGGTTGTCGCCCGAGGTGCCGGCGTAGAAGGTGAGGTTATCCGTGCTCCAGACGCCACCGACTGGAGCGATGGCGGTGCCGGAGAGCGGGATATTGGTAAGGGTGCCGGGCGTGGCGGTACCGGCGTTGCTGGGTTTGTACGAAGGCAGAACACTGCCGGTACCGGTAAAGGTGACGACGGCTACCGTTGAATCCGAGGTGGGAAGGACACCAGTGATAGCGGTGGGCGTAATTGCGGAGAGGGTCGTGGTGGAAGCGGTCGAGTTGAACTGAAGCCCGCCGGTGACTGGGCACGGGCCAGTGGGGAGGGTGACGAACAGGTCGCTGAGTGAGCCGTTGGCGGCGGACGCGCCCAGGATGTGCTTACCGTCGTTGGTGGCGGCGATGCGGTCCGTGATGGCGGCGTTGGTGTCGGCGAGCGGATTGAAGACGTTGGTCACGGTCGTTTGGCCATTGGTGGTCGTAGGTGTACTGGCGGCACAGTAACCGACGGCGGTGGTGGCGGTCCCGGCGAAGTAGGCGCCCACGCTGGGCACGGTAACGGCTACATCGAGCAGATTTACGGGCGCGGTGACGCTGTTCCAGCCGGTGAACTGGGAGTAGATAAGGAGTTGGTTTCCGGCGGAGATATAAACAGTCTGCGAGTCGGGACTCCATTGGGCATGGGTGCCGACGCCGCCGTACTGGGTAATAATGCTGCCGGTGGTGCCTGCGGAGGCCAGGTAGGTGAGCTTACGGACAGGATCGGCGATGGCCACAGTGGTGTTGTCGGGAGACACGCCGATAACCGTGCCGGGAACAGTGACATCTTCGCGAGTAATGCTGTCGCTATTGGCGTTGAAGACCATGAGCTCCGTCGAGGAGCCCATGAAGATGGAGGTACCGTCTTCGCTGATGACCATGGAATTGGGCGTATAGGGGAGCTGGACGGGGGTGCCGAGATTGGGAGTGGTAAAGTCCACAGGCACAAGATAGCGCGATTGGGTGCTGGCGATGTAGAGCAGGGTGCTGTTGGAGCCGGGCGTGGTAATGCCGATGGGATTGGAGGTGACGGGCTTGCCGTTATTGAAGAGGCCGATCTGGTTGAAGGGAGACGGGTTGCAGCTGGGCGGCTGGCAGATGGCGGTGATGGACGCGCCGCCGGGAAAGGACGGTGTAATGATGCCGTTTGAGGCGGCCGGGATAGTGGTTGGCGTGGTGGAGACGTATTCGAGGGTAAGGCCGTTCAAGACATGACCGTTCTGGTCGGTGGCGGTGGCGACGAGCGGCTGGGCAAAGTTCTGATTGACCGTAATACTGGTGCTGGTAGAGTTGGGAACGCTAAGGCCGATGCTGACTGGCGGACAGGTGGAGAAAAAGCCGGCCGAACTGCCGGCGTTGGCTACGCTGGCTGTAATGACGGTGGAGCCAGGTTGCTGAGCCGTCGCGACGCCGTTCTCGTCGATGGAGACGATGTTCGTGCTTTGCGGGGTGAAGGTGAGATGGCCGACCTGGCAGCTGATGTTGGTGACCGCGCTTGTGGTAACGCCGGTGCCGGGGTTGAGCGTGTTGTTCTGCGCGAAGACGCGGGCGACCAGCTGGCCGGTGCTGGCCTGCGAGATGCAGGAGTTACCGGAGTAGGCGGGCGCGGTGATGGTGTTGCTGGCGGCGAGGGGGCAACAGTTGGTAGTGGGATCGTTGGTGCAGTCGGCGGTTGGGGTACCGAGCACGATGCTGGTCACGACGGGGTGGGTATAGACCGGGATAGGGTTCGAGGTGACGCCCTGAGATTCCGCCGTGAGATAGGTGACAGAGTTGGCGGCCGTGGGCGCAGCGGGCGGCGTGCAGACGGTGTAGTCGGGGATGACGTTGAGCTTGCGGTTCCAGGAGCCGGCACAGAGAGCACCGGTGGAAGGGTTGACATCAACGATGGAGATGTCGCGTGTCGAGTAGGTGTACTGGCTGACGGAGACGCTGGTGCCCTGGCAGTCTGTAGCGGTCGGCGAGCCGACCTGACCGATCTGGCCGTAATTAAGGGAGATGCCGTAGATGACAGGTTGGAGCACAAGGTGGTTCAGCTGGCCGATCTGCACGCCGGAGCCTGTGCTGGCGTTGCAGTAGGCCACGGTGGTTTTCTTAGCGCAGCCGGAGATGGAGATACCGAGAGGAACCGAAAACAATAGCAAAGCAAGGAACGTAACGAACCGACGCATTCAACCTCCCCGCGCGGCACAGAAAACGGCCGCGCGGTCTTACAGCTACCGCTGCGAATCTATTCTGCAAGTGTAGAAGGTGGTGGAAGGGGAAGCAAATGCGACTTCCCCTCGCGGCGAGTTACTTGGCGGGCATTTCGGTGCTGAACCAGTCGAGAGCGCGGGTAAGGACATCGGCGCGGTGGGCGGGATCGCGGAAGGCGTGGCCTTCGCTGGGGTAGACGACGAGTTGCGTCTTGACGCCTTCGGCGCGTAGGGCGTGCCAGAACTCGTAGCTTTGGGGCGCAGGGCACTCGCCGTCCCGGTCGCCGACGACGACGAGCGTGGGAGTCTTGACGTTCTTGATGAACTCGATGGCGGAGCTCTTGGCGTAGACGACGGGATCATCGTAGACGCTTGCGCCGAAGAAGGGGGTCATCCACTGGTCGATGGAGTTTTCGCCGTAGTAGGACTTCCAGTTGGAGATGCC
>CAXTRY010000053.1:0-18824 GCA_964246805.1 uncultured Acidobacteriaceae bacterium
CGGTGAAGTATTGGAGGGCGGCGCCGTAGCTGGCGCGGGGGAGGAGGCGGACGTCCACCTGGAGGTTGTTGCGGAGAGTAAAGGTGACTTTGTTCTGGCCGCGGGCGTGGAGCTTGTCGATCAGGGGAAGGGTGGCGACGTACTCGACGGCGGCGGCGACCACGTCGGGTTCGCAGGCGGGGCCGGTGGCGAGCAGGTCGAGGTCGCCGACCGTCTCGCGGCCTCGGCGGAGAGAGCCGGCGGGGGTGACCCGATCAATGCCGGGGAACTGGAGGATCAGGGTGGAGATGCGGGCGGCGTAGTCGAGGGCGTGGTCGATGCGGAAGCGGGAGGAGTTGCGGCGGTGGTCCTCGATGCCCTTGAGGAGCTTGCCGACGAACTTTTCGCCCATGCGGGGAAGGCCTTCAAGCTGGCCTGTTTTGGCGGCGGCTTCGAGCGCGTCAATGTCGGCAACGCCGAGGGCGGACCAGACGAGGGCGACGGTCTTGGGGCCCATACCGGGGAGACGGAGAAGCGTGAGCATGGAGGCGCGGTATTTGGTAAGAAGCTCGGCGCGGAGAGGCATGGTGCCGGTGCGGACCAAGTCGGCGATATTGGCCGCCATGGCTTTGCCGATGCCGTTGATGGCGAGGAGTTCTTTCGGCTCGTCGATCAGTGTGGCAAGTTGGGTGGTCTGCTGTTCGACGGCCTCGGCGGCACGGCGGTAAGAGCGGACGCGGAAGGGATCGGCGGCGTCGATCTCGAGGAGAGCGGCTGTCTCGTCGAGCAGGCGGGCTAGAGTGATGTTATCCATGGCGTAATGACGGCAAACAAAACCGCATAGCCAGTATGCGGTTCTTGCGGAAGATACGCCAGAGACGCGAGAGCTAAAGGGCTTCTTTGAGGCGTGTGACTTGATCGGCCTGTGGGCCTTTGGAGCCTTGGATGATGTCGAACTCGACGGCATCTCCTTCTTTCAGACTTTTGTAACCTTCCAGCTGAATGGAGCTGTAGTGAACGAAGACATCGGCACCTTCGTCGCGTCCCAGAAAGCCATATCCTTTTGCGTTATTGAACCATTTGACTTGACCCTTGTATTGCGACATTGACGATCTCCCGGGAATGGGTAACTTGCCAATCGTTATCCCATCGCCACACCCGCACATAGACGCTTATACGGCGAGCATGGTTTCCCGGTAACGATTACCACAGAGCATGAAGCAACGTGGCACCTAACATCTGTCGCGCAGGCGACATTAGCTATTGTTTACATGGAGTTGCAGCAGATGCTTACAAGCGGCCTTCGCGCCGGGCGGCGGCAAAGAGAGACAAGCCGATCAGGGTTTTACCGTCATGAATCTGATTACCAGCAACGAGGTGCATAGCCTGCGAAAGTGGCATGCGGAGCAGTTCGATGTGCTCGTCTTCCTCGGGGGTGGCGGTGCCTTCACGAAGTTCCTGGGCGAGATAGATTTGCATCCATTCGCCGAGAAAGCCGGGGCTGGCGAAGTATTTCGTGAGCAGTGTCCATTTCCTGGCGCGGAAGCCAGTCTCTTCGATCATCTCGCGCTTGGCGGCGGCGAGGGGCTTTTCACCGGCGTCGATGCGGCCGGCGGGAAGCTCGATGAGGAACTGCCCGGCGGCATGACGGTACTGGCGAATGAGGATGACCCCGGGATCGGCGGGGTTCGTGTCGTCCACGGCGAGAATGACGACGGAGCCGTTGTGGCGAATGACATCGCGGGTGTTCCGGCGGCCGCCAGGCTCGATAACGGTATCGGTGTAGACGTTGAAGACCTTGCCCTGGTAGGCGAGCTTGGAATTGAGGAGCTTGGCCTTAAGGGAGGTGTCCGGTTTAGCCGGGGAAGAGGTTTTTTGAGCGGATGTCTTCGGGGCTGACTTACGGGAGAGGGCGGCCATGAGGCTACGGTATCATCCTGCATCAGGTATGCTGCAATGGGCATCCAAAGAGTGCGCGGGTGCGAAGAACAATGAGCACGGAGTGTTATCCGATTACGGTGTTGCCGCATGTCTCCCGGTTGTACCGGGAGTATCTGGCGATGGGGGATTCGGGTTCCGATTCGCCGGTACGCGGATGGTATGGTGGGGAGCCGTTTTCGGGACAATGGAGTTCGCGCGATGTAAAGGTTGCCGATGCGGGGCGGCTGGCGGACGCGCTGCTTAAGCAAAGCGTGGAGTTTGGCGCGGGGGCGGCGGCGCTCGGGAATATCGAGAAGCTGCGGCATGGGGCGCGGGCTGTAGTAACGGGCCAGCAGGTGGGCCTTTTTGGGGGGCCGCTGCTGACGTTGTTGAAGGCGGCTACGGCGATCGCGCGGGCAAAACAGGCGACGATTGCTACGGGCGTGGAGCATGTTCCGGTGTTCTGGTTGGCGACGGAGGACCATGATCTGGCGGAGGTGGACCATGTGGCGCTGCTGGGGAAGAGCTCGCTTGAAACGCTGAGCATGAGCCATTTGAAGTTTCCGTCGGGCGCGGTACCGGTGGGCGGGATCATCTTTGACGGGTTGATCGACGTGGTGCTGGAGCAGGCGAGCGAACTGCTGGGGTACGCGCCGGTATGCGATCTGCTGCGGGAATGCTACGGCTACCAGCCGGAGAACGCCCATGGGCCGATGTTCGGCGGTGCGTTTGCGCGATTCATGGCACGCGTCTTCGCGGAGCACGGGCTGATTGTGATGGATGCTGCCGGCCGTCCCTTTCACGAGCTTGGCAAGGACGCCCTCCGGTATGCCATGGAACATGCGGATGAGCTACAGACCGCATTGAAAGCGCGTTCGTCAGAGCTTGAAGCAGCGGGTTTCCACGCACAAGTGCTGGTGAATGACGGAGCTTCGCTGCTGTTTCTGGTGAACGATCCGGGTGAAGACGAAGCGCATGAGCGGCAAGCTCTGAAACGCATGCCCGATGGTGGATGGAAGGCTGGGCGGAAGGTTTATACTATGGCGGAATTGCTGGCCATTCTGGAGAGCACGCCTGAGCGGATCAGCCCCAACGCGCTGCTGCGGCCAGTGTTTCAGGATGTGATCCTACCGACGGCGGCATATGTGGGTGGGCCGGCGGAGATCGCGTATTTCGCGCAGTCGGCGGTATTGTACGAGGCGATCTTCGGAACGGGGCGGATTACCCCGGTGCTGCCCCGGTTGAGCGCGACCTTAATTGAACCTAAAATCGCTGACACAATGGTACGGCACGAGGTGAGCTTGCCGGACGCGATGACGACGGCGGAGTCGTTGGCGCAACGGCTGGGAGCGCGGGCGATGCCTATCGACGAGAAGCGAAAGTTGGCGGTCGTGGGAAATGCGATGGACGCGGAGCTCTCCGTGCTGACGGAATACATGACGGGGATGGATGCGAATCTGGGCCGGTCGGCGACCGTGGCGGGCAACAAGATGCGCTACCAGATGAACCGTCTGCGACGAATGGCGGCTACGTTTGAGTTGCAGAAGGAGGCAAGCCTGCGGAAGCACGCCGATGCGATCACATTGCATCTGTTTCCGGGCGGGCATCCACAGGAACGGGTGCTGGGTGGAGTTTGGTTTCTGGCGCAGGATGAGGGTTTGGTGGCGCGTCTAGTGAAAGAGGCGGAGAATCTTTGTCCGGGGCATCTCACGATACGGCTGTAGAAAGCCCGCCATCGGTTACGAGTGAAGTTCCAGGCGGGATTCAAGAGCTGTCAGGCGAGCGGAGATCTCGCTAAAAGAGCGGAGCTGCCCGACTTCAATTTGCAAGCCCAGCACGGTGAATGAGTCTTTCATAGCTTGAGCGTAGGCATCGGCTTGCTCCCGAGCATGACGCAGCTCTTGCATCAACGCCTGTAGACGAAGCTCGTTCTGCCGTCGCTCAGCGTCGAGTCGCTGGTCGATGTGGTGAATCGCTGATCAGCGTGTTCGCGCTCGGCGTCGAATCGCTGGTCGATGTGATCGAATAGCTGATCTGTGTGTTCGCGCTCGGCTGAGAAGCGCTGGTCGAGCTGCTTTTGGGTGACTTCAAAGCGAAGAATCACTTCTCTATGAAGAGCAAGCAGATCGGCTTTAATCTCGCCCAACTCCGGCGCAAACGCTTCTTGAACGGCTTTGCGGAAGGAACCGATTTGGGTGTCGAGGGACAAGGCGTGATCTCTATCGGTATGGTACGTCACCGGAGGGTGGCGGTACGGAGAAAGTCGAAGTTGCCGCTGGGGCTGGGGGTGACATTTCCAAGGCGGCGGGTGTGGACAATGTCGGTATTGGGATACCAGAGCGGGATGCCTGGAAGGTCCCGGGCGAGGATTTGCTGGACGGCGATGTAGAGCTTACGGCGTTCGGTTTGGTCCGTTGTAGCGGCCCCGGCGCGGAGTAGCCCATCGAGTTGCGGATTGGCGTAGCGGCCGCGATTGCCACCCTTCGGGGGAAAGCTGGCGGAGTCGTAGGCATAGCGGAAGATGTCGGGATCTTCGTTGGAGCCGATCCAGCGGAGAATGTACATCTGGAAGGCTCCGCGGGTGACATCGGCATAGAAGGTGCCGAACTCGGCGGAGCGGAGTTGGAGGTCGATGCCGACGGCGCGAAACTGCTGCTGGAGAACGGCGGCAAGCAGGCGGGTGGACTCGTCCGTGCTGGTTTTGAGCGTGATGTGGAAGCGGATACCGTATTTGCCGGGCGGGTAGCCGGCGTCGTCGAGGAGACTCCGGGCGCGAGCCAGGTTGTGGGGGTACTGGAGCGCGGGATCGGAGAAGAAGGCCCAATGTTCGGGGGGAAGAAGGCTGCTGGCGGGGCGAGCTTGGCTTCGGGCGAGAGCCCCGATAATGGGTGAGCGGTCGATCGTGCAGGCGATCGCCTGGCGGACACGGGGGTCGCGAAGGATAGGATCCTCCGTGTTGAAGTTGGCGTAGACGGCGACGGAGCTGGGAGCGGTGACGGTCTGGAGGTTAGGGTCGGACTGGAGGCGGTGAACGGTATCGAGGGTGAGGGCGTCGGAACCGATATCGGCCGAGCCTCTTTGCAGTTCAAGCGCGCGCGTGATGCTGTCGGGGATCACGGCGAAGCGGACCCGTGCGAGGCGCGGTGGACCAGCCCAGTAATCCGGGTTACGTTCGAGGACCACTTCTTTATCTTGCGTGGCGGCCACGAAGCGGAAGGGTCCTGAACCGATGGGATGAAGGCCAAAATCTTTGCCGGAGCCGCGCGGGACAACTCCGAAGAGGCCGTCGGACATATTGAAGAGGAGGCTGGCGTCGGGGTGCCTAAGATGGAGCGTGACGGTGAGACGGTCGGAGGTGTCGATGCTGCTGATCGCGGTGAAGGCTCCGCCCTTCGCGGTGGTGAGGGTGCCATCGGTAAGGCTGCGAAGGGTGTAGGCTACGTCTTCAGCTTCAAGCGGCCTGCCCGCTTCTAAACCAACCCCATGGAAGCGGACGCCGTCGCGGAGATGAAGGATGAGGGTAAAGGGACTGGGTTGTTCCCAGCGGGTGGCTAGCCAGGGCTGGAGGTTGAAGCGAGCGTCTTTTTTAAAAAGAGCGTCGAAGACGAGGCCGCCGATGCGCTCGGATTGAGCGTCGGTGCCCTGTCGAAGATCGAGGTTGTTGGGGGAGGATTCTATCTCCATGACGACGGTGCTGGGGTCTTCGGGGCGCGTGCGGCAGCCGGAAAGGAGCACGGCGGCGAGCGTGATGGCGACGAGGCGTTTTGGGATGGGCAACATGCGGCGTGCTGGTAGTGTAGCGGCTTCCTGTGGCTCGAACGTGAAGGCGATGCTAGAGTCATATTCGATCGACGGAGGAGCGGAGCGGATGGTGGTGACGGTACAGCAGCATATTCAGCAGCAGCAAGGGGAGATTGCGGATGCGAGCGGGACGTTCAGCCTGCTGCTTGGGGGGATCACGCTGGCGACGAAGATCATCGAGGCGAAGATACGGTCGGCGGGGCTGACGGACGTGCTGGGGGCATTTGGACAAACGAACGTGCAGGGAGAGGCGCAACAGAAGCTTGACGTCTTTGCGAATCAGGCGCTGCTGGCTTGCCTCGGAGCGCGGGACATGGTGGCCGCGCTGGTATCGGAAGAGGATGAGGAACCGGTGACCTTCAACCGGTCGGCGGAGAAGGGAAAATACATTGTCGTCTTCGATCCGCTGGATGGGTCGTCGAATATCGACGTGAATGTAAACGTGGGAACGATCTTCTCGATCCTAAAGCGGCCGACGGGAGAAGAGATAAATACGGCGGTGCTGCAGCCGGGTCATAAGCAGGTGGCGGCTGGATATGTAGTGTACGGGCCGTCGACCGTGCTGGTGTATACGACGGGCACGGGAGTACACAGCTTTACGCTGGACCCCACGATTGGCGCGTTTGTGCTGACGGCGGAGGGGATCAGGATGCCGGAGCAGGGACCGTACTATAGCGTGAACGAAGCGAACGCGTCGGAGTGGCCGCCCGCGTACCGGATGTACGTGGACCGGCTGCGGAGCGGGGCGAGTGGAGCCTACAGCTCGCGTTATATCGGATCGCTGGTGGCCGATTTCCACCGAACGCTGCTGAAGGGAGGCGTGTTTCTGTACCCTCCGACCGCCAAACAGCCCAAAGGCAAACTGCGGCTGCTTTACGAGGCGAATCCGCTGGCCTTCCTGGCGGAGCAGGCGGGTGGGGTGGCGTCTACCGGAACGGGGCGTGTGCTCGATGTGGTGCCGGAAGGGATTCATCAGCGAACACCGTTCATGTTTGGAAGTAGGCGCGAGATGGAGTTGCTGGATAAAACCGTAAACCGCGGGTTGGCGCGGTGATGGAGTTTCGGGCTGAAGTCTTGGATATTCGAGATGAGGGAACGACTGGCGGACGGCGGCGCTGGCGCTTGCTGCTGACGGAAACTTTGTTCGACGGGGCTGGAGGATTTCTGGTGGCGGTATCGCGTGGAGGAGCGCGGCTTGAGGTTCCGGTGCTCGGCGCTGTGTTTGAGGACGGCGATGTATGGCATGTGGTGGAGAAGCCATTGGCGGCAGGGACGCCCGTCACGGGACTGGTCACTGATGCGAACGAGCCAGCCGGTTGAGCGTGGGGGCGGTCCCTGCTACACTCGGAGAGTTCGCTTGATGTGCCGGGTGTGCATGGCAAGGGTACGGTAAGGGGCTGTAGCTCAGTTGGGAGAGCGCGTCGTTCGCAACGACGAGGTCAACGGTTCGATCCCGTTCAGCTCCACCATTCGCTTGATCGCCTGAGGTCTGTACGGGCGGGAGTAGTTCAGTGGCAGAACGTCAGCTTCCCAAGCTGAATGTCGCCGGTTCGATCCCGGTCTCCCGCTCCACAACTTTGAATCCGGCAGCCCACTCACACTTTGTGCTTGTGAGTGGTTGCAGATGCGTCCGAGAGCTACTGTTTAGCGATGCTGGCGGTCTTAATGTTCGATTTGACGTGGTCTTCGAGAGCCTGGGCTTCAGGGATAAAGGTGATGGCTTTGGCTACTTGAGGGTCACTGTCGATCAGGGTGCGGAGGCCTTCGGTCTCGTTGAAGGCGGAGCGAAAGAGTTCGCGCTTGATTTGGGTCTTGATCCATGGAGCGTTGGCGGCAATGTCCTGATCGGTGTATTCCACGTCCTTGTCCTTGAGGAAGGCCTTGAACTGGGTCAGCACGGCGTCATCAGGCTGAAAGTCCTTGCTGACAGTGTGGGTGGCCAAGTAGTGCTTCGAAAAGTTGAAGAAGGCGTAGTGCTGGAACAGCGTGTCTTCGAAGTGGTTGGACTTGGTAGGCTCGATCTTCTCGTCAGGGGTGATGCCACCGCCGCCGTAGACCGTGCGGCCTGAATCGGTGAGCTTGACCTCACGATCGGCGCCTACCTGGACGCCTTCGCGGACGTAATAATAGTCGTAAAGCGAGATGTTGCTATAGTTGCGCTGGATGAGACGGCCCGATGGCGTGTAGTAGTGGTACGTGGTGAGCGCGAGTCCGGTATTTTCAGAGACCTGGAAGACGGTCTGGACGAGGCCCTTGCCGAAGGTAGTCTCGCCGACAATAAGGGCACGGTCGTGGTCCTGGAGCGCGCCGGAGACGATCTCGGCGGCGGAGGCGGTGCCGCGATTGACGAGGACGACGATGGGATACTTGGCGTCGGAACCGTGGGAGGCGCGGTAGATCTGGTCGGGGAAGGCGCGGCCCTTCTGCGAGACGACGATCTGACCCTTCTGAAGGAACTTGTCGGACATATTGACGGCTTCGTTGAGCAGACCGCCGGGATTATTGCGAAGGTCGATGACGAGGCCCTTCATGCTGGTTTCGCCGAACTTGTCGACGGCGTCCGAGACCTCGCGGCTGGTGGTCTCCATGAACTGCTTGACGTGAATGTAACCGACTCCGGGTTTGATCTCATAAGCGAGATCCACGGAGTATTGGGCAATTTCGCCGCGAACGAGATCGAACGTGAGGGGCTTGGCGGCTCCTTCACGCTGCATGACGACGGCGACATGAGTGCCCTTGGGGCCTTTCAACATGGAAGCGACGGCGGCGGAGTCGAGGCCCTCGGTGGGTTTTCCGTCGACGGTAAGGATCATGTCGCCGGGCTTGATGCCGGCCTTGAAGGCGGGCATGCCTTCGGCGGGGAAGAGGACGAAGACATGCGCGACGCCGGCGACCATTTGCGGCTGGATGGTCATGCCGACGCCGTAGTAACGGCCGTGCTGATCCTCGCGCATCTGGGCGAAGGCCTTTGGATCGTAGAAGTTGGAGTGGGGATCGAGGACATGGAGCATCCCCGGGATGGCCCCGTCGTAGATGGCCTTGTCCGTCTTATCGCCGTTGAGTTTATCGGCGTAGTTGTTCTCGACGATGGCGTAGACATTGGTGAAAGAGCGCAGGGAGTCGCGCAGGGTAGACTCATCCGAGGCGGATTGCGCGGCGACGTTGCGGCTGATGAAGGAGCCGGCAACGGCGCAGGTGGCTAGAAAGATCGTGGTGGAAACGAGTGCGCGGCGGGTACGTGGAGCCATCGGGCGAAGACCTCGGGGAATGCCTGTGCAGGGAAACGGCGTGAAGAGCCACGCGTTGCATTGGACGGAGTATACACCGGGAGGCGAGCGAATCAGTATGGGTTGCATAATCGCAAAGTCGAACTCAGCCCGGAATTGGCCTACCGTGCGATGCGCCATTTAGAATGCAATCTAGTGCCGAAGCGATTGCGGCCTGAGTCTTATATGTAGCAGAGGCGTGTGCATGGCAGGTGCGTGGCGCGCGGGATAACCTACGAGTGACGATGACCTTACGATTTACACGGTATGCCGTAATGTGCGGGCTTGGCCTGCTTCCTTTTTCCACCTTTGCTCAGATGGCGCAGACGCCGCGCTATCAGAGCCCGATCAATGCGCCAACTCCACAGCCGGCGTTGAATCTTCCGGTAACTCCGGCGATCACCCCAAACGGTGAGGTCGTCGAGGAAGCAGTAGTACGGGTCAACGATCAGATTATCAACCGGAGCGACGTGGAACGGAGCCGGGAGCAGCTGGCGCAAGAGCTGCAGCAAAGCAATGCAACCCCGGCGGAGGCAGCTGAGCGGCAAAATAATATGCTGCGCGACATGATCGACCAGCAACTGCTGCTTTCGCGGGCGAAGGAACTGGGGTTGAACGCCGACGCGGAAGTCATCCGGCGGCTGGATGAGATTCGCAAGCAGAACAAGCTGGAGACGATGGAGGACCTTGAAAAGGCGGCGCGGCAGCAGGGCGTCTCGTTCGAAGACTTTAAGGCGAACATCCGGAACGGCATTCTGACGCAGCAGGTGGTGCGGGACGAAGTAGGACGCCGGCTCCAGATGACGCAGGCACAGGAGCAGGCGTATTACGACGCGCACAAGCAGCAGTTCGAGCAGCCGGAACAGGTGCGATTGAGCGAGATCCTGATCCCGACGGCGGCGGACGCGAACGATGCCGCGGTGGCGCAGGCGCAGAGCAAGGCGGACGAGGTTGCGGGCAAACTCAAGAGCGGCACGAAGTTTGAGGATGCCGCGAAGACGTACTCAGGCGGACCGACGGCGGGGCAGGGCGGAGATTTGGGTGAGTTTAAGCGAGGCGCGCTAGCCAAGGTACTCGAGGACCAGACGTTCGGCTTGAAGGAAGGCGAGGCGACCGCGCCGATCCGCACTCGGCAGGGCTTCGTGATCCTGAAGGTGACGGGCCATGTGGCTGCCGGTACGCCGCCGCTCAAGGAGGTTGAGCAGCAGGTGCAGGAGGCAATGTATGTGGAGCAGATGCAGCCGGCACTGCGGGCTTATCTGACGAAGCTGCGCGAAGATGCGTACATCGATCCCAAGCCCGGGTATGTGGACACGGGTGCGAGTTCCAAGCAGACGAAGCCGGTATTCACGGCGTATGCTCCGCCGGCCGTCAAGAAGAAGAAAGTGGTGCAGAAGCAGCGGTTTGATCGTGGCGGACGGTTCTCGACGGTCGACAAGACGGCCAGTCGCGCGGACACGTCTCCGGTGGCGGTTCCCGGTTCCGCTCAGTCTCAGACGGACAGTGCGGCTCCAGTGACGTTTGCGAGTGCTACAGTTCCGCCGTCCCCCAGTGCGGCGCTTCCCTCTACGCCAACGGTCTCGAAGATTACGCCGACAGTACAAAATGGCGGATCGATGGCGAAGATTACAAGGAGCAAGAAGGTAAAGCGCGAAAAAATCCGGTTTGGGCAGGCTCCACGCAATTCGCTGGGGGCTGGGCCGGAGACGGTTGGGCTTGCGCAAGATGACGGCCTGGGTGCAAACCACGAGCGTCACACCGAAGCCGGCGGCACGATTACTTCGTTGGGGCAGACGCCCGCGCCGGGAACCGCGATTGCGCCGATCGCCCAAAACGAAGCGTCAAGCTCCAATGTTGCCGACGTGAATCCGCTGACGCCGGTGACCCCGATCGCTGGGAAGACACGCTATACCGCGCGGGCCAAGACGATGGCTGCGGAGAAGTCGGCGAAGAAGACGGCCAAGGTGAAGGAGAAAGCGGCGGCATCGGCGGCTCCGCTGACGACTGAAGAAAAGGCGGCCGCGGCGACGCAGGCGGCTCCATTAGGGCTTGCGGGCGATACGGCCACGAAGAAGAAAGTGAAAGTGAAGGGAGCGCCCAAGGAGCGTCTTGCGCAGCAGCCCGTACAGGCCAAGGCTCCCGCGCCGGATGAAACGCCGTCGAAGGCATCGGATCGCGGGACGGTTTACGAGGGGACGGCGGGTGCGCCGAAGGCACCGGCGGCGTCCGATACGACGACCTTGCCGCCCGCAACCGCCCCCGCTTCATCGACGCCTCTCAACAATACGAACCCCGCCACTCCGGGGCAGCCGATTGGAACGCCGCTGCCCCCGCCGGAGTAGATGTCGCATCTTTGTGTTTGAGCACGGCGCGGGGGCTTCGGCTCTCGCGTTTTTATGCGCGGAAGACGGTATGCTGGGGCGATGAAAGACTTCTTTGTAGCGGACGCGATCCGGCATGAAAACCAGACTGTAACGGCATACTTTGTGATCGCCGCGCTGTCGGTGCGGGACCGTAAGCCAAGCGGACAGTACCTGGCGCTGACGTTGGCGGACAAGACCGGTACGTTCGAGGCGCGCATGTGGGAGGAGTTTGCCGAGGTGATCGCAACGTGCTCGGAGGGCTGCTACGTCAAGGCGCAAGGGCAGATCTCGAAGTACCAGGGAAAGTTCCAAATCACGCTGAGCAAGCTGCGAAGCGCGGCCAACACGGAGGTGGACCCGACGGACTTTCTGCCTGCCACGCAGTTCGATGTAGAGGCAATGTGGGCGGAGCTGCGGGGGTATGCCGATGGGTTTGCAAACGAAGACTTGAAGCGGCTAGTTTTTGCTTTTCTGGACGATGAGGAGATTGGGCCGGCGTTCCGGACGGCACCGGCTGCTAAGGTGCTTCACCATGCGTGGCTGGGGGGATTGCTGGAGCATGTAGTCACGCTGGTACGGGTATGCCGGGCGGCGGCACCGTTCTACCCGGAAGTAGACCCAGACCTGCTGATGACGGGAGCGATCCTCCACGACATTGGCAAGGTACGGGAACTGCATTGGGGAACGAGCTTCGGCTACACGTTGGAAGGCCAGATGATCGGGCACATCTCGATCGCGCAAGGAATGCTGCGGGAGAAGGTGCGGGCGCTCGGCTCTTTTCCGGAGAAGCTGCGCGTACTGGTGGAGCACATGATCCTGAGCCATCACGGCAAGTACGAGTTTGGCTCGCCCAAGCTGCCGATGACGCCCGAGGCGTTACTGCTGAACGCGCTGGACGATCTAGAGGCGAAGATGCAGGTGATGCGGAACGAGTTTGCGAAGGCGGCCGCGAACGGCAGGAGCGCGGGGGAGATGACGGATTGGGTCAGGAGCATGGAACGCGGTTTGGTCGATTCGCGCGGTTGGTTGCGAGAGGATAGTGAGTAGCCGGACGCATCCTTCGGCGAGGCGTGCGAGTCCTAAAGGCCATGCCCTCCGTGGATGTGCCCGTCGCACCTCATCTTCCGTTGTCGACTCCGCCGCGTGCTGAGCCGGCGCCTCCGCTGGCACCTGAGTTTGCGTTGCAGGGGAAGCTGTGGCGGCCACGGCGAGTATTCATCACGCCGGATGCGCTGGCACTGCCGCATGGGCGGACGATGCTGGAGCGGGCGGCATCGTATGGGGCCGAGGTGATACGGCTGGCGCGGAACCGGATGCCGCCGACTCCACCCGGCACGGAGCAGCAGCGTTACGCGTTTGCAAAGACTACATTCGCGATCGTGGTCTCGCCGCCGGGTCAGCGAAAGCTGCAGCCGATTCCACCCTCGGCCGACTGGCAGTTTCATGTGGCGCAAGGATGCCCGGCGCATTGCCAGTATTGCTATCTGGCGGGATCGCTGAGCGGGCCGCCGGTGACCCGGGCGTATGCCAATCTGCAGGAGATATTGGAGGGGTTGCGGGAGTATGCGGGCAAGGGGCAGGTGACGTCGAAGTCGCGCAAGCGGGCGGAAGAGGGAACGACGTTTGAGGCGTCGTGCTACACGGACCCGCTGGGTATCGAACACCTGACTGGGGCGTTGGAGGAGTCCATCCGCTTCTTCGGCGAGTGGAATGCGCCGGTACAGCTGCGATGGACGACGAAGTTCGACGCAGTCTCGCGGCTGGCCGGGCTGAAGCATGAAGGGCGAACACGGGCCAGGTTTTCCATCAACGCGGCAAGTATCGCGCGTGATTTCGAAGGTGGGACGGCGAATGTGACGCAGCGGCTGGGCGCGCTGGCCGCAATGGCCAAGGCGGGGTACCCCGTAGGGCTGACGATTGCGCCGATCATGCCGGTGCCGGACTGGCGGGAGCAATATACCGCGCTGCTGGCGTCCGTGGCGAAGGCCGTTGAAGGGATCGCCGCGCTCAATCTGACGGTGGAACTGATTACGCACCGCTTTACGCCAGGCTCGAAAGAGGTCCTGCTGAGCTGGTATCCAAAGACGACACTGGACCTGCGGGAGGATGCGCGCGCTGAGAAGCGGACGAAGTTCGGCGGCTTCAAGTACGTCTATCCAAAAGATGCCATGGGCGCGATGCGGCAATTTTTCGAAGAGACGGTCGCTACGCTTTTACCGGGTGCGAAGATTCTCTACTGGACGTAGTGAACGCCGCCCGGACCCGGTGAGTAGTTGTAACCGAATTTTCATGGTCTATTAGTGATCCATTATGGGACGCCGTTCCATGCTGGAGTCCTTGCATAAACTTTACTCCGGCTGTAGCGGAGTGGACCGTTTGGAAGCTACTAGACGTTATTGACTTTCGCTTGCAGTCCGGACCTGTCCTTACGGACGCGTTCCCTTGTACCTACCTTTCGATGAGGTCCTCCATGTTCCAGCAGAGCATCACCAGTCCCCGATCCAAACGCGCCATGCGTCGCACCCTGGCCGCAGCCGCGCTTTGTTCCATGCTGTTGCCCGCTTCTCTCCTTGCACAAAAAGACGACGATGACGATGACGCGGCCGCAACGGTGGGCACCCAGGTTCTTCCCAACACCGGGCAGTTGCTGACACCGCTCGCACCGCGCCTTGCTCGCTTTGAGATGCTGAACCCCGGTCTGGCCGATAATCCGCAGTATCTCGCGGGGCAGGCCGTAACGACGGTTACCAGCCCAGATCGCAAGACGCTGCTGATCCTGACCAGCGGCTATAACCTGTTCAACTATCCCGATGGCGCGAACGCAGGCCAGCTTAACAAGGCCGATTCGAACGAGTACGTCTTTGTTTACGACATCAGCAAGCCCGCGCCGGTGAAGCGGCAGGTGTTGCAGGTTCCGAACACGTATAACGGGATTGTCTTCGACCCGAACGGGACCTCGTTCTATGTTTCCGGCGGCGATAATGACGACGTCCATCTGTTCAGCCTGGGCGCGAACGGCCTCTTCGCGGAGCAGGCGGGCAGCCCCATCGCTCTCGGTCACACCGGCGCGAACGGCTTGGCGGTTGGCCCCGAAGCGGCGGGCATCGCGGTTACCGCGGACGGCACCAAGCTGGTGGTCGCCGACTACTACAACGATTCGATCAGCATCCTGACGAAGGCCGGTAACGCCTGGACGAAGACGGGCGAACTGGACCTCCGTCCGGGCAAGATCAATCCCGCGCAGTCTGGCGTTCCGGGCGGCGAGTATCCGTTCTGGGTCAGCATCGCGGGCAACTCCACGGCGTACATCTCCAGCCTGCGGGAGCGCGAGATCGTGGTGGTTTCGCTCTCCGGCACACCTGCGGTGACGACGCGCGTCAAGCTGAAGGGCCAGCCGAATAAGATGACGCTGAATGCCGCGGCGACGCGCCTTTATGTCGCCCAGGACGAGACGGACTCGGTGGCCATGATCGACACGCGCACCAATGCGGTAATGGATGACATCTCCGTGACCGCGCCATATAGCCTGCTGCCGTTCACCCGCCAGTATCTGAAGGGCAACAACACCAATAGCGTCACGCTGTCGATCGATGAGAGCCACCTGTATGTCACCAACGGCAATACGAACGAGATCGCGGTCGTGCGTCTCAGCGCGCCCGGCCAGAGCACCGTCGAAGGCTTGATCCCGACGGGCTGGTACCCCAATTCACTCAGCTTCGGTCCGAATGGCGCGTATATGTACGTGGTCAACGGCAAGTCGCCGACCGGCCCGAACCCGGGGAATCTTCATGGCCTGACGCCGGCTCTGGCGACCCAGTCGGCTGCTTCCAACAACTACGACATGCAACTGATCAAGGCGGGCTTTCAGAGCTTCCCCACGCCGACGCCCGGGGACCTCAACAAGCTGACTGAACTGGTCGCCGATAATAACCACTTCTTCCGCGTTGTGCCCGAGGCCGACAAGCAGAAGATGCAGGCGCTGCGTAACAAGATCAAGCATGTGATCTACATCATCAAAGAGAACCGGACCTACGATCAGGTGCTTGGCGATCTGGAAGTGGGCAATGGCGATCCTGACCTGACCGAGTTTGGCCAGGCAGTCACGCCCAATCTGCACCGCCTCGCGGGGAACTTCGTGACGCTCGACAACTTTTACGATTCGAGCGAAGTAAGCATGGACGGCTGGCCTTGGTCGACCTCCGCCCGCGCGCCGGACGTGGTCGAGAAGCAGGTCTGGGTGAACTATGCCGGGCGCGGCCTTTCGTATGATTCCGAAGGTACCAACCGCAATGTCAACGTGGCTTACCCGACGCTGGCTGGGCGATTGGCGGCCGATCCTCTCAGCCCGCGCGATCCGGATGTTCTGCCCGGCACGGTCGACACCGCCGCGCCGGACAGCCCCAGCGGCGTCATCAACCAGGGTTACATCTGGGATGCCGCGTTCCGCAGCGGACTGACGGTCCGTAACTATGGGTTCTTCATCGACCTGGCCCGCTACGCGCTGCCCGCGCCGTACACCGCTTTACAGATTCCTAAGCTGACCGATCCGTTTGCCACCAAGACGCAGGTCGCGTTCTCCGCCAATGTCGCGTTGATGCCGGTCACCGATCCTTATTTCCGCGGCTTCGATCAGGCTTTCCCGGATTATTACCGCTTTCAAGAGTGGAAGCGGGAGTTCACCGGGCAATATGCGAATGGCAGCCTGCCGGCCTTGACCTTGCTGCGGCTCGCGAAAGATCATACCGGTTCCTTCAGCACTTCGATTCTGGGAATCAACACGCCGGAGCTTGACGTTGCCGACAACGATTACGCGGTCGGCCTGGTCGCGGAGACGGTGGCAGGCAGCCAGTATAAAGACAACACGCTGATCTTCGTCATCGAGGACGATGCCCAGGACGGTGCCGACCACGTGGACGCGCACCGTAGCACGGCCTACATCATCGGGCCTTACGTGAAGCAGAACGCGGTGGTTTCGACGGCTTACAACACGGTCAACTTCGTCCGCACGATCGAGGATGTCCTCGGCATTGGACAGCTCAACATCAACGATGCGGTCGCCGTGCCGATGGCGGACGTCTTCGATCTCAACCAGAAGACTTGGAGCTTTACGGCCCAGCCTTCGCAGCTGCTTTACAGTACGCAGCTTCCGCTGCCTCCACAGAGCGCATCGGCGATCAAGATGCGTCCGACCCATGACGGCGCTTACTGGGCCGCGGCCACGAAGGGACTCGACTTTACGGTCGAAGACAACCTAGATGGCGCGGCTTATAATCGCATTCTTTGGAAGGGCTTGATGAACAAGCCTTATCCGGAACATGTATCGAACGCCGATCTGCGTATCAACCGGGCAGAGCTGCTGGCTCGCTTCAACAAGAGCGTCCATATGGCATCCGGGAAGGCTGCATCGACGGCGGGCGGCGGTCAGTAACCTGCTGCGGCGGACTCGCGGGACGTTGTGCATGGAGTGGCGAAGGGAGCCTGACGGCTTCCTTCGCCATCATTGTGTGCGGATCAACCTTGAAGCTGCGTGATTGTTACAATCTACCTTTGACTTGAAAGCGGATTATGTTGCGGTTTTCGACAGCGGGGGAGAGCCACGGTGAGGCGCTGATCGCCTTGGTCAGCGGGATGCCGGCCGGGGTGCCGGTCGATTCTGCGTTTGTGGATCGCGAGCTATGGCGGCGACAACAGGGGTATGGGCGCGGCGGACGAATGCGGATCGAGCGGGACGCGGCTCATATCCTGAGCGGTGTGCGGCACGGGAAAACCATTGGGTCGCCGGTAGCGATGTCGCTGGCGAATAACGACTGGAAGAACTGGGAAGAGATTCTGCCGGTGGCGGCCGGGGATGCTGGGCTGCATAAAGCGGTCGCCTCTCCACGGCCCGGCCATGCCGACCTTGCGGGCAGCCTAAAGTACGATTTTCCCGACGCACGCTATGTGCTGGAGCGGGCGAGTGCGCGGGAGAGCGCGGCGCGGGTAGCATGCGGGGCGTTGGCGAAGCTGCTGCTGCGGGAGATGGGCGTCGAGGTGGCAAGCCATGTGGTGCGGGTGGGACGCGAGGAGTTGGGACGCGAAGCGTGTTGGGCGGAGATTGCCGCGCTACAGGAGAAGGAGACGGTGCTGCTGAATTGCGTGGATGAGCCAGCCGAGGCGCGGATGAAGGCCGAAGTGGATAACGCGCTGCGGACGGGCGACACCATCGGCGGCGTGTTCGAGGTAGTGGTGCACGGGCTGCCGCCAGGGGTGGGGACCCACGTGAACTGGGACGAGCGGCTGGATGGACTCCTGGCGCAGGCGGTAATGAGTTTGCAGGCGGTGAAGGCGGTGGAACTGGGGCGCGGGGTGACGGCGGCGGAGTCCCTTGGGTCGGCGGTGCATGACGCGATCGGCTATGAGGGCGCGAACGGGCACACGAAGTTCTCGCGCGAGCGGAACAATGCCGGCGGGATCGAAGGAGGCATCTCAAACGGGGAAGACCTGGTGGTTCGGGGGTATTTGAAGCCGATCTCGACCTTGCGGCGGCCGCTAGCCTCGGTGAGCTTCGCAAGCCGCGAACCGGTAAAGGCCGCGTATGAGCGGAGCGATGTGTGCGTGGTGCCGGCGGCCGGGGTAGCGGCGGAAGCGATGGTCGCGCTGACAGTGGCGCGGCTGGTGGTGGAGAAGTTCGGCGGCGATTCGCTGGGTGAGATGCGGCGCAACTATAACGGGTATTGCGAACAGATTCGAGCGTATTGATGGCGGCGTATTGATGGGAAAGGTGGCAAAGATTCACGACGTGGTGAAATATCCGGCGGCGGTGCTGGCCAGGCGCGGCGAGCCGGTAACGGTCTTCGACGCGAAGCTGAAGAAGCTAGTCGAGGAGATGTTCGAGAGCATGTACGCGGCGCAAGGGATCGGGCTGGCGGCTCCGCAGATCAGTATCTCGCAGCGGATCGCGATCGTGGACGTCAGCTTCCAGAAGAACCCCGAAGAGAAGATCGTGCTGATCAATCCGGAGGTGATTGACCGGCGCGGCAAGCAAGTGGAGGAAGAGGGCTGCCTCAGTCTGCCCGACATTCGGGAGAAGGTAACGCGGGCGGAGTGGGTCAAGGTGCGGGCGCAGGACGCTACGGGCGAATGGTTTGAAGTCGAAGGGACCGAGCTGACGGCGCGGGCGCTGCTGCATGAGATCGATCATCTGGACGGCATCCTGTTCATCGATCATCTGAGCCGTTTAAAACGGGAGCTGGTGCTGCGCAAAATTAAGAAGCTACAGAAAGACGGCAAGTGGTGAAGCTGGTCTTCTGCGGAACGCCGGAGTTTGCCGTGCCCACGCTACTGGCGGTGAAAGCGGCAGGGCACGAGGTCGCGCTGGTGGTGACGCAGCCGGACCGGGCGGCGGGGCGCGGGATGGGGCTGGTGGCTCCGGCAGTAAAGACTGCGGCGCGGCAGATGGGACTGGAGATCGTCCAGCCGGAGAAGATCAAGGTGAATGAGGAGTTTCGCGCGCGGC
>CAXTRY010000054.1:0-2584 GCA_964246805.1 uncultured Acidobacteriaceae bacterium
TAGTCATCGAATCGGACGTTCATCGGTTCCGCTAAAGAATTCATCCCATGCCCTCGCAAAATAAGATTTCCTCCAAACCACGAGCTTCTGGAGTTCAAGCAGAGTCCTTGGACTGTAACCCTTATTGTAGGCTACGTACACTTCGGGGCGAAGCCAGAACTTTACTTCGCAGTCGCCACGACGCACATGAATGTCAGCCGGCTCGCGGGGGTGCCTTCATGCGAATAGAAGAAATACGTATGGCCTTCGTGACGGGAGATAACCGGCATAAGAGTCCGCAGCTATGCGGCGAGTTGGCGAAAGACATCCAGAACGAAGTCGAGCTGCTCCACCGTGTGGGCGGCGGTAACGCAGAGGCGGAGGCGGGCGACGCCCTGAGCGACTGCCGGAAACATGACCGGAGCGGCGATGATGCCGTAGTCGCGGAGCTTGCGGGCGAAGAGGCCCGTGGTGACTTCGTCATTCAATACGACGGGGATGATGGCGGTTTCGGAGAGGCCGGTGTCGTAGCCCAAGGCTTGCAGGCCGGAGCGGAGATAGTCGCCGTTGGCCTTGAGGCGAGCGACGCGCTGCGGCTCTTCGCGGAGGATGGCGAGGCCTTCGGAGATGGCGGCGACGGCGGAGGCGGCCATGGCGGCCGAAAAAATGTAGGGGCTGGAGGCGTGCTGGAGGAAGATGGCGACCTCCTGCGAGCAGGCGACGAAGCCGCCGACCGACGGAATGGACTTGGCGAGAGAACCGGACCAAAGGTCGACCTCTGCGGTGTCGATACCGAAGTGCTCGTCGGTGCCGCGGCCGGTCGCGCCGAGGACACCCGAAGCGTGAGCCTCGTCGATGAAGAGGAAGCAGCCGAACTCTTTCTTGATGGCGATCAGGTCATGGAGACAACAGATATCGCCGTCCATCGAAAAGACACCGTCGGAGATGATGACGGTACGGTTGGCCGGCGGCATACCCGCCGGATTTTTGCGGATCTCTTCGCGAAGGCTTTCGGGATCGTTGTGGCGGAAGCGCTGGACTTGCACTCCGGCCATCTTGCAGGCGTCGAGCAGCGAACGGTGGCAGAGGGCGTCGATGATGATGCGGTCGGAGGGTCCGAAGAGGCCGGTGATGAGGCCGAGGTTGGCCATGTAGCCGGAGGAGAAGGTGAGGGCGGCCTCGGTGCCCTTGAACTCGGCCAGATCGCGTTCGACCGTGTTGTGTATGTCGAGGGTGCCGGTAAGCAGGCGCGCGCCGGAGGTGCTGGTGCCGTAGCGGTGGATGGCTTCTTGTGCCGCGCGGTCAATACGGGGGTGTCCAATCAGGCCGAGATAGTCGTAGGACGACATCATCAGCATGGGATGGCCGTCGGCCTGGACGCAGGGACCGGCTTTCGCTTCGAGCGGCATGTGGAAGGGGTAGGCGTCATGCGCGCAGCCCATGGCCGTGGTCTCGAAGATGCGGCGGGCGCGGGCATCGAGGAGTGTATTTTTCTTGAAGCTCCAAGTGCGGCCTGGGCTAAAGTAATCCCCGAACATATGGCCGGAGGAAGAGGGGAAAGGCTTCGGCACATGGGGCTGCTGTAGGTCCTGAGCTAGATAGCTTTCCTGCTCGACGGTTTCCTGGACTTGCGTAAGGGGTGTCATGCGTATTTAACAATGCTAGACGAAAGCGTTCCGATTTGGAAGAAGAGAACTTCATTGGATGTTTATGGTAGTGATTAGATGCGTTGATTGTCTGGACGCCAAGAAGCGATTGACGCTTTGATCTGCTTTGCGGTAAGGGACTCCGCGAGGGTGCGGCGAGCGAGGGCGGGGAGCTCGGTGTCGGAGGCGAAACGCAAGGCAATCAGTTGTGGGGTGGTGAGCGCGTAGATGGAGGCGTGTTCCGCCGGGGGAAGAAGCGCGGTGAGGCGTAGACGCTCTTCCAGGCGGATAAGACGATCCTGGTTGCGCAGCGCGTAAGTGCGGATTTTGACCGCGAGCAGCACAAAGACGAACGAGAGGACGATCCACCAGAGGGCCACATTGCGGTGTTCGACGGGATGGCGATTGTACAGAATGAAGGAAAACACGAAATTGATGAGTAAGAGTGGAGCGATGACGAAGTGATACAGGGGGTCCCACATGGCGTGAGATTCGGCGGATTGTTCTTTGGGCATGTTGCTCCTCGTGGTGTGGGATGAGTGTACCGCTTGTTGGAGCACGAGGAGCGCGACGCGCGCGGGCGACGCGCCTTCGCTCGGAAGTTTGCCTCTACTCTGTTTCCAGTCGCATTAAGCGGCAACGGCAGCTCGACTTGGCAGGGTCAAAGCGCCGTAATTCAGCAAAGGAGGTGTGCAATGACACACAACCCTGAGCCGACTGGGCCATTCGAGCGATGGCTTCGTCTTCTTGATCGAGTTGTTGACGTGGCCAGCAGGGTAATTGCCTTGTACCGGCTCTTCAATCGCTATACGTCATCAGTATACGACCCGCGTCAAGTGGGCCTTACCGGCCTTCGGTTGTAAAGCTGACCGGAGGCTACTTTCTTTATCGTCGGCTGCGCAAGCACAGTGAGTGCGATACGCTCGATCGTATGAAGACGAAGCGGATCGGGGTGCATC
>CAXTRY010000054.1:2594-4287 GCA_964246805.1 uncultured Acidobacteriaceae bacterium
TCTGGGCACGGCGGGCGGGTGCTGGAAGGCGGTGGAGCGGGCGGTGGAGGCAGGGGCGAATACGTTCCAGATCTTCAGCGCAAGTCCGCGGATGTGGAAGGCAAATCCTGTAAAGGCGGAGGACGCGGCCAGGATGCGGGAGCTGCGGGCGATGCACGATGTGGGGCCAGTGTCGATCCACGCGAGCTATCTGATCAACCTGTGTAGCCAGACGGAGAGCGTACGGGCGAACGGGATCGCGGCGTTTCGCGGTGAAGTGGAGCGGGCGCTGGCGCTCGGAGCGGAGTTTTTGGTGCTGCATCCGGGGAGTTGGAAAGGGTTGACGCGCGAGGAGGGACTGCGGCTGGCTGTGGTGGGGATTGAGCGGGCGATCGATGGACTTGCCTGGCAAGGCGTGGACTTTCGCATCCTGATTGAGAATACGGCGGGGGCGGAGTTCTCGCTGGGAGGCAGCCTGGAGCAGGTGGCGGAGCTGGTATCGCGGCTGGAGGCTTGCGCGCCGGTGGGAGTATGTCTGGATACATGCCATCTGCATGTAGCAGGATACGACCTTGCGACGCCGGAGGGCTATGACGAGACGGCAGAGTTGATAGGAGCGACGATGGGGTTTGCGGCGGTGCGGGTGTGGCACTGCAACGACGCGAAGGCGGCTCGTGGATCGAAGCTCGACCGGCATGAGCATATCGGAGAAGGAACGATCGGGGCGGCGGCGTTCGCGCGGCTGCTGCGGGACAGGCGATTTGAGCACAGCGTATTTATCGCGGAGACGCCGGTGGATGCGCCGGGTGATGAGGCGAGGAATGTGAGTATGTTGCGGACGCTGGCGGCGGGGCGTCAATTCCCTGTATAGTTCGGTGGTTCTGAATCCGTTGCAGGCCATTGAAGATAAGTAATTCAATTTGTTCATGCTTGCGGCGCTGTAAAGTTCGGTGAGTTACATTGAGTTCAGGTTAGTGTATGGCTACTCGGGGGCAAAACCGCCGCGCGACTATGTGCGGGGCATTACCGCCGCGGGCGCGTTTGCGGATGAACTGTTGGCGCATGGATATAACACTAATAAGGTTGTTTATCGTGCGGTATTCCTCGAAGATTACAAGTACGTCGGGCTTGCGGTGGATGCTTGCGGCATCGACAAAGAATGGCCGAAGTGAAGAGTATGCGCGCGCGGCGGATGCTTATTCTGGTTGCGGCGCTATTATCGTGCTTATCGGCGTTTGCCGCGGAGTGTCCCCAGAGGGCGAATTTGGGGGAGCATTTGTGGAAGTACACCGGTATGTATAAGAATGACGCTTACGGTTACTCGACATGCATTCCCGCCGGATTAACAGGCTTGGACAACGCGGACACGGGCTATCAGCATGGTTTCGTCGTTCTTATCCCGGATGGCGGGGGAACAGTATGGGTTTCAGGGGATGTGAACAGCATGGAGTATCGGACTGCGCATACGGCCGCGGAGTTCGATCTTGGCTTGCTGAAGGAAACAGCGGAACGGGTAACCGTAACGCGGTATCTGCCGGAGCAGCTTAACGGGCGTGCCGCGGAGCGTACGGTGGCGGAGTTCCGGTGCAAGGAAGACACAAAGCTTTATGCATACCGGTCGATCTCAGCCGTGCGGGGACGCTTTGTGTATACGCTGTCGTGGGAGGGTCCGGCGAGCGGGGGGGCGCAAGCGGCAAACGTGCTGCGGGAGCTG
>CAXTRY010000054.1:4297-15325 GCA_964246805.1 uncultured Acidobacteriaceae bacterium
CCTGGAGATTTGCACGGGCGCGCTAAAGTTTTAACCAAGGAGAGATCCAAGCATTGCCTTACAAATACGCGGTGAAGGATTAGCGGGTCTAGCGTTCCGTGCAGTGTTGTGACTTTACGATAGAGAAGTGAGCCACGAGACGCGGTCCGAGCAACGTCAGCATTGAAACTGCTTGTCCTGCAACGTAGTACGGCTCATACTCGGGGCAGCCGGGAGGCAATATGCGAACAATGGTGTGGAAATGTGTTGTTGTATGCGGCGTGCTTGGCGGAACGATGGGTGCGCCGGCGCAGACGAGTATGGGAATGCAGCAGGAGATGATGGGTGGGATGCAATCGATCACAGCGGCCATTATGCAGCCCACGACCGGCGAGCCGTACAAGGCGGATAAGGTGACGCGCTCGGTGCAAAAGTTGAGCGATGGAACCGTTATCAGCAGAGCGACGCGGGGACTAATCGCACGCGATGGGATGGGACGATTGCGCGAGGAGTTGTACCTTGTTCAGTCAGGGCAGGTGAATGGAACGCAGAGCAATCAGAAGCTGCAGTCGGCCACGGTGGGCGATCCCGTAGCGCACACGATGCTGATCTGGACGGATGAGCAAGCGAAGGTGGCGATGCAGATGCAACTGCCTTCGCTTTCCGGCGCATTGAGCAAACCCAATCCGGCGGGAACCAGTGTCGCTGTGGCATCGGCGGGTACTTCCTTGAAGCCGAATGTGGCAGCTGGAGGGAGTTCCCCGGGGAATGCTGTACGGACTGAAGAGCTGGGCCAGCAGGCGATCGAAGGGGTGCTGGCGACAGGCACGCGGACGACGACGACGATTCCGGTTGGCAGCATCGGCAACGACCGGCCGATCACCGTGATGCATGAAGAGTGGCGGTCGCCGGAATTGAAGATACTTATCAAGACGGTGGACACCGATCCGCGCACGGGCGAGCAAACGATGGAGTTGGAGGGTCTGGTACGAATGGAGCCGGATGCGGCGCTGTTCCAGGCTCCTAAGGGCTATAAAGTAATGGATATGGCGGAGCTGATGAAGGGGCTGGGAAGCTTGGGAAAAGCGAAGACGCCGTAGGAATCATCTGGATGAGAGTGCAAGCGCCAACTCAGGACGCGGCACTCTACAATCGTAGATGTGATGGAAGAGACAATTAATACTGAGCCAACGCGGCGGTACGATCCGGCGGAGATTGAGCCGCGCTGGCAGGCGGTGTGGGACGCCGATCCGGAGTTGTATGCGGCGGGACCGCACGACGAGGGCAAGCCGAAGTTCTATTGCCTGGAGATGCTGCCGTATCCGAGCGGCGTGCTGCACATGGGGCACGTGCGGAACTACGCCATCGGCGACGCGCTGGCTCGGTTTATGTGGATGCGCGGGTACAACGTGCTGCACCCGATGGGGTGGGACGCGTTCGGGCTGCCGGCGGAAAATGCCGCGCTCAAGAACAATGTGCCGCCGCGCGAGTGGACGCTCGGGAATATCGCGGCGATGAAGAAGCAGTTCCGGCGGTTGGGGATGGGGTTCGACTGGGGCACGGAGTTGACGACCTGCCTGCCGGACTACTACCGGTGGAATCAGTGGTTCTTCCTGAAGATGTATGAGCGCGGGCTCGCATACCGAAAGAAGAGCAAGGTGAACTGGTGTTCGCTATGCCGGACGGTGCTGGCGAACGAGCAGGTGGTGGGCGGGTGCTGCTGGCGGCACGAGGACAATCCGGTTGAGCTGCGCGACCTGACACAGTGGTTTCTGCGGATCACGCGGTATGCGGACGAGCTGCTGGACGGATTGGACACGATGGAGGGCTGGCCGGAGAAGGTCCGCACCATGCAGCGGAACTGGATTGGCCGGAGCGAAGGGACGTTTGTCGACTTCGAGGTGGTGGATAGCGCGGAAAAGATCAAGGTGTTTACGACGCGGGTGGATACGATCTTCGGCGCGACCAGCGTGCAGCTTGCGCCGGAGCACCCCGTGACGAAGCTGTTCGCGGCGGAGGATGTGGCGTTGGCCGCGCAGGTCGAGGCGATGATCGCGCAGCAGACGTCGGCGCGGGAGTCGGGCGACGCGGGCGCGGGGCTGGCGGCGCTCGAGAAGCAGGGCGTGGCGACGGGACGTTTTGCGGTGAACCCGTTCAACGAGGAGCGGGTGCCGATCTGGGTGGCCAATTACATCCTGGCGGATTATGGCACGGGCGCGATTATGAGCGTTCCGGCGCACGATGAGCGGGACTTTGAATTCGCGCGGAAGTACGGATTGCCGGTGCGGCGGGTGATCGCTCCCAATGTAGATACCGATGCATTGCCGCTGCCCTATCCAGGGGAGGAAGCGGCGGTGCTGATCGACTCCGGCGCGTGGACGGGCGAGGCTTGCCTGGAAGCGCAGGAGAAGATGGCGGCGTTTGCCATGGAGCACGGTTTCGGCACCCCGACGGTGACGTACCGGTTGAAGGACTGGGGGGTGAGCCGCCAGCGGTATTGGGGGACGCCGATTCCGATGGTGTACTGCGATCGCGGGCATGAGGGCGTTGAGCCCGGCGGCGTTGTGCCGCTGCCGGAGAGCGCGCTGCCGGTGCTGTTGCCGGAGCGGATCGAAATTACGCAACAGGGCGGATCGCCGCTGGGGCGCGTGCCGGAGTTCGTCAACACGACATGTCCTGTATGCGGCGGTCCGGCGCGGCGCGAGACCGATACGATGGACACGTTTGTCGATTCGAGCTGGTACTTCTACCGCTATACGGACGCGCACAATGCGGCGGCACCGTTCGATTCCGCGAAGGCCGATTACTGGTTCCCGATCGACCAGTACATTGGCGGCGTGGAGCACGCGATCCTGCACCTGATCTACTCGCGCTTCTGGACGAAGGTGATGCGCGACATGGGCATGATCGCGAACGACGAGCCGGCCGCGCGGCAGTTCTCACAGGGCATGGTGCTGAAAGGCGGCGTCAAGATGTCGAAGTCCAAGGGCAATGTGGTCAGCCCCGACGAGATGATCGAGCGTTATGGCGTGGACGCGACGCGGATGTATTCGTTGTTTGCCGGGCCGCCGGACCGCGACATGGACTGGCAGGAGGACGCGGTTGCGGGGATCGGACGTTTTCTGGGACGGGTGTACCGGCTGACGATGAAGTACAAGGGAGCGCTCGCTCCCGGCGATACGCTAGCCGCCCAGTCTGTCGCTGGACAGAAGCTGCTTCGCAAGCTGCACCAGACGCTGGCTAAGATCACGAGGGACTTTAGCGGGCGATGGCACTTCAACACCTCGATTGCCGCAATTATGGAATTGGTAAACGAGTTACAGAGCGCTGAAGGGAGCATCGACGCGGGGGGGATACCGGGCGTGACGGCCGCGGAGGTATGCCGGACGATTGTGCTGATGCTGGCACCGTTTGCGCCATTTTTCGCACAGGAGTTATGGACGGAGACCGGCGGCGAAGGTGCGGTGTTTCGCGCGGCGTGGCCGGTGGCGGATGAGGAACTGGCGAAGGAAGACGTGCTGGAGATCCCTGTGCAGGTCAACGGAAAGCTGGTGATCGTAATTTCCGTACCGGTGGGTACCGACGAGGCCGCGGTAAAAGCGGCAGCAGCGGCGGATGCAAAGGTGGCGGCGCGCATTGCGGGCAAGTCGCTGGTGAAGACGATCGTGGTGCCGGGCAAGCTCGTCAACCTCGTGGTGAAGTAGTGGCCACGCAGGGTACCGGCAACGAACGAGTAACGCAAAGCTTCGTCGGAACGCTCTCGTGGTGCCGGCGGCGCCCCCGGCTTACGGCTTTGGAGGTGCTCTGGCGCTGGGTGTACGGCATTCCGGTGCTGCTGCTGCTGCGGTATGAGGCATTTCGGATCTTGTTGGCCGCGCCGCTCGATTACTCCGCGCTGCGCGAGATGACGCTGCTCGATCCGATGAAGAGTTCAGTGACGCTCGCGCAGGCCGTGCTGATCTTGCGGCCTCCATTGCTGGGGGTCGCTGCCTGGCTGGGTCCTTTGCTGCTTGTGGGATGGATCGTGGCGTCGTCTCTCGGCAGAACGGTGGTGTTGAAGCGAGTCGATCCTCGGCTTCATGCGCGGCCATGGACGCTGATGGTTCTTCAGACGATTCGCATGGCCGCGCTGGGCGGGAGCTTTGCGATATGGTTTTGGTGTTTGCAGGGGACGGCTCGTATCGCGATTACAGGACCGATCGCGCAGGGCGCGGAGCCGAGCCTCGTGCTCTATTTCGCGCTGGCGATCGCGGCGACGCTAAGTTTGTTTACGCTGTGGGCGGCGGGAAGCTGGGGATTTGCGGTGGCTCCGCTGCTGGCGATGTTGCGTGGATGGGGTGCCGGAAAGAGTCTGCGCGCGGCGTTTCGCGTGGGATCGCTCAAGATCAAGCTGGTGGAGATCAATCTGGTGATGGGGATCGTCAAGATCGCGCTGATTGTGCTGACAATGGTGTTTTCGGCGAGTCCGTTGCCCTTTGAAACAGTAGCTTCGCGCGTGTTTTTGGCGTGGTGGTGGGCCGGCGTGCTGGTGCTTTATATCGTCGCGTCCGACTTCTTCCATGTCGCAAGGCTGGTGGCGTACCTGGAGCTTTGGCGTGCGTCGGTACCGGACGGCACACATGCCGATGCGGGGAGTTTGTAGCAAAGAGAAACACGCAACGCCTTTGAAAGCAGCGTAAGGTTGTATTTTACGAATGTTCTTAATTTGATGTTCGGAGTGTGTCATGTCTTCGTTTGCGATCTATGGTATCGGCGTCGTGCTGATTGTTGCGGGTTTGATTTATGTGGCCACGTTGACGCATGTCCATACGCCGTGGATTGTCGGTATGGCGATTCTGGTTGTCGGCGCGGGGCTGATCGGCGCGGCCAATAATACGAAGAAGCCCGAGTAGCCCACCGCGGGCAGGATAGACTCGGAAGATCGTGGATACTTCTACTATCGTCATTCTGGACTTCGGGTCGCAGTATACGCAGCTGATCGCGCGGCGGATTCGCGAGTTCAACGTCTTTTCGGTCGTGCTGCCGTGTACGGCTTCACTCCAAACGATCCGGGAGCTTGCACCCAGAGGCCTGATTCTTTCGGGAGGACCGTCTTCGGTCTATGACGCGGATGCACCCAAAGCCGATCCGGCGTTGCTGGGGATGGGCGTGCCGGTGCTGGGCATCTGCTATGGACTGCAGTTTATCGTGCATCACCTTGGCGGAAGGGTGGAACCGGCTCCGGCGCGGGAGTATGGTCACGCCGAGGTGACGCTTACCGCCGAGACACCGCTCTTTGCCGGCCTGCCGCGGACGATGGACGTCTGGATGTCGCATGGCGACGAGGCCAAGCTGCTGCCGGACGGCTTTGTGACGACCGCCGAGACCGCGAACGCCATGGCGGGGATTGCGGACGAGGCGCGGCGCATCTGGGCGGTGCAGTTCCACCCGGAGGTGGCGCACACGCCGCAAGGCATGGAGCTGCTGCGGAACTTCTGCATGGATCTCTGCGGCTGCGCGGCGGATTGGACGCCGGAGCACTTTATCCAAGCGACGGTGGAGCGGGTAAAGGCCCAGGTTGGTGAGGGCCATGCAATTTGCGGGTTGAGCGGTGGGGTGGACTCAAGCGTGGCGGCGGTGCTGGTGGCGCGGGCGATCGGCGATCGGCTGACATGCATCTTCGTCGACAATGGCGTGCTGCGGAAAAACGAGTTTGCGAAGGTGCAGCGGGCCATGCGCGAGCAGCTTGGATTGAACGTCGTAGCGGTGGACGCTTCGAAGCGGTTTCTGGCGAAACTCGAAGGCGTTACCGATCCCGAGACGAAACGCAAGGTGATCGGGGGCGAATTCATTGCCGTGTTCGACGATGAGGCTAAAAAGATCTTCGAGGCCGAGAAGAGCGCGGGCGAGGAGGTCGCCTGGTTGGTCCAGGGCACGCTCTACCCGGACGTGATTGAATCCAGCAGCGTGCATGGGCCGAGCCATACCATCAAGAGCCACCACAATGTCGGCGGGCTGCCGGCGGATATGAAGCTGAAGCTGATCGAGCCGCTGCGCGACCTGTTCAAGGATGAGGTACGGCGGATTGGCCGCGACTTAGGAATGCCGGAGGAAATTATCGAGCGGCAGCCGTTTCCAGGGCCCGGGTTGGCTGTAAGGATTCTAGGTGAAGTGACGTCCGAGCGGGTGGCTATCCTGCAAGAGGCTGACGAGATCGTGGTGGATGAGATCAAGCGGGCTGGTTTATATCGCAAGGTGTGGCAGAGCTTCGCCGTGCTGCTGCCGGTGAAGTCCGTGGGCGTAATGGGCGATCAGCGGACCTATGCGAACACCTGCGTCATCCGCGCGGTCGAGAGCGAAGATGGGATGACGGCGGACTGGGCACCGCTGCCGTATGACGTGCTGCGGACGATCTCCAGCCGGATCGTGAGCGAGGTGCGCGGGATCAACCGCGTGGTCTACGACATTACCTCGAAGCCGCCGGGGACGATCGAGTGGGAATAGGCCTTAGCGCGGCGGAAGGGTAGCTTCGGCGGTCTTCATCGGCGCGGAGCGGCGAGCGGTGGTTTGGAGGACGATACGGGTGTCGCGCGCGAAGGTGACCTGCTTGCCGCGCGCCAAGACGCGGTCGTAAATGGCGAGTGCCGCGCCATAGTAGCCGATACCGGCGGCTAAATAGGAGCTCTGCGCGGCGGTGCCGACAACGAAGCCGATGAATCCAAGGCTGTTGGACGCGACGGCGTTTTTGCCGAGCATCCCATCGCCGCCGTCGCGGTCAAGCGGACGGGCGGCGAGCGAGAGGAGGATGAAGGGCACAACGAGCTTGTCCTGCGGTTTGGGCTTAACTTCTCCTTCGGAATTCATGGCAAGACTGGCGGCGCTCGCGGTGTCGGCACCTACCAGCGAGGCTTGTACGGCCTGCGGGGCTTCGCCAGGCAGGATAAGTTGCCGGAACGAAAAGCTGAGGGCACCGGCGCGGCCCAGGCGACGAGCGGGCTTGGCTTTGGTCACCGCGCCGACGAGGGTTGCGCCTTGCGGGACAGCGACGGTGCCGTCCGGGTTGAAGATGGGCTCGGCGACGGTAGCCTTGATCTCCTGACCGACCTTGGTGGAGACGGAGGTAAGCGCATTGTTCAGATAGGCCTGAACCATCCAGGTGGGGGAGGCATCCGTGGCGGCCGGGGAGGCGGCGACGACGCCTGGCTGCGTTGGAAGCCGAGGCACCACAAGCGTGGTGGACGATTCAACCGTCCAGGCGGTGCCTTTGGCGATACGCTGCGGATGATAAGGAAGCTGGGAATAAAGTAACTGCTTCAAGCGATCCCCCTTGTCGGGGCCGGTAAGGACGTGGAGGCGATCCTTGGCGGCGGTCGTCGCGATCGTAAACTGCTGGTGAAGGAAGCCGCCTGTCGGGGGAGGGGGCGCGACGATGCGAAAGATGGGCGCGCCGTCGGTCGCGTTGCCGGAGCTTAGAGGAAGCGTTGTACCGTCCGCCAGTACGATCCGGTCGAAGCGAACGACGGGTTTGTAAAACGGGGTAAAATCGGCGTTGAGCCAGGCATGGAGTCGGCGAGAGCGATCCGGTTCAAGAGCGGCAATCGTGCCGAGCACCGTCGTCTCCGCTGGAAGCATGAGGGTACTGCCGGCGTACACGGGATAGAGCAGATGTGCGCGAACCGGCGTTCCGGCGCGCATGGGAAGGTTCCCATCGATTTGCACGGGGAACGGTGTGCCCGGGGGTAGCGTTAGCGGAGACGCCGTTTCATTCGCGTTCTGCCCAAAGCCGCAGATAGGTGCCAAGCTGAGTGCAAACGGCAGGAATAGATTCCTCTTCATACTTTGCAACGTATCACCTTTGTCTTTAGACGAACTAAATAGACGAGTGAAGCTAATGCTCTTCGCCTTTTTATATGGAGAGCCCGGTGCCGACGCTCTCCGAGCAATCCTAACGGACCGGCAGAATGTCATCCATGTAAGTTCCGTCAATCTCTGCAAAGTTCTAACGAAGCTCGTTCGATATGGAGCATCCGATGACGAACTTCAAACCAGCATCGATCCTTTTGTCCAATACAGCATAAGTATTGATTCGAAGCAGGCACACTTTGCGGGAAAGCTCTCACGGTCTACCAAGCCGTTTGGACTTTCGCCGGGAGACCGTGCTTGCCTGGCTTTAGCCGCCAGCCTCGACGCGGTAGCGTAAACCAAGGACACAGCTTGGCTGCGGGTTGATGTCGGCGTGCGGGTCGAGATCTTGTGTGGCAATGTTTAGCGACCACTAGCAGATTAGGTGTCATTCGTAAGTCTTTTGGGTCAGCCTAGTTCATCAATGCTTGACGCGCCGAACTTGGTATACCACGGGGTAGCGGCTTCAAGAGCTTTATTGACGTTGGCGATGTTCTCCACGCCGACGGTTTCGAGCCAGTCCTTAAAGGCTTTCTGACCTTGCGTGGCGTAGATGGGGATACCTTCTTTCCAGGTGGCGCGGCCGCAGAGCACGCCGTTGAACTTGGTGCCGGACTCAGCGGCTAGTTCCAGCGTTTCGATAAAGACGGGGTTCGAGACACCGGCGGAGAGATAGATGAAGGGCTTGTGCGTCATCTGCTCGGCGTCGCGGAAGTGCTGGAGAGCTTCGGCGCGGGTGTAGGCTTTTTCACCCTTAAAAGCCTTCGTGCCTTCGACGAACTCCATTTCAACCGGAACCTCAACCTTGAGGACATCGACGTTATAGCGTTCCTTGCCAAACTCAGCCATGGCACCGGAGACGATGGATGGCTTTTGCAGGGCGAACGCGAGCGATTTTTCATCGCCGCCCTGAGCGTCGTAGCCGACGAACTCGAGAAAGAAGGGAATGTCGTGAGCGCGGCACTCGTCGCCTACACGTTCAATGAAGGCGTGCTTCCGGTCGTTGATGGCGGTTTTTTCAAAGGGGGTGTAGTAGAGGAGGATCTTGATGCAGTCGGCCCCGGCTTCTTTGAGGCGGCGGACGGACCATACATCGAGGAGGTCGGGTAGGCGGCCCGGCGTTGCGGAGTCATAGCCGGTTTTTTCATAGGCGAGCAGAAGTCCGGCATCGTTACGGAGTTTGGTGGCGGCGAGGCCATACTCCGGGTCGAGCAGGATGGCCGAGGCATGACGGGTGAGGACTTCGGTGACGAGGATTTTAAACTCTTCGAGATCGTGACCGTCGGAGGCAGCTCCGCGAGCCTGGCCGATGGACTTCTGCAACGAGCCGCGCTGGTCCATGGCGGCGGCGGCGATGACGCCGCGGGTATTGGAAACGGCTTTGAGTCCGGCGAGCTTTCCTGGGGTGATCGGGATCATATTTGGAGTCTCCTGAGGTTTGGGCGCACATGTGCCTACAGGCGCGATTTTACACAGTAGCGATTATGGGCGTCAGCGAGGCTGGAGGCTTGATCGGTTGTGGGATGGTCGCGCCAGCTTAACGGAGACGTCCCGCGAGACGGAAGGAGGCCGTTACGGTCGCGGCGGAGAGAGCCACGGCGAAGAGGATTGAAGCGATCGTTATATGCGTGGACGTAATGGAAAATGCCGGGTGCACGGGACTGAAGGTGAAGACAGGGCCGGAAAGATGGGTTGAGGCGGTTTGCCTTGTAGTGATGTAGAGGAGGAAGGCCAGCAACGCGAAGAGAGCCGTGGCCAGGCCGGAGAGGGCGCGCTTCCAAGGAAAGGGAATAGATGACGGCATGGAAGCGTGCCGATGGATGGTGTCCATCACGGTGAGGGTAAAGCCGGAGGAGGGGAGAAGCTGCTCGGACGGGGCGTTGAAGTGCTGATCCAGCAGAACGTCTGGTGAGATAGCAGGATCGTAGGCTGCGTGTTCCTGGGGTGTTGCGGGAGTGTGCCTCATGCGAGTTCCTTTGGGCGCGGAGTGGAGTGATGCAGCGAGGATGCCACGGTTAGTTTGGCGCGCAGCAGCTTGCGTGCGCGGAAGAGGTGAGCCTTGACGGTGCCTTCGGGCAGAGCGAGACTGCGGGCGGTAGCGGGGACATCCATCTCATGAAAGTAGTACAGAATGACGACCTCGCGATACCTGGGAGGAAGGGTCTGTACGGCCTGGTGAAGGATGGCCTGCTGATTACGTTGATTGAGATGCTCGTCAAGAGCGAGGGAGGTGGCGGCGGGTTGGTGTATTTCGTCGAAGGGGAGGGTAATGGATGGGTGCCGCCGAAGCTCCGTGCAATAGAGATTGGTGGCGAGGGCGAAGAGCCAGGTGGAGAAGGCGGACTCCCGCCGCCAAGAGGAGAGATTGCGGAAGGCGCGGAGGAAGGCCTCTTGCGCCATGTCTTCGGAGCGGCCACGATCCTGGAAGAAGCGATACGCAAGGTTGATCAGCGGCGACTGCCAGTGGCGCACGATATCCCCGAAGGCGGAGGGATCTCCGGCGAGGGTGCGGATTACGGCATCGTGGTCGGCGCTACAGTCGTCCGGTTCGCTCACAGGGCTTCCTTGTGACGAGTGTGACCTGGATTGCGGGATTGCGGTTTCGTTTTCTTTTGGCGGAGAAAACGCAACCGGATAGGAGAGGGCGCGGTCAGACGGGATGTAAGCAGTTATCCGATGAACAAGGAGATTCACTATGAATGAAGCTACAAGCAATGCGGGTGTCGCGCTGTTCGCTTTTCTCGCCGTAAGCTCGATCGCGCTCTTTACCTTTGTTTCTATCGCCACGTGGGCCGGCACACGCCAAAAGGAGCGTGAGGCATATTACAAAGCGGACATGATGAAGCGCATCGCGGAGACTGGCGGAGAGCGCAACCCGGCGCTCGAGTATCTGCGCGAGCAGGAGCGCATCGCCGCGGCAAAGCGGACAGCGGGCTTCAAGCTGGGCGGCATCGTGAATGTGGGGATAGGAGTTGCGTTGATGATCCTGCTGCGTGCGCTGGTGACGGATGTGCCGGTTTATCTCGCGGGCCTGTTTCCGCTGGTCATTGGGATGTCACTGTTGTTGTATGTCTACGGTTTGGAGCCGAAGAGGACTATGTAGGCAGAGACCGCTTATGGGAGACGGTCTTTGAGTGTGCGCGCATCCAATGTCGTCAGGAGGATGAG
>CAXTRY010000054.1:15425-18594 GCA_964246805.1 uncultured Acidobacteriaceae bacterium
GAGCGACCATACCGTGCCGATCGATGCATCGGGGCGGCGGGCGGCTAAGCTGCTGCCGAAGGCGACGCTGCTTGAGTACGACGGCGAGCCGCACGGGCTTTACTTAACGGCGGCGGACCGGCTGAACGAAGATTTGCTGCAGTTTATCGGCGGGCAGCGGGAGCCGATTACCGATCCGGCTATCGCATAAGCCGCCGGACCTACCCTCGCGTTCAATGAGCAGCGTGAGGGTAGGAAGATTGGCCGCGTCTAACTGGGCTATTAGACCGCAACTTCGACGCGGGTGTCGCGGTCGGTGGCGGCGTCGATGGCTTCCGTGCCGGAGTTCGGAGTGGCGGTCAGGCCTTCAAAGATGTCTTCAGGTAAGAGGGGGATGGCGGTAAAGGGGTGCCCGGTCGCGTGCTCGATGGCATTGAGGATGGCGGGGGCGGGGCCGTCCATGGGAAGTTCGCCGATGCCTTTTGCGCCGAACGCCCCGTGGATGGACGGAATTTCCTCGAAGTGGACGTGGATGGGGGGTAGGTCCATGCTGGTAGGCATGATGTAGTTGGTCATCTGGCTGTTGGCCATGCGGCCGTTGCGCCACTCGCACTTTTCGTAGAGGGCGTAGCCGATGCCCTGGGCGACGCCGCCTTCGATCTGGCCCGCGGCGAGCGTGGGGTGGAGGACCTTGCCGACCTCCTGGAGGGCGTGGAAGTCTGTTACCGTGGCGGCGTAGGTGCGGGTGTCGACGGCGACTTCCGCGACGTATACGGCCCAGGCGTAGGCGGGATAGGCGTCGCCTTTATATTGGTCGTCGTCCCAGAAGATAGCGGTGTTTTCGGGGAGCTTGTAGCGGGCGGCGGCTTTGAGAGAGCCGTGTTGGGCGACATGGGCGAGGGCGCAGCGCTTGAAGTCGGCTGGAGTGTGATTTTGGGGTAGCGCGAGACTGGCGAGGAGGTTTTCGCCGGCGGTCTGGACGAGGCGTCCGACGATCATGGCGGTGCGGGAAGCGACGGTAGGGCCGGAGTTGGGAACGCGCGCGGTGTCGGGCTGGGCGATAAGGATGTCCTCGTAGGGAAGACCCAGGGTCTGGGCGGCGATCTGGCAGAGGATGGTGTTGGTGCCCTGGCCGAACTCGGTGGACGAGACGAGGAGGCGGGGGCGGCCGGCGTTCTCCGGCTCGGTGGCGATTTCGATCTCGACGAGGGAGTCGAGGCGGCGCTCGCCGGAGCCGGTGAAACCCGCGCCGTGCATGAAGCTCGCGAAGCCGACGCCGCGCTTGATGGGACTGGCGGGATTGGTACGATCGAACTCGGCGCGCTTGCGGTGGTAGTCCGATTCGATGAGGGCACGGGTAAGGAGCGCCTGGAGGTCGATGGGGTCGGAGATATGCTGGCCGGTGGCGGTATGGCCTCCAGCGGCTAGGAAGTTGCGGCGGCGCAGCTCTTCGGGGGAGAGGCAGACGACCTTGGCGATCTTGTCCATGTGGCGTTCGAGAGCGAAGATGGATTGAGGCGCGCCGAAGCCGCGGAAGGCTCCGTGGGGCGGGACATTGGTGGCCATGGCCTTCGCCGACACTTTCAGGGCGGGCCAGTGATACGGGCCTGGCGAGTGGATGGTGCCGCGCGAGAGGACGACGGGAGAGAGGGTGGCGTAGGCTCCGCCGTCGATGGCGAAGTCGATCTCGCCGCCGAGGAGTCTTCCCTCCTTCGAGATGGCGGTGCGGTGGCGGGTGCGGGAGGGGTGGCGCTTGGTGGTGGCGGCCATGTCTTCGGCGCGGTCGTAGCAAAGCTTTACTGGATGCCCGGACTTCATTGCCAATAGCGCCGCGTGGGAGCCGATGACGGAGGGGAAGTCCTCCTTGCCGCCGAAGGCACCGCCGGTCTCGGTCTGGAGAACGCGGCATTTTTCCGGGGGCAAGTTGAAGACGAGGGTGAGGGCGTGAACAAGATAGTAGGGGCACTGCATGGAGCCCTGGACCTTTACGCCGGCGCTTTCGGAGCCTTGGGCCGGGAAATATTCGGCGATCATGCCGTTATTTTCAATGTATAGCTGCTCCTGCGCGCCGGTACGGTACTCGCCTTCGACGATGTGGTCGGCCTCGGCAAAGATGCCGGCTAGCTCGGCGTCGGTACCCTTCTGCATGAGGTAGGTCTTGAAGGTATTGTTATCGCCCCAGATGATCTCGTCACCGCGCTCGGAGTCTTCGAGGGTGAAGACGCCGGGAAGTTCTTCGTAGGTGATCTGGATGGCGGCGACAGCGGCGGGAAGGACGGCGCGGTCGGGGTGCGCGAGGAGCAAGATAGGCTCTTCGGGGTGGTTGACGAAGCCGTCCGCGAGGCAGGGGTGATCCTTGGTGAGATGGACGATTGTATTTGCACCGGGAATGTCGGCGGCGGTAACGATGGTGAACTCATGCCAGGGGATGTGCGGAGGAAAGGTGATACCGGTGATGCGGCCTCGTGCGATAGAGGAGCGGACGGTGGCGCCGAACCACATGCCGGGGAGGGTGAGATCGTCGACGTACTGGGCTTGGCCGAGGACTTTGGCCCGGCCTTCCTTGCGGGGAGGAGAGGAGCCGACGATGTTTGGGGTGTCCCGCATGGCTTATGCTATCGCGGCGGAGGCGGGCTCGGCGATCGCGGGGACGCGGCGGCGGAGGAGGGTAAGGACGGCGAGCAGCAGAAAGCAGACCGTGAGACTGATGCCGGCGTCCATGGCGAAAGTGCCTGGAATACCGCGCCAGGTGTAGGCCCGGCCATCGATGAAGCCCATAAGAGTGATGGGGAGGTTGGAGGCGGCGAGCAGAAGGGAGAACTGGGTGGCGGCGAGCGGGTTGGCGGGGCCGATGGTCTCAAACGCGATGGCGTTGGCGGCGGCAAAGGCGAGGGCCTGAAAGCCGTTCTGGCCGGTGATGGCGATCGCGAAGGTGGCGGGGGTGTGGGGCAGCAGAAGAAGCGAAAGGGTGAAGAGCGCGCCCGCGATCCCGATGGCGAGATAGAGCGGACGGAGGGCGAGGCGGCGAGCAAAGGATGGCAAGAGAAGACTGGCGGCGACTCCGGCGATGGCGGAGCCGGCTCCGGCGAAGAGGCTGACCATGCGTTCCGTGGCGGAGAAGTCTTTGCCGATACCGCCGAGGACGTTGGTGAGGGCGAAGGAGGAGGCAGGCAGCAGGAAGAGCATGAGT
>CAXTRY010000055.1:0-7860 GCA_964246805.1 uncultured Acidobacteriaceae bacterium
GTCTGGGCGGGGTGGGTAGCGCTGGCGGCGGCTGTAGCGATGTTTCGCGGGTAACGGTTCGCCAACGGGCAAGTCTTAGGTATACCGGTACCGCTTTTTGCGGACGAACGCCGTGAGCGGGAGTGAGGGCAAACATGGCGGCTGCGGCGGAGATGGTACAAGAGGCGGGAGCTTCGGAATCGGCGGAGTTGCGGCGGGATCAGCGGGCGTATGCCGAGCATGTGAATCCGGTCTGGGTCAAGCTGCTGAACGCGCTCGGGATGAATGTAGAGTACGAGCGGTGCGGCGGGGCGGAATTGTTTACACGGGATGGGCGGGTGATCCTCGACTGTCTGTCAGGCTACTGCGTTCATAACGTGGGGCACAATCATCCCTTTGTGGTCGCGGAGCTGGTCGCGGAGTTGCAGCGGCAGAGCCCGGCAATGCTGCAGAGCAACGTGGTGGAGGAGGCGGGCGCGCTAGGCCGGGTGCTGTGCGAACATGCCGGCGGCAAGGTATCGAAGGTATTCTTCTGTAGCTCCGGCAGCGAAGGCGTGGAGACGGTCATCAAGTTTGCGAGGGCCCATACGGGGCGGACGGCGCTGGTCTATGCGTCGGGGGCGTTCCATGGGCTGACATGCGGAGCATTGTCGCTGATGGGGTCGGAGTTCTGGCGTGAGAGCTTTGGACCGATGTTGGCGGACACGCACGAGGTGCCGTTCGGCGATCTAAAGGCTATGGAGAAGCTACTGGCGGCAAAGAAGGTAGCGGCGGTGATCCTAGAGCCGATCCAGGCGGAGGCCGGCATTGTGCTGCCGCCGGAGGGATATCTGGCGGAGGTGCAGCGGCTCTGCCGAAAGCACGGTGCCCTCTTTGTGCTGGACGAGGTGCAGACGGGCATGGGGCGGACGGGGCGGTTTTTAGCGGGGCAACGGTATGGGGTCGAGCCGGACATGATCGTGATGGCGAAGGCGCTGAGCGGCGGCCTTGTGCCGTGCGCGGCGGTGTTGATGACGGACGCGGTGTACCGGTCGGTGTTTCACTCGCTGCGTCGAGCCTTTATCCATACGTCGACTTTCAGTGAGAATGCGTTGGCGATGCGGGCGGGGCTGGCGACGATCGAGGTGCTGGACCGCGAAGGACTGACGGAACGCGGAGAGCGGCTGGGGCGAAGCTTTCGCGAGCGGCTGCGCGAGGCGCTGGCACCGTTTGAGATGGTAAGAGAGGTTCGCGGCGAAGGGATGCTGACAGGGATCGAGTTTCAGCCGCCGCGCAGCCTGGGAATGCGGCTCTCGTTCGAGGCGTTCAAGGCGATACATGCGGGGTTATTCGGACAGGTGCTGGTGATGCGGCTGTTCAAGGATAAGAACATCCTGACGCAGATTTGCGGCAACCATTTCATGGTGCTGAAGGTCGCTCCGCCGCTGATGGTGGAAGAGGCGCAACTGGACTACATTCTCGATTCGATACGCGACGTGGTCGCGACGGTGCATTCTTCGGGAGCGTTCTGGACGGACGCGCTGAGCCTGGGGCGGAGGGCCATGGCCGCTTGATGAATACGAGTTCAGGACGGAGCACGGATGCAGTCATCGTGGGCGGTGGCCCAGCCGGTTTAGCGGCGGCGATCGCGTTGCGGCAAGAGGGAATCGATTGTCTGGTGGTCGATGCATTGCGGCCACCGATCGAAAAGGGATGCGGCGAGGGGCTGATGCCGGGTACGCGGCGTTCGCTGGAGCGGCTGGGCGTGTCGATCGCGGAAGAAGAGGGGTATGGCTTTCAAGGCATACGCCTGATCCATCAACGGGACCGTGTCGATGCTCGGTTCCCGGACGGGGTTGGGATAGGAGTGCGGCGGACGCATTTGCATGCGCGAATGCATGAGCGCGCGGCGGCCATGGGGGTGAAGTTTGCCTGGGAGACGCACGCTCGACTGGAAGAGAATGGCCGTGTTTCGATTGGCGGCGAGGCGGTGCGGGCTCGCTGGGTGATTGGAGCGGATGGCACGGCGTCGCGGGTGCGCCGGTGGGCGGGCCTTGACGCGGTGCGTTTCGAAAGTGAGCGGTTTGGGTTTCGGCGGCACTACCGGGTAGCTCCGTGGAGCGAGTATGTCGAGATCTACTGGGGCACGACGGGGCAGGTATACGTAACGCCGGTAGCCGCGGACCAGGTGTGCCTGGTGTACATCTCGCGGAACAAGCAGGGGGATAAGCTGGGCTTTCTGAATGAGTTTCCCGAGCTGCTGGAGCGGCTTCACCGGGCGGCGATGGTGACGCCGCAGCGAGGAGCTCTGTCGGCGACGCGGCGGCTGAAGACCGTGGCTCGGGGAGCGGTAGCGCTGGTGGGCGATGCTTCCGGGTCGGTCGATGCCATCACGGGGGAAGGCCTCGCGATGGCGTTTCATCAAGCTTCGGAGCTGGCGGCGTCGTTGGCTGGCGGCGGCCTGGAAGCCTATGCGGGGGCACATGGCAAGCTCGGCGAACGGCCACACTCCATGGGACGGCTGATGCTTACAATGGATCGCTGGACATTCGCTCGCAGGTACGGCATCCGAGCGTTGGCAGCCAACCGGACGCTCTTCAAGAAACTGCTCTCGGTACATGTGGGGGCTGAGAGTCTCGCCAGCTTTACGGTACGGCATGGACCAGCGATGGGGTGGGGCGTGGTGGCGGGGCTGCGACAGCGATAGAGAGGGATCAGTGGATGTCGCCGGCGAGAGCAAGTTTGATGGTGACTTCCTTGCCGACGCGCAGGACGAAAATGCTGGGGTCCTTCAATCCCCATTTTACGTAGGGGACGAGAAAAGTGCCGGTAGCGGTGCAGGCCGCACCGTCGCGATGGATCTGCATCGGTACGGTGATGGGATGCGGTATACCTAACAGGGTGAAATTGCCTTCGACGGTAATGGTGGAGTCGCCCGCTGGAGCAAGCGTCCCGGTATAGTGCTTTGGGGTAAAGGTCACGGCGCGGAAGCTGCCGGCCTTGAGTTCGTCCGTGGCCATCTTCTCGTCGCGTTTGTTGTTGCCGCTCTGGCCGCTGGCGGCATCGACGGCGATAGTTCCGCTCATGGTTGCAGTTTTTGGATCGAAGATAAAGCTGCCGTTTTGAACGCGGAAGGTGCCATTGACTGCGTGGAGCGGGTCGCCTAAACCGAAGTGAACTTCAGATTTTTCCGTGTTGACGCGAAAAGTCTGAGTTTGTGCCTGAAGACGTAGGTAGTTGGCTGCGGCTGCAAGGAAAAGGGCAGCACTCCAGAAGCACTTAAACGAGGGCATGTTTGTTTTCACGCAGTGAAGCACTTTACTTAGACGCATGGAAGTGTCACCCAGCGTTGGAGGTGGGTACCGTGAGGTCGATGGGGCGAGTGGTGAGGATGCCCGAAGGCTGATCTACATTGCCCCAGCCGGGTAGCTCCTGCGAGCCGGTGATAAGACGGACCCCATCTTTCTGGCCGATGTAGGTGCGTGCCCAGGAAAGAAATACCAAAAAGCGGTTTTGGAAACCGATGAGAAAAAAGATGTGGACGAGCAGCCAGCTAACCCAGGCGAGAAAGCCTCCCCAGTGCGCGTGAAAGGGCCATTTGATGTTAGCCACTGCTGCGGAGCGGCCGATGGTGGCCATGTCGCCTTTGTCGAAGTAATGAAACGCTTGCTGCTTGTCATTGGCCGCGCCGATGAGTATGCCGATGCGCTTGGCGGCGAAGGTGCCCATCTGCATGGCGGGCTGGGCGACGCCGGGGACTTGTTTGCCGTCCTGCATGACCTTGGCGAGATCGCCGCAAACGAAAATATCCGGATGCCGGGCGGGATTTAGAAATTGGTCGACGACGACGCAGCCACGTTTGTCGATTTCCACGTTGAGCAGTTTGCCGAGGTCGGAAGCCTGTACGCCGGCTCCCCAGAGAGTAACAACGGAGTCGATTCGCTCATCGCCGACCATGACGAAGCCGGGCTGTACATCGGTAACTTGTGCCTTAACCCGGATCTTTACGCCGAGCGCCTCGAGCTGCTTCCAGGCACTGGCCTGCAGGTCGTCAGGATAGGCGGCCAGGATTTTGGGCGAACCTTCGAGGATGAGGACCTGCGCGGCGGAGGGGTCGATATGGCGGAAGTCGCGCATCATATAAAGCTTGGCAATGTCGCTGATGGCACCGGCGAGCTCGACGCCCGTGGGGCCGCCGCCGATGATGACGAAGTTCAGGGCGGGGTGGGTGCCGGCCTCGAGCATCTGGCGCTCGGCGAGTTCGAAGGCCAGAAGGACGCGACGGCGAATTTCGGTGGCATCTTCAACCGTTTTTAGACCCGGCGCGAGCGCGGACCATTCGTCATGGCCGAAATAGGAGTGGGTAGAGCCGGTGGCGACGATGAGGTAATCGTATTCCAGGCGGGCCCCGGTTTTCAGTTGGACACGGTGAGCCTCAGTATCGAAGCCAACGGCCTCATCCATCAGAACTTCGACGTTCTTCTGGCGGCTGAGGATGGACCGGATGGGCTGGGCGATGTCGCCGGGCGAGAGGACGGCAAGGGCTACCTGATAAAGAAGCGGCTGGAAGGTATGATGGTTGCGGCGATCGACGAGTGTGACATCGACGGGCAGCTTGGCAAACGCGCGGGCGGCATTAAGTCCGGCAAAGCCGGCACCGAGGATGACTACGCGCTTGCGGGAGCGAGCCACGGGAATGAATGCCATCGAGAGTGTCTCCTTATCGCAAGCTTACGCCGCGAGATTCAGTTGCTCGATAGATGTGATGCCGTGAAGGCCGGGGCCGAGCCGTTCTTTTCAGCCCAGATTATCAATTTCGCTAGGAGCTTCTTTGTATCGTCAACGTTGCGTAGCCATGCGTACCGGCGCTGACGACGATCTGGATTACCTCGGCACCGCCGATGTCGAGGGGCGTGATGCTGAGGTCGCCGCCGATATCCGTGAGAGCGGAAGACTGTACGCTGCGGCGAACGGGTGCGATGGGACAACGGCCGTGAGCAGGACAGGGCGGGGTCCACAGGCGAACAGTCTGGAATACCTGCACGGAGGCCCCGCCTATCGCGTGGCCGGCGGCGTCGACGATCTGAATCGTGACCGGTGCGAAGGAAGTGGAGCCGTTAAGATTTTGCGAACCGCCGCCGGTAACAATAATGGCAAACTGCGCGGGGTCGACGCCGACAGCGGTGAAGGAAGCGCAGATGTTATTCCAGGCACAAGCGGTGCCGGTTGGTTGCTCCCCGGCGGTGAGGGGGCCGGCGTGGACGATGGCGGTTGCGGTGCCATTGCCGCCGGTGGCAGTCTGCGTGGCGGAGAGGGTCATACCGGTTGCGGCGGGTGTCCAAACGACGGTCGTCTGGGCCGGCGCGCCCTGCTGATCGAAGAGGGCGGTGGCAGTCCAGGAGGCGGTGACACCGGCAGCCAGGTAGCGCGTAGCTGGGGTGATGGCGGCGGTGCGGATGAGGGGAAGGGCCTGGAAGGAGGCCTGAAGGGTCTGGCCTTGCGCGGCGGCCTGCAGGGTGACGGTTCCGGCGGTGAGTGGGGTAACGCCGGTGGAGGCGAGGCCGGTGGTGTCGGTGAGCACGGTGCAGACGGAGGCTCCGCAGGCGGTCCAGCTGACAGTGCCGGGGGTGGCGGAGAAGACGACGGGCGCGTTGGCGAGCGGTGTAATGCCATCGGAATCGAGGAGTTTAACGCTGAAGCCGGGGTTGGCCGGCAGGCTGACGATCTGGTTGTCCGCGGGCGCGGAGACGAGTTGGAGAACGTAAGTAGGCGCGGTGTAGACGTACTGGAGCGCGCCAGTCATGACGGTGGAGCCGCCGGTGGAGAGATCGGCGATGGCAAGGTTGACAGTGGTGGTGGTGCCGGGAAGGAGATTCGGGAGCAGAGGAACGGTAGCGACGATAGTGTTGGCGGTCCAGCTGACGACGCTGGCGATGACGCCGTTGATGGCGACGGTGTTGCCGGGGCGAAACCCCATGCCGCTGATGGTGATGTGCGTCCCGGCGCTCGCGCTGGCGGGCGAGACCGTGTCGGCGTAGAGGATGCGAGCTTGGTAGTTATAGTCGGGGCGGCCATCGCCGGTCTCGGAGGCAAGGGCAAGACGGAAGGTTTTGGCGGCGGTTGTCTGGGCGGAGAGCGTGGTCATGCCGAGGACGCTGCCGTTGAAGGCGATAGGCGCGGCGGCGATGGTGGGCAGCGTACTGGTGGCGTCCGAGGCGTTCCAAAGGCCCAGGACGGGGCGAAGCTTGTTACCGGTGGCCGCGCCGGTTTCGGTGAGGGCGGTTATCTCGGCGGTAAACGAGCGGTTGGCGCGGATGGGCAGCGAGAGCCAGGAGGTGTGATCGAAGGACCAGGACTGGTTTGGGCCGCAAAGGACATCGGTCCACCAGCCGGTGGCGGGAATCGCGGCGGGCGAGGACTGGGTGCCGCCCGTGTGGTCGATACCCGAAGCGGCGTTCTGCACGGGGGGTTCATAGTACGTGCTCCAGTAGGGCGTGACGTAGTTGAGATGCCAGGAGAGCGTGTTGCCCGAAGGGTTGACGGTGGAGAGCGGATAGGAGCCGATGGCATACTCGCCCGTATAGAGCGGGTTGATGGGCTCGGTGTGAACGAGGATGTCCACGCCTATGTCATTGTCGGGAATGGGGATGTAGCCGAAATCGTAGTAGCCGGCCACGTCGTAGTAAGGGAATATCTGGCCGAAGCTGCCCGCCAGTCCCGTTGGCTTAGAGGTGACAGGGCTGCCGTGGAACTGCTCGGCATAGTTGCCGGAGACGGTGGATACATCCTGATAGCCATCGATAACCTGCCATGGCAAGTTGTTACGGGTCAGGACGAAGTTGACGCCCGCCATGCCTTCCTGGTTGGGAAAGCGAGGGTTTCCCTGGAGGCTGCCGCCCCGCGTGAGGGTGGCTTGTTTACCCGGCGGTACGGAGTTATTCGGCACGGGATAAAGGGTGGAGATGGAGGCGAGATCGTCGTCGCGCAGGGTAAAAGGCTCGGGCAGGCACTGGTAGGGGTAGGGGCCGCAGATGATGTCGATCGGATGCATGATGGGCCAGTGGAGAGCCTGCTGATAGGTGGGCTGCGGGGTGCCGGTAAAGACGTTATCGTTGAGCTGCGACCAGCCGAGGCCAAGGATGCGGCCAAAGGCGCGCTCGAGCTGATACTGCATCTGGAGCTGGGCTTCGGGCGCGGATCCGGTGCAGCGGCCATTGAGTAGAAGGATGGCGTGCTGGATATTGCCCGAGGGGACGATGGAGTCGACGCTTTCCGTGACGCCGTGCTGGAAGCAGCTGCTCGGGTCGCTGGCTCCGCCGCCGAGGAGCAGATCCGTAACGGAACCATCCCGGTCGTAGAGGACGGCGATCTGGATGTTGGCGTAGTTGGAGCTTTCAACATCGGTGGGAAAGACGAGGCCGTTTGAACCCATGTAGACGTTGGAGCCGCCGACCTGCTCGGCGAGAGTGCCGCCCTGGGCTAAGGTCATCAGGGAAGTGGGGACGTTCCAGACCCCGGCGGCGGCCGCGACCATGGCATCGGCGGCGGCGTGGTTGACGTAAGGGCTCAGATCGCCAGGGTCGGTGAAGTAGAGGGGCGAGTTTGTATACCAGGTGACGTTTGTCCCCCGCACATAGAAGTATGGCGGTCCGGTGGTCCAGCGTGGGTTGGCGGCCCGCGCCAAGGTGGCGCTCAAGGCGATGGCGAGCAGGCAGAGCGCCCGAAGTACGGTGGACCTAGGAAGTACGGTGGGTCTAGTGGGATGCATTGTTCTGCTGGGCCTGCCATGCGCCAAGAATGGCGAGAATGCCGCGAAGGCTGATGCCGTGCGATCCAGCGGCGGAGAGTGGGAGCGTGTTGGGGCTTTCAACCGCGCTCGGGCCGGCGATGGGAGCGGAGTTG
>CAXTRY010000055.1:7960-18398 GCA_964246805.1 uncultured Acidobacteriaceae bacterium
TGGGAGCGGAGTTGATGGATCGCAGTAGACCTTTGCGGGTGGCGGTGACAGCTTGCGGCGACCCGGCAAAGGAGTGGAAGCGGGAGTTTTGCGAGAGCACGGTCGCTCGGGGTAGGCGAGCCTGGACCCAGCGGAGGTCGACGGCCGGCTCGGATTGAGCAACAAAGGTGTCGTTCGGTCTGGGGGCAGTGCCCGCGCCGGTAATGGGCAGGACGCCCTCTTGTCCGCCGACGGGGGAGCTGAGGCCGGAGGCGGACGGGGTGTGCAGGAGGATCAGCAGGCGTTGGCCGGGGATGTAGCGCTGGTGACCCGCGGTCCAGAGGCCGGCCCACTCGCGGAGGGTGTAGGTAGATAGACCGTCGCAGCCGCGGACCGGTTGATCGACGCGAAAGGCGATCTCCACGGTGCCGGAGCCGGGAGTGAAGGATGGGCGTGGGGTGACGGAGAGGACTTCTCCCGCAAAGATAATCCCGGCCTGGCTGGCCATCTGGAGCAACTCGGCTTGAACGGTGGTCGCGGCAGATGCCTGTTCGAGAGCAGCCTGGGCAACGCTCATGGGAGCGGCGTGAGCCTGTGCGGCTGAGAGCGTGGCAGACAGCGCCGTGACGAGGACGGTACGAGCGGAAAACATCGGTAACCCCTCCTGCTCTCTTCTTCGTCTTCAGAGCAGGCGGGGGTACGGTTGTCTTGTTTCAGGGCAGCGGTGAAGATCTATATTTCGGGGTAGAAGTCAAAGAAGGCGTCGATCGAGAGGCGGAGTTGCGCCTCGATCTGCTCGCGTGAGCCTTCGAGGATGTGCATGGTGACTCGGGCCTCGTTGCCGTTTTTGAGGACCACGGGCGCGTCGCCTACTTGGGTGATCTCCTCCGCGGGGAGGAGCCTCATGCCGTATACCAGGGTCAGGTTTGCCATGGCTTGATTGTTACATCGATTGTTGCATCGCTTGAAGTGATGATGGCGGGTGACACCAATTCCCGGCCGGCGCATTTAGACTGGAAGAGCCATCATGCCCGATACTTCGACGCCCTCAACAACTCGCGATACCGTGATCCTCGGCTCCGGCTGCGCCGGACTGACCGCCGCCATCTATGCCGCGCGCTCCAACTTGAAGCCGCTGGTGCTCGAAGGCCACGAGCCGGGCGGTCAACTCTCGATCACGACGCTGGTCGAGAACTTTCCCGGCTGGCCCGAGGGCATTCAAGGCCCGGAGCTGATCGAGAACATGAAGAAGCAGGCCACGCGCTTCGGCGCGGAGCTGCGCATGGCGCATCTCTCGGGGATCGATGTGACGAAGCGGCCGTTCGCGCTGGACCTGGGCGGCGGCGAGACGATCCATACACGGACGCTGATTATCGCGTCGGGCGCGAGCGCGCGGTGGCTGAATCTGCCGTCGGAGCAGGCGCTGATTGGCTACGGAGTCAGCTCGTGCGCGACCTGCGATGGTTTTTTTGCTTCGGGCAAGGAGATCGCTGTGATCGGGGGCGGCGATTCAGCGATGGAAGAGGCGCTCTTTCTGACGCGTTTCGCGAGCAAGGTGACGATCATCAACCGGACGGAGCGGTTTCGCGCGTCGCCGATCATGCTGGAGCGGGCAATGGCCCATCCGCAGGTCAAATTCATCTCCAACACGATCGTTGAAGAGGTGCTTGGCGTTGAAGAAAAGGATGTAAAGGGCTTGCGGCTGAAGAATCGCGACTCAGGCGAGGAATACGTGCTGCCGGTGAGCTTTATGTTTCTCGGTATCGGGCATATACCCAATGCGCAGGCGTTCAAGGGCATTTTGGATCTCGACGAGGACAACTATATTTTGACTCGCAACCATGTGTTTACCACGTTACATGGCGAGATTATTCCCGGTGTTTTTGCGTGCGGGGACATTCAGGACCGGCGTTACCGGCAGGCGATCACGGCGGCAGGGTCAGGGTGCATGGCGGCACTTGAGGTGGAGAAGTATTTGGAAGAGCACGGACATTAACAGGTAGCGAGTTCCCATTGGCTACAGAAGCCAGCGGCAACGTCTGGCTGCCGCCCGCCCTCAGCGCGACGCTGAAGTGTTGGCAGACACACATGTCCTTACGGGCGACGTTTTGGACACTTTAATAGAAGTTGCTGCCTGCTACTGCGTAGGTTTTTCCAAGGGCTGACCTAAAGGCGCGGGCAGGCCAAAGTTTGGAGTCCCATCGGGGTTCCAGCTAAAACGCTGTATGCGAGGTGAACGAAGTTCTCCGCAGCCTTCTCCCGGTTCCGGGTTGGCATGATAGATAATCCAGTCCTGCTTACCGTCGGGAGATTTGAAGAAGCCGTTGTGACCGGGGCCGAAAGCGTGGGAGTTGGGATCCGTGCCGAGGAAGGGGTGGTTCAGCTTGGTCCAGCTACGGGCGTCGAGAAGATTCGCTTTCGAGTTCGCTTGAAGCATGCCGAGAGTATAGAAATCCGTCCAGCAGCCGGAGGCGGAGAAGACTAAAAAGACTTTTTTACCGTGTGTCAGTATCTCGGGGCCTTCGTTGACATTGACGTGGCGGCCGGGCAGATCGCCATGCTCCTCCCACGGATAGGTCGGTTTTGAAATGAGCGTGCGGGGCGAATCGATCGTCCACGGGTTGCTCAGATGAGCGATATAGAGGTCCTGCTCGCCGTCGTTTTCACCCTTCCAGCCGGACCATACCAGGTAATGCTTTCCGTTGAGCTCGAAGGTGGTGGCGTCGATGGACCACTTGTCACTGGTGTCGGCGACCTTACCTTTGAGGATCCAGGCGCCTTCGGTCGGATCGTCGTTACTGTTTTCGACGACGTAGATGCGATGGGTGGCGTTCTCGCCCGCGTCGGCCGCGAAGTAGATATACCACTTATTGCCCCAGCGATGGAGCTCGGGTGCCCACAACTCTTTAGACCAAGGATGCCCCGGCTCGGGCGTCCATACAACTTTCTTGTCGGCGTCGCGAAGATTTGTGATATCTGCCGTCTTGCGAAGCGTCAGGTTATTTCCGGACGAGTTCGAATAATAGTAGAAGCCCTTCCAATAAACGACCCATGGATCCGGACCCGTCGGAAGTAATGGATTGGCAAAGGTATTGGCCTGCGCCGCCGGCGGTAGAGCAGGTGCGGTTTGTGCCGGTCCGTGGAATGCTCCTCCAAGCAAGGAACAACCTAGAATCACTACTCGGCCAAGAGTGTTCCCAAGGATGCATTTCATGGTCTATCTGACGATGGCTACTCTCATGAAGTTGCTATGGTGATTGCATTGCCGTAAAGCTCTCGATATTGGCCGCCGCTCCGAATCTAGTAGCCGTTGCTGCGTGATTGTAAAAGTAGACTATGTGGGAGTTATAGGGCAATACTGCGGCATCATGAAAATATTTGTCAAGACTGAACGGCGGCAATGGGTGCCTCTGGCCTCCCGGGGCATTTAGGCATACACTGCTGTCACCACGGGTAATCGCCGGGGCGATCGTTCAACACTATCCAACACTCACCAAGAGAGTAAAGCCTATGCCGGACACTCCGAAGACCCACTTCACGCGCCGAGGTTTTCTAAAAGGCGCGGGTGTGACAGCCGCCACGACGGTGATCGAGTCGGCCCATGCGCTGACGCGAGAGGCAAACGCGTCACTCCATGCACGGCCCATCCTTGGACCCAATGCCGTGCCTATCAAGCTCCAGATCAACGGCTATGAGCATGCCGTCGCCGTGGAGCCGCGCCATACCCTGGCCGAGACTCTTCGCGACGAGCTTGGCCTGACGGGCACAAAAGTCGTCTGCGATCGCGGATCGTGTTCCGCGTGTACGGTATGGATCGATAATGTGCCGTCGCTTGCCTGCATGACGCTGGCGATCGACACCGTAGGGCGGCAGATCACCACGATCGAAGGCTTGTCCGATGGCGACACGATGCACCAGGTACAGGCGGCGTTCGTCAAGCATGATGCGCTACAGTGCGGCTTCTGTACGCCGGGCATGGTGATGAGCTGCGCCGCTTTGCTTGAGCGCAATCATGACCCCAGCCTTGACGATGTGAAACATGCGGTAAGCGGAAACCTTTGCCGGTGCGGGACGTACCCGAAGGTATTTGCCGCAACGCTTGACGTGGCTCAACAACGCAAGCAAGCAGCACTCATTATGCTTGGCGCGGAAAAGGTGGCCTGAATGACTCCCTCCCTGGTAATCGATGAAGCCACAGTCTTGAACGAAGCGGAGCAGCAGGAGAAGTCTCGCGAGAAGGGCGTACAGGGCGAGGCTAAAACGACGCGCGACGCCGAAAAGAAAGACGCGCAAACGCCCTCCACGGCGGTTAGGCATGATGCCGCAATACGCTCGGAGAGCTTCGTCTGGGGTATTCCTCAGGATGGGTTGCAGCAGAAGGAAAGAATGGTGCCGCTCGACGAGCCGCCGCCACTTGGACCCAATGCTGACCTGATCTACATCGGTAAGCCAACGGAGCGTTACGACGGTCCCGCGAAGGCGATGGGCAAGGGTAAGTACACCGCGGATATCAATTTGCCTGGAATGCTGTACGCTCGCATGGTCGATGCCACTATACCGCACGGGCGAATCGTTTCCATCGACACCAGCGCCGCCGAGAAGCTGCCGGGTGTACGCGCCGTGCATGTGATCGAGCATGTCTACGGCGTCGCCGAACTGCGCGATCCGAAGCTCGAAACGCCGTCACGTTATCCCGTGATCCGTTACGCCGGCCAGCCGATTGCGGGGGTTGCCGCAGTCTCGCAGCAGATTGCGAACGATGCCGCCAAACTGGTAAAGGTGCGGTACGACACCATGGCGTTTGTCGTAGACCGGGCGGACGCGCGAGCCGACGATGCGCCCGTTGTGTTTCCGGGGCCGGCCGACGCGGCTGGCAGCGCGGGCGGCGGCGGCGGACCGAAGGACGTTCCGCAGAAGGGCAACGTCCATGGCCCGCAGCGAAAGATTGTTGGCGATCCGCAAAAGGGCTTCGCCGAAGCGGACGCGATCGTCGAGGGGGAATACTTTACCCAGGTGCAGACGCATTCGGCCCTGGAGACGCATGGCTTCGTGGTCGACTGGAAGCCCGATGAGGTGACGGTCTATGCGTCGACGCAGGGTACCTCCAGCGTTCGCAATGAGTTCGCCGATGTCTTCAAGCTGCCCAAGAGCAAAGTGCGTGTCATTACGGAGTACATGGGTGGCGGCTTCGGAGCTAAATTCGGTGCCGGTAACGAGGGCGTCGTCGCGGCAAATTTGTCGCGCAAGGCCAACGCGCCGGTCAAGCTCATGCTCGACCGGCGGCAGGAGCATATCGTGTGCAACAGGCCGGACTCGCACCAAAAGCTGAGGATCGGCGCGAAACAGGATGGCACGCTTACCGCAATCGAGCTTACGAGCTATGGAACCGCCGGCGTAGGCACCGGAGCAGGAACTGCCGGCCCCGCCACCAACATGTACAAGTGCCCTAATCTGCTGACGGAAGAGTATGACGTTTTTATCAATGCCGGGCCGGGGGCGGCGTTTCGCGCACCGGGGCACCCGCAAGGGAGTTTTGCCTTTGAGCAGGCGATCGATGAGCTCGCCGTCAAGCTGAACATGGACCCCTTCGCGCTGCGAGACAAGATCGACGAAAACCCAGCCCGGCGCGCCGAGCGTAAGGTCATCTTGGAGCGCACGAACTGGAGCAAGCGCCGTCCGGCGGGGTCCGATACGGGTCCGATCAAGCGCGGCATGGGGATCGCGCAGTCCGTCTGGTACCGCTTTGTGAGCATGGACTCTTCCTGCGAGGTGCGCATCTCGCGCGACGGCTCGGTCGAACTAATGTCGGCGGTCCAGGACCTCGGTACCGGCACGAAGACCATGCTGGCCGTCGTTGTCGCCGAGGAGCTAGGCATTCCGCCAGCCGATGTGGTAATCCGGATAGGCGATACCCGCTTTCCCATCGGGCCCGATTCGGGCGGCAGCGTCACCGCCGGCTCCATCACTCCGGCGGTTCGAAACGCGGCTTACCAGGCACGGCAGCAGCTGTTCTCGGCGGCCGCGCCTAAGCTCGGCGTTACGGCTGGCGATCTCGTCCTTAATAAAGGAAAGTTTGGCCTCAAATCCGATCCCGCTCACACCTTTACGCTTCAGCAGCTTACGGCAAAGATGCCGGCCGCCGAGATTTATGCGCGGGCGACGCGTGGTGCCGAGTACAGCAAGGAGCGCATCACCTATGGCGGAGTCGATTATGTCGAGCTTGCCGTCGACACCGAGACAGGCCGCGTACATGTTGAGAAGGTCTTCGGCGCGCACGATTGCGGCCGGCCCATCAATCCCCTGGGCATCATCAGTCAAATCAATGGAGGCATACTTCAGGGCATCTCTTACGCCCTGTTTGAGCAGCGCGTCATGGATCGCAAGGGCGGCTATATGCTGAACGCGAATCTAGAGAATTACAAGATCATAGGCGCGCGCGAGGTTCCGGAGATAGAAGTTGTCCTGGTGGAAAACTATATCGCGCAAAGCTCTACCGACGCCGCCGGTATCGGGGAATCGGCGGGCATCATTACGATGGCCGCCGCGATCGGCAATGCTTTTTATAACGCCACAGGAGTCCGTATGCGTAAGATCCCAATGACCCCGGCGAATGTTCTCGGCGCGCTTGGAAAGATTGAGGAGGTGCAAGCATGAACAACTTTGCATTTGCCGATTGCACCACCGTCGATGAAATCCTCGTACAGCTTGGCGAAGATGCGACCGGCAGCGTTGCCATTAAGGCGGGCGGCATCGATCTGCTCGATCTGATGAAGGACGACATCGTCACACCGTCCAAGCTGGTCAATATTCGAAATGTCTCCAGCCTGCGTGGTATCACGGTCACGCCGGAGGGCCTCAAAATCGGTCCACTTTCCACTCTATCGGAGATGGCGGCACATCCTGAGATCCAGCGCTCCTACCAGGCTCTAAGCGACGCGGCGGGACACGCCGCTACCCCGCAGGTTCGTAATATGGCTACGTTGGGCGGCAACATCATGCAACGCCCCCGGTGCTGGTACTTCCGCTCGACGGATTTCGATTGCAAGAAGAAGTCCGGTTCCAGCGACGACTGTCACGCGCATACTGGCGAGAATCAGTACCATGCCGTCATGAATAACGGGACATGCGCGATGGTTCATCCTTCTTCCACCGCGGTGCCGCTCCTGGCCATGGACGCGCAGGTCGAGCTTACGTCGAAACGAGGCAAGCGCCGCATTGCCATGAGCGACTTCTATGTTCCACCGGAGAAGAGCTTGCTCAACGAGACGGTGGTCCAGCCTGGAGAGGTCATCACCGCCCTCTTCGTTCCCAAGCCGGAACCCGGTACTCGTTCCGCGTACCAGAAGTATGGCGAAAAGGAGAGCTTCGACTGGCCGTTGGCGGACGCTGGGGTTGTCCTGGTGATGGATGGGAGCCGTTGCCGCAAGGCAGTTATCGCACTTGGAGTCGCCGCTCCCACCCCGATTCGTTGCCCTGAGGCCGAGGCTCTTCTTACCGGTCGCACAATCGACGAAGCTGTCGCTCGCGAAGCCGGGAAGGCCGCCATGCGCACGGCGACGCCGCTCTCGCAAAATGGCTTCAAAACGCAGCTCTTCCAGACCGCCATCTACAGGACCGTGCTGTTCGCCGCCGGTCAGATGCAGCGCGACCCCAGCTCTATCGGATAAAGAGGCTCCATGACCCCTACTCTCGTTCAGCTTCGTTGCTCTTCGCTCCGCAGCAAATCGTCCTACGCATCCTTTGGCGACTTCCATGAAGAACACGCAGAGCTTCTAGGCTCCACTGCTACCTACTGGTGTTTGAAGACGATGGGTAAAGCGGGGCCGGACGATCATTATGTTCACCGCTCCATTTGCCTTGTAGGCCGCTCCTGCTGGGAGGGCTGTTCGGACGATCAGAACTAAATGATCTGCCGACGCTGGCCGCTCCGGGTGACGCTACAAGCGCGGCTACAGCGTATATAGGTGGCTGGTTCACGCATCTTTATGGCGTTAGTTATCGCTAAGGTGTAAGTTCTCTACGTCCTGCACGCTTATGGGGCATGTTGATGGTCCAAGGATGAATGATGGCTCTGACGACGCGACGGCGAGTCTTACAGATATCAGCAGGTACCGCAGGGGCTATGGCTTTTGGCCTGCATCCGGAGGCTTACGCCGAGGAAAGGACGAAGGACAAAGGCGGGAAGCTGGTGCCGCCGGCCTTCACGACACTGCCGCTGGGGGAGGTTCGGCCTCTGGGATGGCTGGAGCGGCAGCTGCGATTGCAGGCGGACGGGCTAGGTGGCCACTTGGACGAGTTCTGGCAAGATGTGGGCGTGAACAGCGGATGGCTTGGAGGAAAGGGAGAGAGCTGGGAACGCGGGCCTTATTTTGCCGACGGTTTGTATCCTCTGGCCGTTCTGCTGAGCGATCAGACACTGCTTGCCAAAGCCATGAAGTTCATCAACTGGACGTTGGATCATCAAGCCATGAACGGCATGATTGGGCCAGCCAGTAACGACGATTGGTGGCCGCGCATGGTGATGTTGAAAGTGCTGGCACAATTCCACGACGCGACCAAGGATGGACGAGTGATTCCGGTGCTGACACGTTACTTCCACTATCAACTGGCGGCCTTGCCTGAACGTCCGTTGCAAGACTGGGGACGCTATCGATGGCAGGACGAGGCAATGGTTGTGGAGTGGCTTTACGACCGCACAAGAGATGAAAAGCTGCTTGAACTGCTGGCGCTATTAAAGAAGCAGGGATTCGACTGGGTGGGGAGCTTCGCGGCTTTCAGGTATACGGGGGTGACGACACGGGAGTTACAGCGGGACGCGGCGTCGGGAGCGAACTCCCCCGCGGGTATGGCAACGCATGGAGTCAATAACGGCCAGGCTTTAAAGACAGCGGCGGTGGAGTATCGCATCACGGGAAGTGCCGGGGCGAAAGAGGATTATGACCGGCAGATGGCGGCGCTCGATAAGTTCCACGGCCTTCCGAATGGAATGTTCTCATGCGATGAGCACCTTGCGGGACGGGATCCAAGCCATGGCACGGAACTGTGTACAGTCGTGGAGACGATGTTTTCCCTTGGTGTTTCCCTCGCGGTATTTGGAGATGCGGTTATTGGGGACCGATTGGAAAAGATTGCTTACAACGCGCTGCCTGGAACATTTACCGACGATATGTGGGCGCATCAGTACGATCAGCAGCCGAACCAGATCCAGGTCGGCCTGAATTCAAAGCCCTGGACGACAAACGGACCCGAGGCGAATCTATTTGGGTTGGAGCCGAACTTTGGATGCTGCACGGCAAACTTCCACCAGGGATGGCCTAAGCTGACAGCCGGCTTATGGATGCGTGCGGAGGACGGCCTTGTGGCGGCGGTGTATGCGCCCTGCGAGGTGCGAACGACCGTTGCAGGCACCGCAGTGCATGTCAAGGAAGAGACGGAGTACCCGTTTCGCGATACGGTGCGGATTACGGTAGCGCCCGCACAAGAGAAAGTGTTTACGATGCGCTTCCGGGTTCCGGGTTGGGCTGAGGGAGCGACGGTCAGCGTCAATGGGAAAGCGGCAACGGATGCTGCCGTGCCGGGAACCTTCCACGCGATCAAGCGAACGTGGAGAGCCGGCGATGTCGTGGAGCTAAAATTTCCGATGAAGCCGGTCGTGTCGCGATGGTTTCACGGATCGATGGCGCTTATGCGCGGTCCGCTGGTGTTTTCGTTATCGCCGGGGGAGACGTGGGTGAAGCTGCGCGACCGTGGACTGACGGCGGATTGGCAAGTCTTTCCACGCGAAGGATGGAATTATGCGCTGCGGGTAGATGAAAAAACGGCGGCCAAGATAGATGTAGTGGAGACGCCGGTGGGGGCGCGTCCGTTCTCGGCTGATGACAGTGGAGTCCGGCTGCGCGTTGCCGGCCGTCGTCTGGATACGTGGAAATCAGAGGACGGCGTAGCGGCACCCGTGCCGGAAGGTATTCAGAGCAGCACCGTCTCGGAGGAAATACTGACACTTATTCCCTACGGAGCGGCGAAACTGCGCGTGACAGCTTTCCCACAACTGGCCTAAGTTCGAGTTAACTGCGGTATCTCCTAAACTTTCGCCTATGGTTTACCCGAAACGGCGCGCACCGCTTGTGTAACTTTGTCACGTCGTCTTCAGGGCTTTTCGATTTCTTTTGATTGTTCGGTGCGACCCAGCGTGTCGAACAGGGGCTGGGCGGCGGCTAAGCCGGGTGCGGTATTGGCGACGGAGACGGCGAAGACACGGACTTTAGGATTGTCGGGCAGGGTAAGCTGCGTGGTGCCGGGGGCAATATCCAGCGCGTAGGCAAAGAGGTAAGCATACTGATAGGGTTCGTTGAGGCCGGCGGCGTTATGGTGGTGTGAGGCGTACCAGGCGACGTTGGCGGGTTTGACGTAGCCGGAGCGGAGACCGAGGTAGTCCGCGGGATATTGGGGGGAGTGGGGC
>CAXTRY010000056.1:0-14397 GCA_964246805.1 uncultured Acidobacteriaceae bacterium
GGCGAGGCCCTCGCTGACGGCGGCGGGGAAGGGGTGCTGCTCGGCGGCGGTCTTTACCGACGAGGGCGTGCCGGGAGCGAGCAGCGCGTCCGCCACGGACACTCCGGGCGGAGACGCGGGTATGGCCGCGGGACAGCCGCAGGGCGAACTCTCGTTATCGACGACTTCCTTCAGGTTGCCATGCTCGAAGAGCACATGCTGTCCGGGCCGCAGCTCATAGGCCGCGTCGGTGAAGGCATCGGCGATGGCGAGCGTGGGGGCGTTCGCGCCGCGATTCTCCACGCAGGTGTCGCCGTTGCGGGTGACGCGAAGCCGGAGGTCCAGCATTCCTTCCGATTTGGGGGTGAAGCGCAGGTCGGGCGTGAGGATCAGATCGTTTACCAGGGCAGGGGCGCGCAACTCGATCGCGCCGCGGTCGAGCGCGAGGACCAGAGAGCGTCCGGACGCCTGCGATTGCATGACGTGGAGGCCGCTGGTCGCGCAGACGCTGACCGCCCCGCCGCGGCCGAGGATCAGTTGCGCCGCGTGGTCTTTCGCCGTGATGCTGCTGCTGCCGACCAGAATGGCGCGGCCGTTGGTCACGGAGACATCGCCGGTCAGCGTGGCGTCTTCAAGCAGGATGGTGCCGATAGGCTGCTGGGCCGTAAGGCACCCGCAGCCCGCAAGCATCGCCGATAGAAGAAGCATTCGCACAGCACAAGCCTATAACGGCTGCCGCAGAAAGTTCTCGATTATCTGCTTGCCGTGGGTGGTCAGCACGCTCTCGGGATGGAATTGGACCCCTTCGATAGGGAGCGAGCGGTGGCGCAGGCCCATGATCGTGGAGCCGTCTTCCGTTCGCGCGGAGACTTCCAGTTCGGCCGGCAGGTCTTTATCCTCAACGATCAGCGAGTGATACCGGGTGCAGGTAATCGTCGGCGGCAGCCCGGCGAAGAGGGTGCGGCCATCGTGCGTTACGGGGCTGGTCTTGCCGTGCATCAGCCGCGGCGCGCGGACGATGTGGCCGCCGAAGGCCGCGCCCAGCGCCTGGTGCCCCAGGCAGACGCCCAGGACCGGCACCTTCGCGCCGCCCGTCTCGCCGAGCTTCGCGAAGTGTTGAATCAGCGTTATCGAGATACCGGCATCCTGCGGGGTGCAGGGGCCGGGCGAGATCAGAATATGGCTCGGATGAAGCGACTCTACCTGCGAGGGCGTCAGCTCGTCATTGCGCCGGATTACCATCTCCACGCCCAACTCGCCCAGATACTGCACCAGGTTGTAGGTGAAGGAGTCGTAGTTGTCGAGGACGAAGACCATGGGTACCGACTTCTATCTTAGCGGTTGCCGCCGTCGCGGCGTTCCACAAACAAAACCTCATGGGCTACTTCGTTCATCGTCCTTCAACCCTCCCGTAACAATCCGCTCATACAGGATACCTACAGTAAGCCATGTCGCTTTGTGCTTTACGCGACACGACCTCATACGCCCTCCCAGCAGATACACAGCTCTTTAAGGAATCGTCCATGCGTCTCCGCCAGTTCTCCGCTCTCCTTCTTCTGCTTGCGCTCTGTGTGACTCGCCATGCCGCGGGCCAGTCAACCGGCACGGGAACCCTTACGGGTACCATCACGGACGCGCAGGCCATCGCGCTGCAAGGCGTTCAGGTGACCCTCGACCCAGGCGGTGCCGTCGCGCTTACCGATTCGATCGGCCAATACACTTTGGTGGGCGTACCCTCCGGCCAGTACACGGTTAAGGCCGCCTACTCCGGCTTTAAACCATTTTCACAGGCGGCGACCGTCGCCGCCGGGCAGACCGCGCGCGTGGACGCCGCCATGGCCGTTGCCTCCAACGAAAGCGTCCAGGTCTATGCCGGACGGCAGGGCGGGGAGATCGAAGCCGAAAATCGGACTTTCCATGCCGATAACATCATCAACGTGCTGCCCGCCGACGTTATTGTCAGCCTGCCCAACGCCAATGTGGCCGACGCCATCGGCCGGCTGCCTTCCGTCAGTCTGGAGCGCGACGAGGGCGAAGGGAAGTACGTTCAGATTCGCGGCACCGAGCCCCGCCTTACCCACGTGACCCTCGACGGTGTCACGATCGCCTCGCCCGAGACCGTGCGTCAGATCAAACTCGACCTCATCCCGGCCGACCTTGTCGAGTCCGTCCAGATCAACAAGACTCTCGAGGCCAACATGGAAGGCGATGGTATCGGCGGCTCGGTCGACCTTCGCACCAAGAGCGCGGCGGATGCTCCTACCATCGGGCTTGAAACTCTCGGCGGCTATAACCCGATTATCGGGGGCCGCTCGAATTATCAGTTCGATGGCACCATCGGCCGGCGCTTTGGGGCCTCGAAGAAGCTCGGCGCGCTGGTGGGCGGCTCCTATGACTGGAATGGCCGCGGCATCAACGATATCGAGCCCGGCCCGGCCCTTGCCGGCACCTACGACCTGCGCGACTACCGTTACTTCCGCGACCGGAGGGGCTTCGCGGGAACTCTCGACTATCGGTTCTCCGACACCTCCAGCATCTATCTGAAGGGGCTTTACTCTCATTTCAATAACTTCGGCGATGACTGGATTTACAGTCCGGCAATTAAATCCTTTGCCGATAGCACTACGCTGACGCAGGGCGGAACGGACGGAAGCATAGCGTTTTCCGCGCTGCGCCGCCGGCCGATCCAGGATATCGGCGGGTTGCAGTTTGGCGGGCACTCGGTGATCGGACGGTCTCTTTTGTCCGCCGACATCGACGCTTCGGTCGCCCGCACTCGGGACGACGGCTACTCCGATGCTCACTTCGCTCCGCTCAACGGCTCCAATCCCCTCAAGAACATACAGTACGGAATCGACCTTTCGAACCCGCTATCCCCGCACATCAACGTCCAGGACGGCAAGAACATCTTCGATCCCTCGAAGTATTTCTTCCAGTTCAACAACGTACAGAACTTCTATAACCCGGAGGTGGACCTCGGCTTTGGGGCCTCTCTGGCGACGAGCTACAACTTACGCGGCCACGCCAGCACCTTCGAGTTCGGCGGACGCTTTCGCAACGAGCATAAGTTCGTCAACCAGAACACCCGCAACTACTACACGCCGGGCACTACCTTCGACTCGAAGGGCCACGCCATCTATCCGGCGGAGGACCCCGCGCACGCTCTGACGAACTACGTCAACGATTTCTCCGATCCCGGCTACTACGGCGGCAATTACACCTTCGGTCCCGGTGCCAACGTCGAAACGATTCGCGCCAACCTCAACACCAACGATACGGGCGTCGGCGACAGCATCGGCAACGCCTTCGACCAGAATGAGAAGGTCTCCGCCGGCTACATTATGAATACCGCGGACCTGGGCCGGTTCCGTCTTGTGCTCGGCCTTCGCATCGAGGCGACAGGCGAGAACAACCGGGGCACGATCGGGGCCACGAGCGCCACGGGCGTCGGCACTACGCCGGTGATCGCGACCGGATCGTACATCAACCTGCTGCCAAGCGCTTCTCTTCGGTACGCGCTTACGCCGAGCCAGGGCATCCGGCTCGTCTACGGACGCGGACTTTCCCGGCCGAACTTCGGCGACCTGGTACCGTTCCAGAGCGCGCCGAGCGGAGGCGTAGCCCGTTCCAATTATTCGCTCGGCAACCCGAACCTGAAGGCAGAGTACGCCGACAACATCGATTTACTGTATGAAAACCTGCTGCCGCGCACCGGTCTTCTTCAAGCCGGCTTCTTCTATAAGAACTTTACCGACCCCATTGTCGCCACCACCACGTTCCACGCCGCCGATGCCGTCGTCACCAGCGGACCGTACTACCTCAACCAGACCATCAATGCCGGAAGCGCCTACGTCTACGGGTTTGAGATCTCTTTTCAGCAGCACTTTACCTATCTGCCGGGCTTGCTGAACGGCCTCGGGGTCGCCACGAACTACGGCTACACGAAATCGCTCGCCCATCTACCGCCTTATGTCGATGTGACCCAGCCGGGCGTTCCGGTCGGCACGATCAGCGGACCTAATCGCGGTCCCGGCGGGTCCGACGTGCCGCTACTTCGTCAAGCGCCCAACACCTTCAACTTCAGTCCCACCTACGATAAGCGAAACCTTTCCATCCGGCTGGGCATGTCTTACAACCAGGCCAATATCTCCTCTTACGGCTATAACGCCGGCAGCGCCGGCCCGATCACCCAGGGCGGCGGTGGGGGCGGTCTGTACGGTCCTAACGGGGACACCTACTTTTACTCTCACCTGCAGGTCGATCTCCAGGGTACGTACAACCTGCCGAAGGGCTTTACCGCTGTCGCTTCGGTGCTCAACCTGAACAATGAGGTTTTCGGCTTTTATAACGGCAGTCCGAACTTCCCCATTCAGCGCGAGTTTTACCGCCAGACGTTCGGCGGCGGTCTGCGGTGGTCGCCAGTTCGCAACCGGTAGGGCAACGCCGCGAGTCTCCTTCGGCTCCTAATGAGAAGGAGACCCGCCATGTTCTGGACGCAAAAACGATGGAAGCACTTTGCCGCGATGGCTTTGATCGGCGACGGCATGATGGCGCTGGTTCGCCCGCAGCACGACGCCATGGCCTGGAAGCAGGGGCCCAAGCCCTGGAAGAACCTGATGCATGCGCTGCATGAGCGTCCGGCCCTTACCCGTGCTATCGGCCTGGCACAGATTGCCGGGGGCATCTGGTGGGCGTTGCAGCAGGAGAAACCCGAAGACGATCGGCATCCTTTGTAACTTCACGCGGGATCGCGAATCGTATTCGTGTGCAGGGAAGTAGGGAGTAGCCATGTTCGATTCGGATGTAAGCCGGGATGCGCAGTCGAAGAAGATTACGCGGCGGGTTATGCTCGCGGGCGGCGTCACGGCGGTCGCCGGGGTAGCGGTGTACTCCATGCGCCTGTCGTCGACCGCTGAAGCGACCGTTGAAGCCAGCGGTGCCACTCACGGCATCCCCGGCGAAGTTTCCATTGTCAATTTTTCCGATGACGGCAAGAATCTGGGCAAGCAGACTGTCTCGAAGGTAGTGAAAACGGATGCCGAGTGGCGGCGGCAGCTCGGCGCGAACTCCTATGGCATCGCCCGCCAGGCCGACACCGAGATGCCTTACACCGGCGTCAGCTACAAGGAACACGGGCATGGTCTCTTCCGCTGCATCGGCTGCGAGACGGCGCTCTTTTCGTCGGAGACCAAGTTTGAGTCCGGCACCGGCTGGCCCAGCTTCTGGGCACCTATCGCCAAGGAGAACGTGGCCGAGAAGACCGACGCGTCTCTCGGCATGGAGCGGACGGAGGTCCAATGCGCCCGCTGCGAAGGCCATCTCGGTCATGTCTTCAACGATGGCCCCGCGCCGACCGGTCTCCGCTACTGCATGAACTCGGCCTCGATGCGCTTCGTGAAGATCGTCTGAGCAGCTAGACGGCCCGGGCGCGCTCGATGGCTCGCACGACCGCCCGCGCTTTGTTGCCACATTCGGCGTACTCGTTCTCCGGCACGGAGTCCGCGACGATGCCCGCGCCCGCCTGGATATAGCCTTGTTCGCCTTGCATAAACAGAGTGCGGATCGCGATGCAGGAGTCAAGATTGCCCGAGAAGTCCGCGTACAGGATGCTGCCGCCGTAGACGCCGCGCCGCACCGGCTCCATCTCTTCGATGATCTCCATGGCGCGAATCTTCGGCGCGCCGCTCAGGGTCCCCGCCGGAAAGCACGATTTGAACGCGTCGATCGCATTCAGACCCCGCTTCAGGGTCCCTTCGAGCGAACTGACCAGGTGCATGACGTGGCTGTAGCGCTCGACGAACATCAGGTCCTTTACCTTGACGGAGCCAAACTCCGAGACGCGTCCCACATCGTTCCGTCCCAGGTCGACCAGCATGATGTGCTCGGCGACCTCTTTTTCATCCGCGCGCAGATCGGCTTCCATGGCGCGGTCCTCGGCTTCATCGGTGCCGCGCGGCCTGGTTCCGGCGATCGGGCGGTACTCGACCTTGCCGTCGTGCACCCGCACCAGCAGCTCCGGGGATGAGCCTACGATGTGGCCCTCATGCTTCTCTAAACCGAAGCGCAGGAAGTACATATACGGGCTGGGATTGACGATCCGGAGCGCCCGGTAAATGTCGAAGGGCGGCACTCCCGGCACGCAGTCGAACCGTTGCGAGAGCACACACTGGAAGACATCGCCCGACGCGATGTACTCCTTGGTGCGCGTCACGGCTTTCAAGAAAGCCGCCTTCGAGGTGCGCGGGGTCAGCTTCAGCTTACCCCCAGCGTTGCGCCGAACGGGCTTCGGCAGAGCCTTTGCCAGTCGCCGCTCCAGCTTATCCAGCCGCCTCTCCGCCTGCCGATAGGTGCCGCCCCGCGTCCGGTCCGCCGTCACGATCAGGTGAATCTCCTTCTTTACATGATCGAAGGCCAGTACCTGGTCGAAGAACATCAGGCAGGCATCCGGCACGCCCAGCTCGTCCTTTGCCAATATGGGCAGCCGTTCGATCCGGCGGACTACATCGTAGGCGAAGAACCCCACCGCTCCCGCTGTAAACGGCGGCAGCCCCGCCAGCCGTGCCGGCGTGTGTCCGGAGAGCGCCGCCTTCAGCTCCTCAAAGATGTCGCCCTCAAAGCCGCGGCTCTTTTTACCCTCGACCAGCGTGATGGCCCGCCCCCGCGAGACCAGCCGCTTGTACGGCTCGATGCCGATAAAGGTATATCGGCCGACATGTTCGCCGCCCTCCACCGATTCCAGCAGAAACGCCTCCGGCTCCGTGTCCGCGATGCGCAAAAAAGCCGAGACCGGCGTCTCCAGATCGGCCGTCACGGTGCGGTAAACGGGAACAAGGGAATGACTCTTCGCCAGTTTGGCAAAGTCGCGCGGCGTCGGGGTGCTGCGGGAAAGGGTCGGCATGGCGCTTTGTGTATGGTACGGCACGGTCTGCTAGCGGAGCTTCCACCAGCGCAACAGAAGCGCGCCGTAGATGGCCGCCGCGCCCATGGCGCAGTGATACTCGCGGTGTTTGAGATAAAGCGCTCGCGAAAATCCGCCCACTATCCCGGCAGCCGACCCCGCCCGCGCACGGGGCAGCAGCCGGGGCACACGGGCCGCGTATGTCGTGAACTCTGGGAAATGTTCCCGCAGGTAGGCTTCCTCCCCTAGGATCGTGGGCAGATAGATCGCCGGAAATAACGCCGCCAGTGCCGCGAAGACCCACCAGCTGGCCGCGGCCCCGGCAAACCCGAACGCGATCATCATCGATCCCAGATAGAGCGGATTGCGGGTATAGGCGTAGGGCCCGGTGGTCGTCAGCTCCGCGTTCTTGTTGACGTAGCCGGACGCATACGCCCGCAGCCAAATCCCCGGCCCGACCAGCAGCAGGCTCCACAGTATCGAGTCGCGCGTGGGCCGCGCGAGCAACAGGAACACCGCCGCGAAGAGGAATCCCAGCGGTACCCGCACCCGCTTCGCTATCCGCTGCCATCCCGTCCGTTCCGCCACGCTTCTCCTTCAGGGTCTTCGGCCATTTTACGTTGCTCTTCCGCCGACCCTCCGGCACGCGCATGCAAGTAACCGACAAGGTAACCGGCGCGAGAAACCGGAGTAACTGAGGCAAGCAAGTGCCAGAATGGGACAAATGGAGGAAATACCATGGATCACGCTTTGATGCCCGGCTCGGCTACTGCCCAAAACAATGTTTCCTTTGCCGTCACCACCGGCGGCGTTTCAACCGTCGTGCCCGCCCATGCCGCCGTCCAGGTGTGCGCGACCAGTTTTGTCACCTTGCGCGCCACGGCGGACGGCTCCAGCGCCATCACCGGCTCGGACATGTACCTGCCGCCGAACACCGTCCAAACCTACAATATGGGCCAGAACACCCGGCTGAACATCCAGGGCAATCAGGGCGGCTACTGCTCCGTCACGATCCTGACGCCCGATACCGACGAAGTGTAGCCTTTTGTAACGGTGCCGGGTGCCGGACCGTGTCACCCGGCACTTGCCCTCACGACCCGTTCCACCGCCGCCATGACCTCATCGACCGTAATCTGGAGCAGACCGAACTCCGGCTCCGGATGACGCCGATGATCGATGCTGCTCGCGGTGTGCCGAATCACCTCCGCGCGGGTCTGATACGGTCCCGTCCGCGCGGGATCGGTCGGCCCATAGAGACCCACTACGGGCCGACGGAGCGCCGCCGCCAGGTGCAACGGGCCAGTGTCCCCGGCAATTACGATCGACGCCCGCCGCATGAGCGCCATCAGCTCCGCCATGGAGCAAGCGACCGGACGAGCCACGCCGCCGCTCGCCGCCCGCACCGCCTCCGCCGTCGCATCGCCGTCTTTGGCCGCGTTCACCAAGGGGACAATCCCACGTTCCCGCAAGGCCGCCGCCACCGCCCCGTACCGCGCCACGGGCCACTGCTTCGCGCCCCAGCCCGCTGTCGGTGCGAGCACCGCATAGGCTTCGCCATGCGGCATCAGCTGCTCGCGCCACCGCTCCGCCGCCGGGTCCACGGGGAGCGGCACCTCCGCCGCCCGCGGATCGTGGCCGTCGCGCAGATCCGCGCCGATCGCCCCACTCAGCAGCTCGCACCCGCGGTCCACCACATGCGTCGCCACGGTTTGCACCCGCAGGCCGTAGAGCCATCGCGCCGCATTCTCCCGCGGGCGCGCCGGTCCCGCATAGATTGCCGCCCGTGCAAACCGGCCTATGACCGCCGACCGGAGCAGACCCTGCATGTCCACGCAGACATCGTAATGGGCGTCATGCAACTCACTCCGCACGCGCAGAATCGATCCGAGCGTCGCCGGAGTGAACGGGCACCGGTTCCACTCCCGGGTCGGCACCTCGTGCACCCGGTCGACCAGCGGCATAGCTCCATCGCCGGCTTGTAATAAAGGCACCCAGCGCGGCTCGATCGCCCAGCCAATTCGCCAGTTCGGCTGCTTTCGCCGCAGCGCCGCCACGGCCGGCATGGCGTGCAAGACGTCGCCCATCGCGCCCGTGCGGACAATCAACACGCGTAACGGCTTGTTCGCCAGCAATGAAGATGTGGATGGGTCCGGCAAGCCTTCATCTTCTCACGCGCCACGCCGAAGATTCGATCCGGCGCGGTCCCTATCGCATCGCCCCGCGGGTAGAGATCAGCCGCAAGCCTCAACGAGTTGCGCCAACACCGCCGGCTCGTCCAGAAACGTCGCCGTCAACCGTGTCACCGCGATCGGGCCTATCGATTGCAACAGCGCTCGCGTCGCCGCCGGAAGGCGCACGGCATCCTTCTCCGTCGTGACGAAGCCCTCAGCTCCGCACCGTCGCGCCTTGACCATCAGGCTCTCCACGTCCGTCCTTGTAAACCGGTGATGATCGCGGAACGCCCGTGTGCCGGCAACCTCCACCCCGGCGGCCCGCACCATCGCAAAGAATCCGTCCGGCCGTGCAATTCCGCAGAAGGCCACGACAGGGCCATCCACCTTTTCCAAGGAAATCCGCCGCCGTATTACCCACGCCGGCACGTTCCCCGCAAGCCGCTGTACGACCGGCCGCAGCCGCTCCGCTTCTTCTTCCCGCAACACCACCGCGCCGGCCATCCGCAATCGTGCCAGCGGCTCCCGCAGATTCCCCGCCGGCAGCAGCCGATCGTCCACATCCTCCGCCGTCAAGACCACCACATCCAATGCCCGCGCCAACCGCCGGTGCTGCAATCCATCGTCCAGCAGATGTATCTTCGGTTCCGCCGCGGACCCGGCCATACTACCCTCCGCAAGGCATCCCGCCGCGAAACGGTCCCGACCCACCCAAACGGATAGGCCCGCCCGCGCCATCAGCAAAGGCTCATCGCCGAACGCCACCGCCGTTCCTTGAGGATCGACCCGTGCCGCCTCTCGCGAAACGCGCCCATACCCCCGGCTCAGTACGTCCACGCCGTACCCCGCTTGCGCCAGCAGCTCGGCCAGCGCCAGCACGACCGGCGTCTTGCCCGCGCCCCCGGCCGACAGGCTTCCGACGCTTACCACCGGCCAGGCGAGCCTTCGCGAGTCGGCTTGAAACCATTGCCGTTTCACCCACAATCCCGCCCCATACAAGGGGACCAACGGTAGCAGCCAGGGCCGTCTCATCGCACCAAGTCCAGCAGCTCCGCCACTACGCGAGCCGTCGCTCCCTGCTGCGCCTCAAAGACACCACGCCCCCGCTCGCCCAATTCCTTTGCGTCGTTTGGATTCTCAAGCAGATGCGCCCAGATCGCCTTCAGTTCATCCTTGTTCGCCGCAATTTTTATGCTGTCCGCGGCCTTCATGGTTTCCACGGCATCGCGAAAGTTCTCGAACGAGCTTCCCATCACGACGGGCACTCCGAATTGCGCCGGTTCCAGAGGACTGTGCCCTCCGCGTTTTACCAGGCTGCCGCCAACAAACGCTATGTCCGCGACGCCATAGACCGCCGCCAGGTCGCCGATCGTATCCAGCACGACAATCTCGACAAGTGTTCGCTCGTCAGTTTTCCGCGTTAGCGAGTAGCCATCCTCCTTCCGTTTGCCAACGAGCATCTCCGTGGCTCGCAGGACAGGGTACTCGCCGGCTACCGCGTACACCTTGTCGAATCTTGATGGATGTCTCGGCGCCAGCACAAGCAATGCGCCGCCTTCGGTATGCCGATTACCTTCCCACGCCTGAATGGCCATCGCCTCTTCATCGAGGGCCTTGCCTTCCACGGTGCTTCCCGCCACGATAATTTTTCTTCCCGCCGCAGCCTCACGGATCAACTCCGCAATCCGGCTTTCCTTCGATGCCCGGACATCGTACTTCAGGTTCCCCGCGATCTTCACCCGCTCCGCCGCTATCCCCATCGCCCGCAGCCGCCCGGCCGTTTCTTCGCTCTGCGCGAGAAAGACCGTTACCTGGCGCAGCAGCGGTCCCCAAACCCGCCGCAGCCGTTGGTACCGGGGAAAGCTCCGGTCCGACACTCGCGCGTTGACCACGGCCAGCGGTACGCCCGCCTTCGCGCACTCGTGGATCATGTTCGGCCATAGTTCGCTCTCCATCAAGACCACCAGCCGCGGCCGCACTGCGCGGAGATACCGCCGCATCAGCACTCCGAAGTCCAGCGGCAGGTAGAATACCGGTGCCCCCGGGAACCGCTCGCGCGCCAGCCGCTGCCCCGTCGCCGTCGTCGTGGACACCGCAAGGACCCACCCGGGCAACGCCTCTCGCAGCTCCGCCACCAGCCGCGACGCCGCCAGCACCTCCCCCACTGAAACCGCGTGAAGCCAGATCACATCCTTATGAGCGCAAGCCTCCCGCAACTCCGGGGGCACTCGCCCGAGGCGTCGCAACAGCCCCGCCCGGTACCGTCCGCTCCCCACCATGCGCACGACCCAATACGGCAGCCCCCCCACCATCACGGCCAACAGCAGCGAACTGTACACCAGCAACGTCAAACCAACGCACCTTCCTCGTCCTGTATCTTGACGATAAGCCACGACCGGTATGCCTCGACTACGAACCTTACTTTCCGCTTTCCTGGTCCTTCCCGCCGCCGCCCGCGCCGCCGACCACAAACCTCCGCCTTCCAAACCCGCCGCTGAGTACGCCGCCCACGATACCCACCCCAACGAGCACGTCACCATTGCGGCCGAGCCATGCGACGACGCGAAGGCTTGCGCTTTCTTTCGCCTCAATTATTTAGGCCACAGCCTTATCCCCATCCGCGTCGTCATCGCCAACGATTCCGATGCCGCGCTCACCCTCGACGACGTGCGTATCCAGTTTCTCTCCGTCAGCGGCGACAAGCTTCCCGCCGCCACGGACGACGATCTCAACCGTCGATTGTTCACTCTCCACTCGACCCAGCCCATCCGCATCCCGCTCATCCCCATCCCTATCAAGCGCGCCCCGATCGACAAGAAGATTACCGAAGACGAGGCCGATACCGGCTTTCCCGGCACCGTTGTCAACGCCCATGGCACCCTCTCCGGCTATCTCTTCTACGATGTCTTCAACCTCGAAGAGCCCGCCCTCAAGCACGCCGAGCTCTATGTTAAACAAATCCATACGCTCGACGGCAAACACGAACTCTTCGCCTTTACCATCCGCTTCGACCCATGGCTTGCCGCCAATCCCAATACGCCCAGCAACCAGGTAAGGAAATAGTTGTCAGTTGTTCGTCGAAGTCTGCTGTTCGCTGAAGTCGGCGGTCAAGCACCCTTGCGGATCTGTAGGTCCTTCTCGAAGGAGAATCCGCGTTTTCCATTGATGAACATACCCAAGAGCGCCATCCGCTCCACGAAGATCGATATTCATGGTCACTATTCGTCCCGCCACCCCCGCCGACATCCCGCTCATGCTCGCCTTCATCCACGAGCTGGCCCTCTTTGAACGCGAACCGGACGCCGTTCATGCTACCGAGGCCGGCCTCCTCCACGACGGCTTCGGCCCTGCGCCGCGCTTTCATTGCCTCATCGCCGAGGTTGAAGGCCAACCCGCCGCCTTTGCCCTTTTCTTCTATAGCTACTCCACCTGGGAAGGCCGCCCGGGCCTCTATCTGGAAGACCTCTTCGTCCGTCCAGCTTTTCGCGCCCGGGGTATCGGCAAAGCCCTGTTGAGCCATCTCGCCGCGCTTGCCCTCGCCGAAGACTGCGCTCGACTGGAATGGAGCGTTCTCGACTGGAACCAGCCCGCCATCGAGTTCTATCACCGCATCGGCGCGGTCATGAAGACGGAATGGCGGGGGATGAGAGTCTCCGGCGACGCCTTAATGGAACTTGCTAATTTGCGTCTTGGATAACCCCGTATTCTAGAACCATGAAGAAGATTATCGTCATCGGCGGCGGCCTCGCCGGTCCGGAGGCTGCTCTCCAGGCCGCCGCCTGCGGATGCGAAGTGCACCTCTACGAGATGCGCCCGCACCGCTCTACCGAGGCGCACCAGACGGCGGATTTCGCCGAGCTTGTCTGCTCGAATTCGCTCAAGTCGGAGAGCGAGCATACCGCACCCTGGCTGCTTAAGCAGGAGATGCGCCTCGCCGGATCATTCTTGCTGCAAGACGCCGACGCGACGGCCGTTCCCGCCGGCCACGCCCTTGCCGTCGACCGCGAGCTGTTTTCGCAAAGAGTTGCCGACCGAATCGCCGCAGAACCCGGAGTTACCGTCCACCGTGAAGAAGTTCTTACACTGGATGAGCGTGACGCAGACACCCTGACGATCCTGGCCACCGGCCCGCTCACCAGCCCGCCGCTGGCCGCCGAGCTACAACGCTTGACCGGAGCCGATCACCTGGCCTTCTATGATTCGATCTCGCCCATCGTCGACGCCGCCACCATCGACATGGACAAGGTCTACTTTGCCGCCCGTTACGATAAAGGGACGGCGGACTATATCAACTGCCCGTTCACGAAAGAAGAATATGAGACCTTCCTCGACGCGCTGGCGACCGCCGAGAACGTCGAAGCGAAAGACTGGGAGAAGTTTCCGGTGGACGGCACCGCGAATAAACTGCAATATTTCGAAGGCTGCCTTCCTATTGAAGAGACTGCCCGCCGCGGGCGCGATACGCTGCGCTTCGGTCCCATGAAGCCGGTCGGGCTGACCGATCCGAAGACTGGCCGCTGGCCCTACGCCTGCGTCCAGCTTCGGCAGGAAAATCTAAGAGCCGACAGCTACAATTTGGTCGGTTTCCAGAACCACCTGAAGTATTCGGAACAAGCTCGCGTTCTTCGATTGATTCCTGGACTTGAGCACGCGACCTTCCTGCGCTACGGTCAGATACACCGCAACACCTATATTCACGCGCCTAGCCTTTTGACCGAGACGCTGCAGTTGAAGGCGCACCCGAATATCCTCATCGCGGGCCAACTCTCCGGTGTTGAAGGTTACACCGAATCGATCGCCAGCGGAATGCTCGCCGGCCTTTACGCCGCGGCGCTTGCCAAAGGCGAGACGCCCGAGCCGGCACCCCGAGCCAGCGCCAACGGCTCGCTGACGCACTACATCACGCACTGCGATCTCAAGCGCTTCCAACCCGCCAATATTACGTTCGACCTGCTGCCGCCGCTCGAAGAAGATCTGCGAAAGAAGATGCGGGATAAAAAGGAACGCCATAGACTGCAGTGCGACCGCGCGCTGGACGCGTGGCGGCAATGGCTGAGAGCTTCACAAGCCTCTTCTCAGACGGTCCCGGCCGCGTTACTCTCAGCGCATACCTTATGAGACTTTATACCGCCGCCGAAGCGCTGACGCCCGCCATTCAACGCACCAAAGCCGTCCTGTTCAGGCCATTCCGCGCGGGAAGAACGTGGAAGCTCGCGGCAACCGCATACCTAGGTCGAATGGGAACGCTGTTCCTGCCGTTTCCCCTCGCCTATCTGTTTTTATTGCCGGTAGCCAAGTCCACAGGATCTGTAGCTGTCACTACCTTGCTGATCGGCACCGTGTTGGTGA
>CAXTRY010000056.1:14497-18305 GCA_964246805.1 uncultured Acidobacteriaceae bacterium
AGCTATGCAAACGATCAAGCCGGGGCAATCACCGCCGCCCGCGTTCATGATTTCGCTTTTCGCTGGTTATGGATTGATTTTGCTCTTCTTTGGCTTTTTCTATCTATTCGGCTCCTTGCCGGCCGACTTCATCGTTCCTTTCCTGGCGCTTGAACCCATTGACGTGTCCGTGGCTTTTGCGCGAATGACTGTGCTCATCCGCCGCGAACCCGGCCAATTTGCGCTTTATATCTTGCTGAAAACAGGTCTCGGACTGGCCATCTACGGAGGCGCTATTGTTGCCTGGGAGATTGTCTTTGTTCTTTGTACAATCTTTCTCGCCGCCATACTCGGAGGGGTCGGCTTTCTGCTCCACCTAGCTGGGATACCATTGGCCCTGCTTACCATCGTAGGCACAATCCTTGGAATTGCATGGTATTTATTCACCGTCGTGTACGGTTTGCTTCTCACAACAGGAGTCGTTATGACTTTCCTAGATGCCCACGGTCTTTACTTTCTAGGAGCGCGATACGGTCTGCTTGGCGATTCAATGGACGGTTCGGAACCGCTTCGCGCTCCTTACATGTCTCTTGCGGATTATGCCATCCCTCCGCCGCGGCCTTCTTTATAGAGCGACAGCTTATATTATTCCGCCTTTTTCTTATTGCGCGCCTTCACCTTGAACCAGATTGGGCTGCCTATAAAGCCGAAGTGATCGCGTATCTGGTTTGCCAGAAAACGCTCGAAGGAAAAGTGCAGCTTTACATCTTTATCGGTGAATAAGACAAAGGTCGGCGGGGCGACGGCGGCCTGCGTCATGTAGTAGATACGGACGCGCTTGTTCATCGGCACGCTGGCTTTCTGGAAGTCCACCTTCTCCAGGAACTTGTTCATCTGTCCCGTCGTTACCCGCTTGCGCCGCTCGCGCGAGACTAACTCGACCTTCTTGAAGACCGACTCGATGTTGTTGCCCTCCGAAGCGGAGATGAAGAGCAGCGGCGCGTAGTCGAGATATTTCAATGCGTCGCGCACTTGCTGCTCGTAGACCTTCTGGTCGGCCGGCGGCTTGCCGTCGAAGAGGCGCATTCCGTCCGCGCCCAGAGTCGTCATCAGGTCCCACTTGTTGACGACGATGACCACGCTGCGTCCGCTCTCATGCGCGTAGCCGCCGATGTTCGCGTCGAGCGCGGCCACGCCTTCCGTGGCGTCGATGATGAGCAGCGAAACGTCGGCGGCTTCGAGGTGCTTGCGCGCCATGATGACCGAGAGCTTCTCGGCCATCAGCTTGGTCTTGCCCTTGCGGCGGATGCCCGCCGTATCGACGAAGCGGAAGGAGTGGCCGCCGCGTTCGACCACCTCGTCGACCGCATCGCGCGTGGTGCCCGCGATGGGCGAGACGATGGCGCGATCGGTGCCGGTGAGGGCGTTGAGCAGCGTGCTTTTGCCGACGTTCGGACGCCCGATGATGGCGACCTTCGTCTCTTTGGCTTCGTACTCGCCATGGGAGCGGAGGCGGCGGACAGGTTTGGCGGCGGGAGAGACGGAAGCGCCCGCGGCTGGCGAGAAGTCGGGACCGTCTTCGTCCTCCTCCATCTCGTCGCCCGGCGTCAGCATGACTTCGGGATCTTCGATCTCGACCGCCTCGGGGAGCACGGCAAAAACCTCGTCGAGCAGCTCGCCGATGCCTGTCCCATGCTCGGCGGAGATGGGCAGGACGTTTTTGAAGCCGAGGCGGCGAAAGTTTTCCGCCTGCACTTGCATGGCGTCGGTATCCATCTTGTTGACGGCGAGAAAGATGGGCTTGCCGCCGCGGAGGAGAAGGCGGGCAAGCTCCATGTCGGGCGAGGCGAGCTCGGTGCGGCCATCGACGACCATGACGATCGCGTCGGCCTCTTCGAGCGCGACTTGTGCCTGGCGAAAGATTTCGGCGGGGATCAACGCTTCGTCGTCGGGGACGACGCCGCCGGTATCGACGATGCGGGCGTCGGCTCCCTGCCACTCGATCTCGCCGTAGATGCGGTCGCGGGTGATGCCCGGTTCGTCGCCGACGATGGAGCGCCGCGAACCGGTAAGCCGGTTGAAGAGCGTCGATTTGCCGACATTGGGGCGGCCGCAGACGGCGATCAGCGGCAGCTTGCGGGTGTCTTCGGGCTTCGGCGCGCGGGCTGGACCCATTTCGGTCACCATCTGCGAGGCGAGTAGTTCCATCTCGCGCCACTGCTGCTCTTCGTGATCGCCGGAGGGGCCAAGCCGCTCGCGACCGGCGACGTTGGCGGAGTTCGGGGTACGCCGCCCGACGATCCCATCCGCGGGCCGCGCTGCTTTCTTCGGTGCCGCGTCGGGACGGATCGTGCGCTTGGCTTCCTTTTCGGGCGAGCGTTTGGAGACGCGCTTGGCGGCCGCCTTTTTAGCCGCCGTGGTGGCGAGCACCTTGCGTTTGCGCGGGTCGACGGCTCCGGTGGTCGGCATGGACTTGGGTGCGCGCCCTTTTTTGGGCCGCGTCGCCGCCTGCCGGTGCTTCTTGCCTAACCGCTTCTTGTCGTCGCGTTGCGCCATGATTGTGCCTTCTTCCGACGCAAGGCGTCATCGTCGATTATAGGGAAATTGTCCTAACTCCCATGTAGAGCGCAGCTACGCATATCATCGACACAGCCGCCTTGTCTTCGCCCATCCAGATCGTGCCCGCGCCACAGGACCAATCTACGAAGCTGCCGAGTCTCTATGAGTTCTTTTCTCCGGGGGGGATGCTGTCGCGGTCGTCGCTGGCGTTTGAGCATCGCAAGGGGCAGCATGAGATGGCGCGGGCCATTGAGCGGGCGTTTGGGGAGAAGCGGCACCTGATCGTCGAGGCGGGCACGGGAACGGGGAAGACGCTGGCGTATCTGCTGCCGGCGCTGCGGCTGGCGCGGGAGCGGGGGCAGCGGGTGATCCTTTCGACCGGAACGAAGAACCTGCAGGAGCAGCTTTACTTCAAGGACATTCCGTTTTTGGAGTCGCTGCTGGGGCCGCTGAAGACCTGCTACATGAAGGGGCGCGGGAACTACTTGTGCAAGCACAAGCTGTATGCGCTGCGGGCGAGTCCGATCTTGTCGGGGCTGGAGGATATTTCGCAGTTCCATGCGATTTCGGCGTGGGAGAAGCGGACGGCGACGGGCGACCGGGCGGAGGTGGATGAGCTGCCGGAGCACTCGGCGCTGTGGACGAAGCTGGACGCGCGGACGGAGGCGTGTCTCGGCACGACCTGCCCGGACTGGGAGGGCTGCTTCGTGACGGGGATGCGGCGTAAGGCGCTGGAGAGCGATCTGGTGATTGTGAACCATCACCTGTTCTTTGCGGACCTGGCGATCAAGCAGCAGGCGGGGAGCGCGCCGGACGCGGGGATTCTGCCGGAGGCGGGGGCGGTGATCTTCGACGAGGCGCATGAGCTGGAGGAGGTGGCGTCGAACTACTTCGGCATTGGGCTGAGCACGCAACGGTTCGACGAGCTGACGCGCGACACGGAGATGATGCTGAAGGCGAAGGGAGCGTCGACGAGCGCGATCGAGAGCGCGTGCGCGATGCTGAAGGAGCGGGCGCGGATGTTCTTCGCGGCGCTGCCGGATGAGGGGTTTGGGGCGGGCAGGATGCCGTTTGAAGACCGCAGCGGCTTTCTGGAGGAGAGCGGCGACACCTACACGGGCGCGTTGAATGCGCTGACGCGGCTGGAAGGAGAGCTGGAAGTGCTGCGGAATGTGGAGGAGGCTCCGGGGCTGCGGAAGCGGGCGGCGGAGATACGGGCGCATCTGGCGTTTTTGCTGGAGTCGCCAGACCGGAATACGGTGTTCTGGAT
>CAXTRY010000057.1:0-18193 GCA_964246805.1 uncultured Acidobacteriaceae bacterium
ATCGTGATCCGCTGCTCTTTGTTCGTCGCCCGGTCCTTCGCCGAAACGTTCACGATGCCGTTGGCGTCGATGTCGAAGGTGACCTCCACCTGCGGGACGCCGCGCGGGGCCGGCGGGATGCCGGGGTGCTCGCGGGAGTTGTGGCGTTGTGTGTCGGAGCGAGTCTGCTGGCAAATCGGATTACTTCGCGGGCGTGGCTGCCGACAACCTATGCGGGTCGGAAGTGGCTCTACTTTGGGTCGGATAAGGTGCCGCCCATGCAGCATCTTCTGTTTCCCTATGAACTCTTGAAGGGGCTGCTGCTGCCCTGGGCGGTTCGGCCGACGCACGCCTTGTACGTGATCGACGCGGTCATTGCCGTGGCGACGGCCATGGGCATATGGCGGTTGTTTGCGGAAGGGCGGCGGCGAACGGGCCTTCTGGTCCTGTGGAGCTTCATGCATATCGCGGTCTATACGGCGATGCTGCCGGTGCGGTCGCATGGCGGGCGATACCAGCCCTTATTCCTGATGCTGAGCTTTCCGTTGATGTTTCTGGGAGTGGAAGCTGGGGTGCGGCGGATGCGGGTTTCGTCCGCACAACGGCGGATCGTCATGGTCGCGGTGTGCCTGGTGTGCGGGGTACCTTCGGTGCTGGCGTGGCGACGGGTGACGGCGGCGGGCGTGGCACTGATTGAAGGGACCCACGCGAAGATGGGGCGGTATTTGGTGGCGACGCTGCCGCCGGGAAGCAAGGTCGCGGCGCTCGATATCGGGCGGATGGGGTATCTATACGGCGGCAATCTGGGCGACATGGGCGGGTTGACGGACCGCGCGTTTCTGCCGTATATGCGGGAGCACCGAGCGTGGGCTTACCTGGAGGAGCGCGGAATACATTATCTGGTGTGGCCGACGACGGAGGAGGGCGATCCGGATGTACCGCAGATTTTGTCGTTTACGCCGAAGGACCGGGCGCGCATGGAGGAGCTACAGAGCTTCTGCGTGAATAAGGAACTATGGTTCGCGAGCTATAAGGTGACGACGGACGCGGCCCCGTGCCAGCGGCTCTACAAACTGCGCGCGCCGTAGAGAACCTGAAATCTAGTAGTCTGATGGGAGCGGCGTGCGACTCCCTTTCCCAGAACGCGTTTCGATGCTGGCGGTACTTGCGTTCGTGCTGGTGCTGGTGCTTCTTCAGCAATCCATGGGGACGACACCGCTGTTTTCGGCGGGTACCGCGGTATTTATCTTTCTGGCGGCACTGGCGTTCAATGTGACGGGCGGGTTCACGCGACCCTCGGGCGGGTTCATCTTTGCATATTCGTGTATCGGCATTCTGTTCGGCGTTGCGTTCAAGGTAGTGGTGGGGGAGCCGGCGCAGAGTAATCTGCTACAGCCGGAGCGGACGATCGAGGTGTACGTTGCGTCGATGGCCGGGCTGCTGGGAGCGGCTTATCTGGCGCGGCGGTTCCGCTCGAAGAAGAGCTATCTGCCGAAGTTCAACTCCCTTGAAGAGATGTACCGGGGGTGCATCGGACTGCTGGCGGTGGGCCTGGCCATTCTGGCAAGCGAATATTTAGGGCCGGGAGCGAAGTCGGGCAGTGCGCTGTCGGTGATCTACCGGCTGGACGTATTTCTTCCGCTCGCGATCTTTCTTGGGGTGACGTATGAGGTGCGGCGCAGCGGTGGAAGGCGCAGCGTGAATGGGCCGGTGTTGTTGGCTATCGGGCTCTCGTTTATGAATGGGCTGATCGGCTATTCGAAAGAGGGTATGTTATCGCCGTTTGTATGCTGGCTGATTCCGGCGGCGGCGCAGCGTTATCGGGTAAGTTTGCTGCAGGTGGGCGGATTTATCGTTGCGTTCAGCTTGACGGCTTATTATCTGGTGCCCTATAGCCAGTATGGACGCGACTTCAAAGGTGTCGGCGCAACGCTGGGCGAAAACCTGCACAATAACTACCTTCTGCTGACGAACCTGACCTTAGTGCGCAAGATTTATCAGCAGCAGCAGGCGGAGATCTACGCGGGCGACGACCTGGTGCGCTATTACAACAAGCCGCAAGGCCTGGCGGACCGCGTACAGATGGTAACGGCGGACGACGCGATCATCAATTTGACGGAAGATGGAGCGGTCTTCGGGCTCTACCCTTCTATTTTTTCGTTTGAAAATCTGATTCCACATTTTATCTGGCCCGGCAAGCCAAGCATCGGCTTCGGCAATATCTACGCGCATGAACTGGGCATTATCGGCGACGAGGAGGACGATACGACCGGTATCTCGTTCAGTCCGTCGGGCGACGCCTACCACCAGGCGAAATGGGTGGGGATTCTGGTTGTGCTGCCGCTGCTGGCACTGATGCTGTTCTACGTGGTCGATTCCATATGCGGCGATACGCGGGAGTCGCCTTTCCCGCTGCTGCTGCTGCTGCTTTATCTACACGCCGCGCCCGAGGGCGGAATCACGCAATTTGCGCCGCTGGCGTTCTCGACGACCATGCAGATTTACATTGGGGCGTTTCTGGGGGCGCGCGTAATGCCGATTATCGCGTCGATCGTGCTAGGCCCGGCGAAGGAACCGGTGACCTGGAACCCCGCGATGGCGACCCAGGCAGTGCCTATCGGGCTGCAAATGCCGATCGAGAACGCGGCTGAGTGAGTTTCCAAGTACGGGCCAATGAAAAGCGGAGCCGGTGAAGGCTCCGCTTATTATTAGAAGGGGCTAATGCATTAGACGGTTGGCTCTTCCGTGGCGGCCTTGGTGGTGGCGACGGTCCAGTCGGGCGCGCCGACCTTGAAGCGAGCAAAACGGCGGACGGAGATGTTCTCGCCGAGCTTCGCGACCCTTGCGGCGATGATCTGGGCAATGGTCTGGGTCTGCTCCTTGATGAAGGGCTGGTCGAGCAGGCAGAACTCCTCGTAGAACTTGCCGAGCTTGCCTTCAAGCATCTTCTCGACGATGTTGGGGGGCTTGCCGGAGGCGGCTGCCTGGGCGCGGTAGACTTCCTTCTCGCGGTCGAGATCGGCCTCGGTTACGTCGTCGCGAGAGACGAAGCGCGGGTCGACGGCGGCGATGTGCATGGCGATGTCGCGAAGGAGTTCCTGGAAGTCTTCGGTGCGGGCGACGAAATCGGACTCGCAGTTGAGCTCGACGAGAACGCCGATCTTGCCGCCGGCGTGGATGTAGGTGCCGACTGCGCCTTCATTGGTGGAGCGCGAGGCCTTCTTGGCCGCCGAAGCCATGCCGCGCTTGCGGAGGACGACGAAAGCGTCTTCCATGTTGCCCTTGGCTTCCTGTAGAGCCTTGAGGCAATCGCCCATGGGGGCACCGGAGTTTTCGCGAAGTTCCTTGACGAGCTTGGCGTCGATCTTTACGGGTGTTTCAGTAGGCATAAATTTTCCTTATCAAAAAAAAACGCACAAATGTTGCGGAGTGCGCGTGGAGCAAATACACGGGTATCGTTTAGCGCGCGAGCCGTTCTTCAAGCCGGGCAAGCCGTACATCCATATCGTTGTGCAATCGAACCAGCATCTTTATATCGTTTTCGAGCACCTGCATCTTGCTGTCCATGGAGGCAAAGCGAGAGTTCATGGTGGACTCTAGCGACGTAAACCGAAGGTTCAACTGATTGAGAACATGATTGCTCTGGAAGATGCCGACCATAATGCCAACCAGGACACTGAACGTGGGGATGCCGATGGCGAAGTAGAGTTGAACATTGTTCATCGTACGATCCTCCGGGCTTTCGATTGCATGCTTCTCCAGAATACGCGAAGCAAGGTTAAGGCACAGATGGACCATGCCTCAACCCTCACGTGAACGGCTAGGCGGTGGCTTCGGCGTGCATCGGTTCGGCTTCCGGCTCGAGCTCGGTGGCCGCGGCTGGAGCCTTGCGGATGCCGCCGCCGAGAACAGCTTCCAGATCGACGTTCTCATCGTCATCCTCGACGGAAGCTTCTGCCACGCCGGCGGACTCATGGACTTCAGCAAGGGCCGGATCGAACTCGCCGTCTTCGCCGATGTACTCGGGCGCGATCGTCATGGGCTGGATGTCGGCGGCTTCGGTGGCAAAGGCGCGCTCGGAGACCATCTGAACGCCTTCATAGGCCGAATCGGCGATCTTCATGGTGAAGAGGCGGATGGCGCGGAGGGCGTCGTCATTACCCGGGATGACGTAATCGACGACCGTCGGGTCGCAGTTGGTGTCGACCACGGCGACGACCGGGATGCCGAGCTTGCGAGCCTCGGCGACGGCAATGGCCTCGTTGTTTGAATCCACGACGAAGATGGCGTCGGGCAAGCGCTTCATGGTCTTGATGCCGGAGAGATTGGTCGACAGGTGCTTACGTTCGCGCTCAAGCTTGATGACTTCCTTCTTGGTCAGCAGCTCATAGCGGCCGTCGGTCGACATGTCGTCGAGCTCCTGGAGGCGCTTGACGGACTTCTGCACGGTGACCCAGTTGGTGAGCAGGCCGCCAAGCCAGCGGCTGTTGATGTAAGGCATTCCGGCGCGGGTCGCTTCCTCGGCCACGGCGTCCTGCGCCTGGCGCTTGGTACCGACGAAAAGGATGAGTTTGCCGGTGGCGGTCAGGTCGGTGACGAACTTCGACGCCTCTTTGAACATCTTGAGAGTCTTCTGGAGATCGATGATGTAAATGCCGTTGCGCTCGCCGAAGATATACTCCTTCATCTTTGGGTTCCAGCGCTTGGTCTGGTGACCGAAATGAACTCCGGCTTCGAGCAGTTCCTTCATGGTGATGTTGGCCAAAGTGTAGCTCCTGTTTATAGACCGGGCCGATTGCTATTCTCGAAAGAACGATGCGGCTGGTCTGGATTGATCCCTTGCGATAAGCGTCGGGAGATTGAGTTCCTTGCCTTCGATGAGTGTTCTTCGGAGGGTGTAGCGGAAGATCAAGTGGATCGTTGTCAGGCTGACAACGATCCACTTCCAACTAACGCTTGGAGAACTGGAAGCGTGCGCGAGCGCCCTTTTGGCCGTACTTTTTGCGCTCCTTGCCGCGCGAGTCGCGGGTAACGAGGCCTTCCGCCTTGAGAGCCTTGCGGAGCTCGGGGTTGAACTCCATCAGCGCGCGGGCGATGCCTAGCTTGACCGCGTCGGCCTGACCCATGACGCCGCCACCCTTGACGGTGGTGAAGACATCGAAGGTTTCGCCGATATCCGCGATACCGAGCGACCGCTTGGCGGCGGCGCGCTGCTGCGCGGTGACGAAGTAGACGTCGACAGCTTTCTTGTTAACGGTGAAGTTGCCGCTGCCGGGGCGGAGGAAGACGCGCGCGATCGACGACTTGCGGCGGCCGGTTCCATAGAATTGCACTAGATCTGCCATGATGCTCCTTAGAACGTGGGGTTATGCCTGGGGCGCGACAGCTTTTGGGGCATTGCTGGCGTGGAAGTCGAGGGGCTGGGGTTGCTGGGCGAGATGCGGATGATGCGCGCCCTTGTAGACCTTCAGCTTGGTGGCCATCTGGCGGCCCATCTTGTTCTTGGGGAGCATGCCCTTGACGGCCTGTTCGACGATGGCCTCGGGCCGGCGGGCAAGCAGTTTGATGAAAGACTCTTCGCGGAGGCCGCCGGGAAAACCGGTGTAGCGGCGATAGAGCTTCTTATCCGACTTCAAGCCCGTGAGGACAATCTTTTCAGCGTTGACGATGATGACGTGATCGCCCATATCGATATAAGGGGTGTAGAGCACGTTATCTTTGCCGGCGAGTATGCTGGCGGCGCGCGTGGCGAGACGGCCCAGGGTCTTGCCCGCGGCGTCTACGACAAACCACTTGCGCTGGATGTCCTTGCCGCTGGGGATGGTGGTCGACATGGGTTACTCCTTCGTTCTGCCGTCTTCCGGGGTCGGCGTATTGCGGAAGATGAGGTAGGCACTGCGACTATGGTGCGAGCGGCTGAAAACGGCCAAACGCGAGGAAAAAGGAGTTCCAACTGGAATCTAGGCGGAAGCCACCTGAATCGGGTTAGAGATCGCACGGCGGGAATATGCTTCCCTGCTCACTCGCCGGCTGTCGATCTAACGATGCAACGATGCAAGTTGCAAGGCCGGACAGACGCAAGACTGCGCGAACCTTAAAGATATCGGAAGGACGAGGAGGCGTCAACGGAATTGTGCGCTTTGCCTTACACTGCGAGGATGCGGCGGATTGCTTTGCTGGTGATGGCGATGCTTGGCACGGGAGCCTGGGGCCAGGGCACGTCGCCCGCGAAGGCGGACGCACCGGTAGAGGCGGCGCAAGCGCTGGTGGGCCGGGCTTTGTTTCTGCGCGGACTTCCCGCGAGCGACGACCTGCGCTACGACGCCGCGGGCCGGATGCAAGGCGCGGCAGAGCGAGTGGACTGGACGCTGGCGGGTATCGATGTTAAGCAGGTCTCGCGGCGGGGAAATTCGATCGAAATCGAAGGCATCCGCGTGGCGATTCGTTTCAATCAGGAGAACCGGCAGTTTGAACGGCATCCGCGGAATAGCGAGACGGTGAACGTACGGGTGGCGGATGCGGAAAACGAGCGGGGATTCGAAGCGACGCTCGATGCGATCTTCGCCCAGGGGATCGACCCGCGATTGCAGCGGGAGACGCCGCCGTTCTGGCGGCATTACTTCGATCCGGGCCTTGCGTGGCCGCCCGACGGGCTTACCGTCCCGCCCATCGACGCGGCGAGTCCGGCGGCCAAGGACGTGATTCCACCGGTGGCCGCGCACAAGGTGGACGCCCACCTGAACGCCTATGCGGAGCGCGATACGGTGCGCGGCACGGTGCAGATGCGGCTGGTGATCGACACGGAGGGCGTACCGCGCAGGATCGCGATCGCGCGACCGCTGGGGTATGGGCTGGATGAAAGCGCGGTGGAGTCGGTGGCGAGATGGCGGTTTACCCCGGCGATGCGGGACGGGAAGCCAGTCGCGGTGACGATGACGGTAAACTACGACTTCCAATGACGAACGGGTGGTTAGACTGAAGGGATGCGCTCTGTACTTTTAGCTGATCGCGGTGGATTCGGCCGTGTGCGTCCGGTCTCCCGGCTATATGTATGGGGGCCGGTGCTGGTGGCGGTCGCGGTAATCGCCGTCGAATCGACGCGGACGTTTTCAGCGGAGAATACCAGCGGATGGTTGCGTCCGGTCTTCGAGGCGGTATTGGGCCGGATAAGCGACCCGCATTGGGCGCAAATGCATCACCTCATGCGAAAGAGCGGACACTTCGGCGGATTCGGTGCCGTATGCGTCACGTTTGTACGCGCATGGCTGCTGCGGGCGATGACGCGGGCGGCGGTAAGCGTAAGCCGATGGCGCTGGGGTGCCAGCCTGCGGGCGGTCGCCTCCACGGCGCTGATTGCCTCGATGGATGAGTTCCACCAGACGTTTCTGCCGAATCGCACGGGAAAGGTATCGGATGTCGTATTGGATACGTGCGGAGCCGTCGTGGCTTGCGGGGTATTGTGGCTGCTGTGCTGGCGGCGAGACGATGAAACTAGCTAAGCCTAAATAACCTTTCCTGCGCTGACGATACGCATCGAAAACAACGAGGTGATCCATGGCTTTGAAAAGTACAATGTGACGGTTCGACGATTCAATCCGGAACAAGGAACCGAGAACGGGGAAGAGTTTATCCTACCGGTCGATAGCCCGGATGAGGACCACGGCATCTCCGCCGCAATGTCGAACGCCGTTGCATTCACGCCGAAAACGCAAGGTTCTTCTGTACTGCCCATTGCTTTCCGCTGCACCGGGATAAGCGAGCGTAAAGGCTAGCTGGAACATCCTCACCACTTCGTGCAGGAGCGGTGAGGATGTATCAGTTGGTAGGCGTGGTGACGGAGAGCGTCGTGGAATGTGCTCCGTTGACGATGGCCGTAATGGCCGTAGGCAGTCCGGAGGCCGGGAATGGCGTGTTCTGAACGGACTTCAAGCCGCCATTATGGGGATCGAGTTGCTCGCCGGAGACCGTGCCGTCGGTCTGGTTAGCGGTAAAGAGATAGATGCCAAGCGCCGGCTCGATAGCGATGCCGATGGGATTGGTGTTGACCGCCGTCGAGCCACCGACTGAATTGGTGGGGGTTCCGGTCGCGGTGTTGATGGCGTAAGCGCTGAGGCTACTTGCGTTGAAGTTGGCAACGTAAAGGAAGTCGCCTCGGGGGTCGATCGTGACGGCAACCGGAAATTGGCCGGTGACGAAGGGGCCATTGACCATCGGCACAAGCGAGCCGTTCGTCTGAACGATATAACCGTAAAGCTGATTCGACACCTTATCGGTAACGTAGACGAAGCTTGATAATGGATTTTCGGCGATGGCGCTGGGACTTACTCCGGCATAGTAACCGGTTGCGGCGGGCGTACCGGTTCCAGTAAGGCTCGTTCCCTGCAATGCGGTCAGGGCACCGGTGGAGGTGTTCTCGGAAAATCCTAGAACTTCTCCGACGGGCGCGCCATTCGTGGGCGTCTCGGCATCGACGACGTAGACGAAGTTGTTGTACTTACTGGCTACGATACCGACTGGATTGTTGCCGATGTTTACGGCCGTCGGGGTGCCGAGAGCCACCATCTCCGTGCCGCCACTTCCGCTATAGGTGATGGGAAAGATGGAGATGCCGCCGGGTCCGGGCGATGCGGGCGTATACGGAGACTGGTAGGTGTACGCGACGTAGAGAAACTTGCCGCCGGAGTCTACGGCCGCGGCCACCGGGAAGCTACCGTTGGTGTTGACGGTGTTCTCGGCATAGAGCTTGCCGTCGGTACCCACGGCATACGTGCCGACGGTAGAATCGTCGTGGTTGAGCACAAAGAGGAACTGGTTGCCGGTGGAGGGAGAGGTTGTAGGGACGATGGCCACGGGGTTGCGGCCGGCGGGAATGGGCGAGTCGGCAAGCGCAACGAGGGCACCGGACTGGTAATCGACCGAATAAGCGTCGATCAGGCCGGGGTTAGCTTTAGCCGTGGCAACGTAGACGTAAGCGACGACGTAGTCGCGGCTGCAGGCGGTGAGGCCGAGGCCCATGGCGAGCGAAACCGCGGTGGCCTTTGCAATGCGGCCCATCGTCTTCGCTATCATTACTTCAGAGAACTTCATGCGCTTTCCATACTCCGGGCGTTTTGTCCGCCGCTTGTTTTACTTGTTGCATTCTCGTGTGAAGCGGATTACTGCACGTTGCCACTGATGGCGAGACAGGTGGCTTTGCCGACGGCCGGGAAGCTCGATCCACGAGAGAGATCGGAGAGCTGGCCGGTATTCTGGTTGATCAGCTTGCCGGTAACCGTGCCCGAGGCGTTGTTCGAGGTGTAAAGATACTGATTCGTGGGATCTTCACCCATGCAAACAGGGCCGGAGCCTACCTGATAAGGGTTGCTGGCGTCCGTTCCGCCGCCGACGACCTGGAGCTTGCCGGTAGCCGCATCGACCGTGAACGCCGAAATAGTGCTGTTGTTGTTATTGGAGTTGGTGCCGGACTGATTGAGGACGTAAAGATATTTGCCTTTGCCGTCGGTAAACGTATAGACCGGGTTTGCGGTGAGCGGAAGGTTTGCGACAGAGCCGCCTGTCAGCGTGTTGAGCGAGCAGCTGCTGCCCGAGGTGTAAGGAAGGATCAAATTATTGGCGGCGTCGGTAAGATAGACGTAGGTGCCGGCGGCGCTGATGGAGGTTAGCAGAGGGGTTGCCGCGCCGCTGCCCGTGACCGAAATCGTGGAGTTGGTCGTCAGCGCGAGCTGCCCGGCGGAGGCGACAGAGTACGGGAATACGGTATGGTCGCCCTGGTCGAGGGTAAAGAGGCAGCCATTCGAAACGCGCATCATGATGGGCGAAGGGCCAACTTCAAAATAGGGGAGTTGGGTGCCGCTCGGGTTCTTGACTTGCGCGTTCGTGACCAAAGATAGCCGGCCGGTGTCCGCTGCGATTGAAAAGACGGTAATGTCGCCGTTGCGATCCGTAACACCGTTGGTCATTGTGCCATAGGCGGGCGATTTCTGATCGAGCACGTAAAGGAAGCCGCCGGTGGAATCGATCGCCGCCCAGACCGGGGTGCAGCCTTGGCTGGTATAGGTTGTCTGATAGGTCAGTGTGCCGTCTCCACCAACCGAAAAGACGGAGATATTCCCGGCAACGTAGTCGGATGAGGTCGACGGGCAGGTCGTACCCGTGCCTGCAACCCCCTGATTAATGATGTAGACGTAGCGTCCGCCCGGTTTGACGACGATGTCAATGGGATTTGTCCCGCCCGAGGAAAAGGGCGAATGGATCGCGGACGTAAGATTGCCGGTATAATCGTCGATTTTAAAGCCGGCGATCTGTCCGGTAAGCTGACCGGCCGCGCCACTGGGCGTACTGCCTAGAACCCACATATAGCCGATGGTGCCGCCACCACATGCCGTCATGCCCAACCCTACAGCCACGGAGACTACCAAGGCCAAACCGAACCGGCCAATCCTGCTCAACGTCATGCGCTTCCTTAATCCTCGCGGGCGGTGTTTGGCCGCCTTGTGCTGCGAGCAACTCTCTTGGGAGTACGACTTCTATTCGATTGTAGAAGTGTTCGCGGATTTATGCCAATTTCCATAGCTAAAAGTCAGCGGCGGGCTTTGAACCTGCCGTTGGCCCGCCGCCGGTGTTCTCCGCCCGATTACCAGACGCGGCAGCTGTTGACTGGCATCATCGGTTGACCAGCCTTGCAGCCAAAGGCTTTACCGAATTCGTCGAAGTTCTGGACGGTCCCTTTGACGCGCCACTCGCCAGTGCTGTGCGGATCGGTTTTGGCGAGGACGCGGGCGCTCTGCTCGGTCTCGTTCTGGCACCAGACCTGGCCAAAGCCGATAAAGAAGCGTTGCGCGGGAGTGTAGCCGTCGCGCTCACCGCCGGTGTAGCCGGGCTCGGCGGCGGCGCCCTGCCTGGCAATCGTCTCCTGCAAGGCCTGGAAGGCGATGCGGATGCCGCCATTGTCGGCCGCGTTCTCGCCGAGCGTCAGATGGCCGTTGAGGTTCTGCCCCGGCGCGACCTCGAAGCCGTCGTACTCCTTCGCGATGCACTCGGTCTTGTCCTTGAACTTGGCGAGATCGTCCGGGGTGAACCATGTCCGCTGATTGCCCTTGCCGTCGAACTTCGAGCCCTGATCGTCAAAGCCGTGCGTCATCTCGTGCCCGATAACGACGCCGATGCCGCCGAAGTTGACCGCGGGATCGAGCGAGTTGTCGAAGAAGGGCGGCTGGAGGATGCCGGCGGGAAAGTTGATGTCATTGTTCGACGAACTGTAATAGGCGTTGACGGTGGGCGGGGTCATGCCCCACTCGGTTTCGTCGACGGGCTGGCCTAGCTTGTGGAGGTTGCGCTGCCGCTCGAAGATGGCGGCGCGTTCCGCGTTGCCGAGGGGATCGTCGCGCTTAACGGTAACGAGTGAGTAGTCGCGCCAGTGCTCGGGGTAGCCGATCTTCTGGCGGAAGGCGACGAGCTTGGCCTTCGCCTCGGCCTTGGTGGCGTCGGACATCCAGGGCAGGCTGGCGATGTCTTCGCCGAGGGCGTTCTCAAGCGCGGCGACGAGCTTCTCCATGTTGGCCTTTGAGTCGCCCGGGAAGTTCTCGCGGACCCAGTCCTGGCCCACTGCCTCGCCGAGCGCGCCGTCGGTGTGGCGGGTGCAGCGCTTCCAGCGGGGCTGCTGCTCCTTCTGGCCGTTCAGGGTCTTATTGAAGAAGTCGAAGTTCTCGTCGACGAACTTCGCGCTGAGCAGCGGGGCAGCGCCGTGGAGGGCGTGCCAGCGCAGGTAACTCTTCATCGCGGGTAGCGGCTCGGCGTCGATCTCGGCGTTGACGGCCTTGACGAAGCCGGGCGAGCTGACGTTGAGCGTTCTGGCCGCGCCTACGCCGACGCCGTCGATATACTGCTGCCAGTTGAAGTCCGGGCTGAGGGCCTGCACATCGGCGACGGTCATGATGTGGTAGCGCTTGGCGGGATCGCGCATCTCGACGCGAGCCATGGAGCCCTGGGCGAACGCGGTCTCGATGCGAAGGACGTCGGCGGCCTCGGCGGCAGCCTTCTCGGGCGTGTCGCCCAGCAGGACGAACATCCTGGTGACGTGGGCGACGTACTGGTCGCGGAGCTTTTTCGAGCGGTCGTCCTGCGTAAGGTAGTAATCGCGATCGGGTAGGGTGAGGCCGCCCTGACCGGTGCCGAGGATCTGCTTGGTGGCGTCCTTCTGATCCTGTTGGACCCCGAGATAGAAGACGGCTCCGCTCCCGAAACGCTTTGTCAGGTCGACATCGAGGGCGGCGAGCTGCTTGTTATCCTTGAGCGCGTCGATGGCCTGGAGCTCGGGTTCAATGGGTTTGGCTCCAAGCGAATCGGCGAGAGGCGCGTTCATGCAGGCCGCGAAGTAATCGCCGTACTTCTTCTGGAGCGGCGATTTGGGCGCGTCGGAGGCGGCCTTCAGTTCTCCGTAGAGAAGATAGTTATTGCGGTCGGCGAGCTCGTTGAAGCGGCCCCAGCGCACCTGGTCGGCGGGAATGGGATTGTTCTTCTTCCAGTTGCCGCAGGAGTATTGGTAGAAGTCGGTGCAGGGATCGACGGTTTTGTCGATGGCGGAAAGATCGAAGCTGATGGGTTTCTTCGGAACGGCGGTAGGCGCGTCGGCAGCGGCCTCGATAAGGAAGGATTGGGCGGCAAGGCCGGAAGAGAGGGCGGCGGACAGAACAAGGAGGGCGGGGACCGAACGGCGCATGGTGCTCCTGACGAACATATGTTAAAGCGGTGTGTCAGCAGGATAGCGCGGCTTGGGGGTTGTGGAAAGGTAAATGTCAGGGCACGTCGCGGATGGCAAATCGAACGCGCGTCTCCTTGCTGGAAATTCTATCGTCCGAGATAGTCCCGGTAGCGCGTCTCCACCACGCCCGTGTTGCGCGCCAACTGGAGTTTGGCGGTGTTGTATTGATAGAGGGTTTGAACGAGCCGTGTCTGCGCGCCCGCAAGCGTAGCCTGGGCCTGGACGACGGGCAGATTGTCATTGACACCCGCCCTGAAGCGGTCGATTGCGTCGCTCACCACCTGCCCGGCCAGCGCGACGTTGCTGCGCGCCACCCTGACGAGGTCGCGCGAGGACTCTACATCGAGCATCGAGTCGCGCAGCTGTCCGTCGATTGTGTCGCGCAGGCTGGCGATCTGCTGGTGCAGACCGGTCGTCTGCGCGGCGGCTACTTCACGTTCGCCCCGAAACTCGGCCTCACGGAAGACGGGCAGCACAATGCCACCCTGAGCGACGAAGTTGCCATGATATAGGCCGCCAATAACGCCGATCACGCCGTAGTAGCCGCCCACGGCCACCGTGGGCGCATACTCATAACGCACGGCTTTCTGCGAGCGCTCCGCCACTTCCAGTTCCGCCTGGAGCTGGAGCAGATCTTTGCGGCGCGTATAGGCCAAGTCGCGCGCTTCGGGCAAGGGCAGCATGGTTAGTTCTTCAAACGGCACGTGGTCGGTGAGCGTCAGCTCCTGCCCGGCGGAGAGGCCGATCAGCCGGTTGAGCGCGATCTTGTCCTTGGCGAAGGCATTCTCATCATTGATGAGCACTTGCTGCTGCTGCTGCAGCTGAACACGCGCGCGGAGCACGTCCAGATTCGTGCCTACACCGGCATCATGCGAGGCCGCGGCCTGATCGAGGACCACCTGATCGGCTTTTAGCAGAGCGCGGGCATTCGCCATCTGCGCGTCGTCGGCCAGGGCGCGCAGATAGTACGTCGCAACCTGGAGCGTGATGCCGCCTCGTACATTGAGCGTGGCGAACGAAGCCGCGCCGGTCGCCTTCTGCGCGGCGCGGTACAAGTAGTAAGCCGGAACATTGAACAACTGCTGCGAGATGGTGATCTGCGCGGCTGCCGTGTTGACCTTGATGATCGGATTGAAGCTGGTGATGCCGAACGAGGAGAGCGTCTGGGGTTTGAAGCCCATGGCCGCGAGATTCAACTCTCTGGCGGTGATGTTGCCCGTTGCGGAGAGGTTCGGTAGAAGTGCATTGCCGACCGTCAATACCTCGCCCTGGACCATGCGCTCGTTCTGCGCACTCAACTCAATCTGAAGATTGCGGGCCAGTCCGCGGGCGATCGCGTCGTCGATGCTGAGCGGAAGGGGCGTCGCGGCCGCGAGCGTCTCGGCGGTGGGCGCGGGTGCCGCCGGCAGGCTGGGCGGGGCTTGCCCCCGTAACGCGGTACAACAAAAGGTTGCCGCGAGAAGACGCAACATGTGCCGCACGGCGTATCGATGGTGGATAGAGATCATTCGCTCTGAACTTAGAGTGCGTAAGCCGCCGCGCGGTTGCGAAAGTTTCGCTTGTAGTCAATAAGCCGCAATCATTTACGATACGAAGTGTGAACCCGATGCGTCTACTCACCATGAATCGCTTTGCCGTTGCCGTTCTTCTTGCCTGCGCCGCGATCGCGCCGCAGGCCCGCGCCCAGGCCTCCGCGCCGCCCAGCACGGGCGATCCGATGCGCGACACTTCCATGGTCAAGCCGCCGGCGGGAGCGAAGGTGGCTATCTATGAGTTTGAGGATCTGGAGTGCCCCGCCTGTGCCCACGCGTTCCCTATCGTCCACGCGGCCGTCGATCGCTACAAGATTCCGCTGGTACGGCATGATTTCCCCTTACAGATGCACATCTGGAGCTTCGACGCGGCGGTGATCGCGCGCTACATCCAGGACAAGATTTCGCCTCAGGCGGCTGAAGAGTACCGGCGCGCCGTCTTTGCCGCCCAGACCTCGATCGCCGGCAAGGACGACCTCCAGTCCTTTACGCAACGCTACTTCCAGGCGCACGGGCGGACGATGCCGTTCGTGATCGATCCCGCCGGCCTCTTCGCGCAGGAGGTAAAGAGCGACTATACCCTGGGGGAGCGTATCGGCCTGGTCCATACTCCGACCATCTTCGTCGCCACGCAGAAAGGCTGGACGCAGGTGACCGATGTGAACTACCTCTATGCGACCATCGATTCTGCCCTGGCGCAGGCGGGCGGACCGGCGGCTACTACGGCGCGGGCAAAAAAGTAAGCTCCTGAACCTTATGCGGCATCTGACGGGGCAGGAGACTGCACCGATGACTACCAGCATGTCCCGTCTAGTTCGGTGTTACGTCACGGCCGCTCTACTCTGCGGTTTGCTGTCCGCCCAGACCGCTACGGTCCCGGAGGGAATGATCTCTCCGGCACGTCCGGTACCCGTGGGCCTTGCGCCGAATGCTAAGGTCAAGCTGGTGCATGAGGGCAAGGGCGAACGCGTCTATGCGGTGATCTTCTCGCCGGGCGACGAGGTGCTGAGCGGCCTGACGGATTTCGCCATGAAGTATCGCGTGGGCAACGCTCACTTTACCGGGATAGGCGCGGTTTCGAGCGCGCTGACGGCTTACTTCGTCCTCGATCAGAAGGCCTATCACCCACTGCCGGTCACGGAGCAGGTTGAGGTGCTCTCGCTGATCGGCGACATCGCGAGCTTTGAAGGCAAGCCGATCGTGCATATGCATATGGTGCTGGGAAAACGCGACGGCACTACCGTCGGGGGCCATGTCTTTGAGGCGCGGGTGAATCCCACGCTTGAGGTCTTCGTCACGGCGGATGATACGCCGCTCGGCAAGAAGAACGACCCCAGCGGGCTGAAGGTGATCGACCCGCTTCAGTGAGGATGGACGGGCATCAGGCGCACGGATCGCACGATGGCGTCGAACGACTCAGCCAACCTCTGCCATTGCCCGGATGATAGAGGCTTTTCTACAGCATCCGGAGCGCGTCGTATCAGGACTGTTTCGAAGAGATAACAATGCCCTTCGCGAAAGACCGCGAACGCGTGATGGAGGTCTTCGGTGCCCGCGACCATGCCGCTGAAACGTGTTTCTTTCGCCGGATACGCCGCAAGCAATGCAGGTTTCCCAGGTGCCATGCGGTCAAGCAGCTCGAAACAGGCGGCTTCGTTCTCAGCCGATGGGAGTGTATAGGCGAAGGCTCCGGCTTCAAAATCTGTGTTTTTATACGGTCCTTCGTTCGCGAAGCTGCCCTGAAGCTGGACCACCGCGTGAGCCGGGGCGAGGTCGGCAAGACGCAGCTTCGCCGTGGCCGCGTCGTCGTCCGCGTTCAACAGCCAGGACGCGGGATAGGAGAAGCTGACGGCGTCGGGGCGGTCGACGTAAAGCTTTCGTCCGGCTGGCGGAGCGAAGAGTAGAAACGCGGCTGCGAGCAAAGGCCTAAGCATCGCTCGCCCTACTTCGCTTGATAGATGAGGAAGTAATCCTGGCCGTCGGCTTTCGTGAAGTCGTAGCGGGCTTCGAGTTTGTAACCCGCGTCCGCCATCTCCTTGCGGAGGATTTTTTCGTCCAGTCCGTGATCGTCGCCCTTGCCGTTGCGGTCGATGATGCCGACGCGGGCACCGGGCTTGAGCGCGGCACGGAGCTGCTCCATCACCGGAATGGGGTGCGCGATCTCGTGGTAAACCTTCAGCAGCAGGACGGCGTCGACGCTTGCCGGGGCGAGCTTCAGGTCGTCGGGCGTGCCGAGAATCGTGCGGACGTTGCCGAGGTTCTCCGTCCTGGCGCGCTTGTCGATGTATTTGATCGCGTCAGGGTTGATGTCTTCGGCAAAGACAACACCGGAGGCGGTGACGCGGCGGGCGGCCCGCACGGTAAACCATCCCGACCCCGCGCCGATGTCGGCTACGCTCTTGCCCGGCGCGATATGCAGCAGGTCCATGACACGATCAATCTGGAGACGCTGCTCCCGTCCCGGCGTCTCGAAGATGGAGAGGTCACCGGCGTAAGGAGTGCTGGTGGGACGGTTCTGTTGGGCTTGGAGGGGCGTGCCTTGTCCAAGGAGCAGGGCGATAACGATGGCGAAAACCCAAGTACGAAGAGCAACCATCGTTCGATGATAGAGAGTTTCCGGCTCAGAGCGAAATCGCCTTCTACAACGCCGAACTAGACCTTCGGCTCCCAGCCTTTCTCATAGGTGCGCCGCGTCATGGCCTCGGCTTCTTTATCGCCCAGGATCGCGCCGGATGGATCGAGCTTCAGCTCGCGCTGCGTGAAGTAGGCGACATTCGCCAGCTGGAGCATGGTAACGGCGACATTGCCCTGCTGGACCGGCTGATTCAGCTTCGCGCCGGTACGGATGGCCGCGATCAGGTTGGCGAAGTGCGCGTCGGTCATGGAGTCCGCCCCCACCAGATCCGCCGACGAGGTCGCGTTCTTCTTTACCGAGAACTCGGCGGTCTTTTTATCGGCGATGTCGTAGACCTCGTAGCCGTCGCGGTCGATAATGGCGGTCCCCTTCGTGCCGTGAACGGCGACGCCGCGGTCGCGTCCAAAGGTCTTCTTGCCGTTGCAGCAGTCGCCTTTCCACGTCAGCAGCTGATCGGGATAGTTGAAGCTGACGTCAAGGGTGTCATAAAACTGCCAATCGTCATGCGCGGCGTAGCGTCCGCCGCTGGCTCCGACGCGCTGCGGCATCTCCGCGCCCAGCGCCCAGCGCGCCACGTCCACCTCGTGCGTGCCGTTGTTCAGCGTTTCGCCGGTGCCCCACTCGCGAATCCAGTGCCAGTTATACGGATGGACATTATCCTTGTAAGCCGTTCGCGGCGCGGGACCTTGCCACAGGTCCCAATCGAGCGTCGCCGGGACGGGGATCACCTGGCCCACACCGATGGGTTTCCGGCGGTTGGTGTACCAGGTCTCGGCCCAGTAGGCGCGGCCGATCAGCCCGCCATGGATCTTCTCGACGATCTCGATGGTGTGCGGGGACGAACGCTGCTGCGACCCCATCTGGCACAGCTTGCCATATTTCTTCTGCGCGGCCACAAGCATCGCGCCTTCGTGCGGATTGTAGGAGCAAGGCTTCTCAACGTAGACGTTCTTGCCCGCCTCAAGCCCGAGGATGGCCATGGGCGCGTGCCAGTGGTCGGGCGTGGCGATGGTGATCGCGTCCACATCGTTCGAGGCGAGCACCCGCCGGAAGTCCTTCTCAGCCTTCGGCATATCTCCCATCGCGGCACCAGCCTTGCCGGCGAACTTCGAAAGAATCGTCGAGTCGACATCGCAGACCTGGGTAATGCGGGCGTCTTTTTTGTTCGCCTGCAACGACGACAGATGCGCGTAGGCCCGGCTGTTCAGCCCGATGACGGCGAAGTTCACACGATCGTTCGCGCCCACGATCTGTCCATAGCTCCTGGCCGTGCTCGCCACCGCCAAC